>NZ_JAUFPM010000006.1:0-298338 GCF_030409265.1 Halomonas sabkhae
GTGTCGTTGAAGGCGATCTGGGTGGTCTGGCGCACATCCACGCAGGCCTTGCGGCGCAGGCTGACGGTCTGCTCGACGCGCTCGCTGGCGGCACGGAAGGAGGCCAGGTCGCTACCGCCGCGGTAGAGGTTCATGCTGGCCACCAGCTCGATGCTGCTGCGCGACTGATGCTCGTCGCCGACGAAGCTGCCGCCACTGCCGCTGCCCAGGTAGGTGCCGGTGCGCCCCACCAGGTCGAGCTGGGGATGAAAGGCCGCTTCGCTGGCCTCACGCTCGGCGCGCTTGGCCTGGATGTCGGCCATGGCGGCGTGGAAGTCGGGGTTGCCTTCATAGGCCAGGGTCAGCGCCTGGCTGACATCGCCGGGAACCTGGCCGTCGAAGGTCGGTGCCTCGGCCAGCGACTCCGACGGCAGCTCGCCGACCAGGCGCTGGAAGCGGGCCGAGACGTCATGCAGGTTGGAGGCCTCGGTCAGCAGGTTGGACTCGGCCAGCGCCAGGCGCCCCTGGACCTGTTGCAGGTCGACGCCGCGGCCGGCGCCGGACTCGACGCGCTCGCGGATCTGGTCGTAGATGCGCTTGTGGCGCTGATAGTTGCCGCGGGCCAGCTCGACCAGCTCGCGCCGCCGCTGCACATCCAGATAGGCCCGGGTGACTTCCAGAGCGGTGTTCTCGCTGGCTCCCAGCAGCTCGTAGTAGCGCACCAGCTCGGCCTTCTCGAGGTTCTCCACCTGATTGCTGGTGGCGAAGCCGTCATAGATCATCTGGCGCAGGGTCAGCTCGGCGTACTCGGTGTCGTAGCTGCCGCGCCGGTCGTTCTCGCGGTCCTCGATGCCGACACCGGCGGTGGCATCGAGCTGCGGCAGGAAGCCGCCGCGCGCCGCCTCCGCATCATGGCCCGCGGCCTGAAAGCCGTTCCAGGCCGCCTGGACTTCCGGGTTGGTGGTGATGGCCTGCTTGACCACCGACTGGAGCGTGGACGAGCCAGCGGATGCCGTATCGGGTGGTAGCTGCTGCTGCGCAACGCCGTTGACAGGCAGCAGAAAAGCGACAGAACCCAGAGCAGCAGCACAAATACCCGAGCGAATGACCCGAGCCCCCCGGCCATTACGGTAATGATGATTCATCGTTGACAACTATCCCTTTAGCGATGCGCAAAAACTTTAGATGAGTCATATCAACACCATGAGGCTATGAAAGCCTCACATGCTTTATTCATGACTCAACATAAGCATTTATATATGAGACACACGAAAAGTAACACAAATATGAAAAAGCGCAACTTGGTATAGTGCTAACGAAAATACTCACACCACACGATAACCAAGGGCTATTGATTAATATTTAACGATAGCCATAGATTAAATTTTGCCAAAATAGCTCACCGCAAGGTCATAACACGAGTATGCCAAGAATGAAATAGACTAATACCATTAGAATGATGACAGTAGTGTTTCAGAGGACGCAGGCAAACCTGGCAAACAAAAAGCCCCAAGGGCAAGCATGCCCCTGGGGCCAGGCGGGGAAGACGTCAGTCAGTCCTGAGGGTTACTGATAGATCAGCGTAAAGTCGACAGTGGAAGAGACGACACCGGCAGTCGCCGGGCCACCGGTCGCATGATAGCGGGCAAAGTAGTTCATCGTCACGGCGCCATCGTCGCCACCAACGGCATACCACTCGGCTCCGGCCTGAAGGCCATCGCCACCCACCTCGCTTATCTCTACGGGGGAGCCCTGACTATTGAGCAGCTCGATCTGAACATTAGTCGCGCCATCGCCATCTGAGGCTGTATTGATCAGACGCCCCGTGCTCGAGTCGACTGTTCCACCAGGCTCAAAGTATGCGGAAACATCGAACTGATTTTCGGCATTCGCCGCCATAGGGGAAAGAGAGAAAGGCTCTGGTGTAACATTTCCTATCGTGCAGTCTTCCAGGCTTATACTGAAAGGCGTGGCGCCGGCTGTGGCACCGGCTATAGCCAGTGCAGAAACCGATACGGTGGGCAGGATAACGGTTTTATCCTGGTCGGCAGGCACCACATTGCAGGTGCTGTTTACCACTTTCCCTTCGAAATTAACCGTGCCGGTTTGCGCCGCAATGGCGAAGCCACTCAGCATCATGCCAAGCACCCCAGCACCAAAAGAAACGACTTTCATCGTCACCCCCTGTGAAGCTCTTTAACTTCACTTATCAATTCACCGGATTACTCTAACACTCCCAAAATTCTGGTTAGATGCCGAAAGACTACCACAGAAGAAGAAAAATAAAATTGGCTCAGGGGTTCAGTGAACTAAACAGCACACCCTGAGCCTGACAACACTAAAACACTAGTTAAGACTTTAAGCCTTAACTTCTGATTGTTTACCGATACTCGATAAGAAACTCAGCAGTTGCCTTGGTCCTACCGGGTTCGATATTGGCTTGCGTCTGGTAGTAGCGTGCCTTGAGAGGCAAGGAAAGCATACGGCCATTATCACCAGGAACCAGTGTAGCAACCTGGACCGCCTCCATGTTTTCAATGGTGGAGTTGTCACGCCTGTCGAGTAGCTGTATACCGACACCAGAGGCAGCATCATTGGTCTCCTCCAGCGCTATGACGCCTGCAGGCCCATCCGGGTCCGGGGCATACTCGAAGCGCAGGTCCAGGAAGGCCTCGCCATAATTCGGACCAGTGCATTGCATGCCAATATCGAAGTTTCGCTCGGTATTCGTGGTCCCTACCCCTTCAAACGTGGACTCGGGAACCTGGCCAAAATTTACGGGTATGTTACGGGAGCCAGCATTGATTTCACAGGTCGGCGAAATAATGGTGATGGCATTGGCATCAAGATAAGAGGTCAAGAGGGGCTTGGAAGGCCCATCACCGTCATTATAATAAGTTGTATACTGGCCAGTCGCCAAAGGCCCCGATCCCGTCTGAGGCGCCGTCTTGAAGACCTCAACACGAAAAAAACCATTTCCTATAAAGTATGTACCTTCAGGATCGAGCGTCAAGGTATGTGGATACTCTACAGTTAAATCACGCCCCTGGATGCGACGAGACAAACGTATACCGATACCGGGAACATTGGTGCTGTAAATATTGGGACCCAAGGAGGATGGCTGGCCTACCAACATTTCGCCTCTGGAATACCCCCCGGACTCATCACACTCCGTCAGGACATCACCATCTGCCGGTTTATCATTGATAGGAAACTCTTCGATGGCCAGACGGTCACCAACCTGAGAGTTGGCCGGAACGATAACACGTCCCACTGCCATGTTGATGTTCTGCGCCTGGAACCCATCGACGACAATTTCGCAGGACGCCAATGCGTGTCCCGGAATGAAGGCAGATCCAAAAGCCATCATGGCTGCGGCAAATCGGCAAACTTTATGGCTATTCACAACGAGCCTCCAGATGGGTAATGGCAGAAGCACTGTTTTCGGTGTCTGGCGCTTCAGGGACCTGGTAATTCAGGGTGCAGCTGGACTCATCTCCCTGATCTACCGTCAGGGTGCCCTCCTTCTTCTCTGTACGCAGATAGATACGACCGCCCTGCGCGACGAACCCGACCGGTTCCTGCTGAGCATTGTAGACATCTGCACCAAAGGGTAGCGGCTCACCACTACTGTCATGCGCCTTGATCAATAGCGCCTGGCCAGTATCCGTCTTGAAGCTGAGTTTGGCGATTGCCCCGGCATAGGGTGCCACCTTCTTGCTGCTGGCAAGCAGCTCGACGTTATTGGACATGCCATTGGGATCCAGCTGCACCGAATTGAGGCGATAAGGGGTAACATAGGGCACTACTGCATAGCCGTTACCATCCACCCGCACGCCGACGGAGTTGGTCACACGAGCCCCCTTGGCCTCGGGCGCTTCGACCAGAACCATGGTTTCACCGCGCTGAGGGGTCAGGGTTACACCGCCACTGTGGGCCACCATGGAGCCGGTTACCCCAAAGCCAAACTGCCGGAAATTATCTCCCTGGCTATAGGACCCGCGGAAGGAGGCATAGGGCGAGCTGTACTGTCCGCTGAACTGTCCTGTAGACCCGCCTTCGGCGTCATCACTCACGGACAGGTTGTAGGTCACATTGCCATCTTCACCCGCATTGCCGGCCAGGCCGATGCGGCTACTGTCGTATTCACCATTCAGGGTCGACGTGGAGGTTCTCAGGCTGGGGGTACCCGGGACATTATCCAGCGGCATCGACAAGCTAAGCGTCACTGTGGTATCCGACTCGCCGCGCTCGTTTTCGGACTTGCCAATGTTGAGCCCGTAATTGAGCATCTTGTAACGATTGTTATAGCCCAGCTGATACTGCGTGACTTCGCCCTGTGTATTCCAGAAGTTCCGTGTCGAGCCAGTGAAATAGAGGCTGCCCCATCCTTCAGCGAGTCGTTGATCGAGTGTCAACCGGAACTGGCTTTTCATGCGTCGCAAGTCATCAAAATTGCCGCCAGTTTCCTCGAAATCACGGGCATTCAAGGAGTTTTCCAGGTTCAGGAAGCCGGAAGTCGAGTAGCGAAACGCCGCCAGAGTAAAACTGGTCCCCAGGTCCGCCAGGCGTTTGCTATAGGTGAACTTGTAGCTCTCGCCTTGAACATCATCAAAGCTTTCGAAGTAGGAACGCGCATGCGTCACATCGGCAGAAAAAGCACCAACCGGAGTGCTCAAGGCCAGGCCGCCGACAAATGACTGATAGGCTTCACTCACTGTGACACCGCTGTATCCCGTCAGGCTATTGGTGATGCCATAACGGTAAGTCCCCCGAGTAAACCAGGGCTCCTGATCACTGGAAGCGCTGCGTACCCGACCGGCCGTTACGTTATAGCGCTTTGAACCTGGACGGAGCATGGCCGGAACCGAGGCGAAGGGGACGGTAAAGTTCTGCTCGGTACCGTCCGCTTCAATGACACTCACTTCCAGGTCCCCGCCATAACTGGTCGGATAGAGGTCATCGATGATGAAGGGACCGGGTGCAACGGATGTTTGATAGATTAACTGTCCGTTCTGACGGATTTCGACGGTAGCGTTCGTTTGCGCCGTACCACGCACAGTGGGGGCATACCCCTGGCGGGAGTCCGGAAGCATACGGCTGTCGGATGACAGATTGACACCACGGAAACCGACCGCATCATAGATGTCACCAGACGTATAACTGTCACCCAGCAGAAGCTCACTCTTCAGTGACGGCAGGGGCCGGCGCACAAAGGTGTCCTGTGCATCAAGGTTGGTATCCTGACCATCAACCCTGGATACCGTCGACCGGTGCCGGAACTGCCAGGCACCAAGATTCACACCAGTATCCAGACTCAGGTAGGCAGTGTCCGTCGTGGATGTGCTACCACCGGGCTGATCGGTTTCCGAATGGCGAGCATTGAAATTGTAGTTCAGGAAACCGGCATTGATGCCTGGCTCCCACAGAGAAGGATCCGTATAACCTCTGGCCTGCCGATGCATGTAGGACTGAGGAATGCTGACGTCGAGGCGAAGCTTACTTGTATCCACTTGAACCGCAGCCTGGGATATCCAGTCACCGAGACGGCGACAATCTTCAGAAGAGGTCTCGTCACCAACGTCAAGTTCGGCTGTCTTCACCCCCAGTCCCGACAGATCCTCCAGTGTGAAACAGGTGTGGGCATCACCGCCCTCCTCACCACCACTAAAGGTGAACTGCTGGCGTCCTTGCCAGCTATCGTTGACGTAAACGTCCAGCGAGTAGTCGCCCGCCATTACCGGGTTGCCTGTCGCAAAACGCGAGACATCTGCGCCTTGTGAACCTCCGCGCAGAAACTGGCTGTTGAAGGACGCTTCCTGCCCGGCCCGAGGCGCCTCATTACGGCCTTCTGCATTCTCGCTATTCGTTGATTGAACCACGGAGTTGTCAGCCGCATGGCCAGGCAACGTCGCATTTTGAGCGGACTGGGCATGTACTGCTGTTACCGCCGGCATGAGCAAAAACGAGCTGGCACAGCAAGCGATAATTTGTCGCTTTTCCATGCGACTCACCTTTTTACGTACATAATCCATTCAAGACCCTACCCGGCAGAGAGGGTGGCAAAAGGCAGTTATAAATCACTACCTGCCAACCGAAACATCAGTTTCGACGCGAGCGCCATAATCATTGATGGTCGTCATCTTGAGGCTGCTTATGCTGCTCGGCGCACCGGACGGCAGGTCAAATGCCTTGCTCTCACCAGGTGCCAGCATCCCCTCGCCAGTCGGTATGCTGACTTCTGTGTCATTGGGCAGTAGCAGACGAGACACTGTCACGTGATAAGGCGTCGGGTTGTTCCCACGCAATACGTCACCGCTCACGGACCACTGAACTTCTTCACGTGCATCCGAGACGTCACCTTCGAGCCCTTCGGGCCGATAAAACACCTTGATGCGTGACCGAATAGCCAGTTGCAGAAAGTTTTCTGGAGCCTCACCGTCAGTGGAGCCAGGGTTGGGCGGCACATCCAGAACATTCAACCAGAAGACCGACTCCTGATCCTTCGGAAGCGATTGGCTTCCTGTATAAGAGAGTCTCAGCACCTGGCCCTGCTCGGGCTCTATCCGTGAGATAGGCGGCTGAATGACAAAGGGCGCCTCACTATTATCCGGGCTGACATCCGGATCACCGGAGTCAACCCAGGCTTGAACAAGCGCCGGCTCCTCGCTCGAGTTCTGCAATTGCACAGAAACCTCTCGCTTTTCCGCCGGGTATATAACCCTTGTGCCTCCTATCACCACGCTCCCCTGCGCGATGCTGATGCCCAGCAGCACGGTGGACGCAGTAATCAACGAAACAAGCAGACGCTTCATGCCATCACCCGAGTTGTATCAGAGAAAGAAGTATCAAGGACCAGGCCCCAGAGCCTGCGAAAGGCTCCGGGGCCCGCACCATTACTGGTAAGTGACCGTGAAGTTCACAGAGGAAGCAACGGTACCCGCGGTGACCTGATCATTCATTGCATAATACTGAGCAAAGTAATTGATCGTGGCGGTTCCATCACCGCTTGCACCGTTGGGAGTGACATCAACCCACTCGGCACCGGATTGCAGACCGTTGGCGCCCACGGGAGAGGACAGGTCAATGGCATTGGTCTGGCTGTTCAGCAGCTGTACCTGCACGTTGCCGGCCGCCTCTGCGCCAGTATCGGTATTGACCAGGTTACCCGAGGACAGGTCAACGTTCGGGTAGGGCTCGAAATACGCCGAGACCTGCTGGTCGTCTTCAACACTGCAGTTTTCCAGGTTGATGGCAAAGGCCGTCAGACCACTGCTTGTCCCCTGACCACCGAATGCGTTGGTGGAAACGGTCGGCAGCGTGACGGTCTTGTTCTGGGAGTCAGCCGCCACGGAGCAGGTGCTGTCGGTGATCTCGCCTTCAAAGTCGACAGTTCCGGCTTGCTGGGCCATGGCGGAGCCACTCGCCATCAGGCCAAACGCGATGACGCTGGAAGAAATGATTTTCATGCGCATTGTCTGTACCTTCAAAAAATCTTCTTGAGAGTTCCAGCCTGCCCAACTTTTCATATGGGCTGGCTTTGCATTCCTTGCTAATAAAGCCACTTAGAAGGCCTATCTAAAGAGACCACTAAATAGCGTCGAAATATTAGCATAGAAGCCGGAACTGTAAACATTAACAAAGGTTAAATTAAGTACCAGACTCACTAAAACAAACAAACTAAAAAACACTCACACTCAAGACACCAACTTATCTAGTAAAAGATTAAAACCCTTTATTATCAATATGATAGCCTTGCCTAAAACAATAACCCCTTTACCTAACAAGCGCATTCCCCATACACATCAAACCAGAATCAAAGCAAACTATAGAAAGTGCGCATACATCTATAAGAGAAATCCTACAAAATGCAAACACAAAACTTAAGCACCACCACGAAAAGGGTTAAAGGGGCTGGAGGAATACCCCAATAAGCAACAACTTTACTCATACCAATATTTCATAACTTATGGCACTTGCCCGAAACTGCATAAACTGCAGACTCGTACAGTCAGGCACGTCCACGCTATTCCTGGATCAGTACGAAAGGGTGAGGGCCAAGCAGATATTGGTGACAAAGCGGCGAATGAGCTGCTGTGCACCTCATGACCGGTATTTTTGTGTGAAAGGATGCAGTACGGGCATCGCCATGACCTTTGCTGAAACCGAGGATCAGCTCCGGCAAGGGTTGCTCCTGAGCTCCAGGTGAAAGGGGCTAAGTCAAGGGGAAGGCGGTATGGGCCCTGGATGACAGGTTGTCGCGTCAACGGCGCTGACATGTGGTGCGCATTAGCGCAGCAAGCCGACACAGTAGCCGATGGAGCCTTCTCGCCATGGTTCAGAGAAGCATCCAACACGGCGTAGTGGGCCATGACTGCAGGATGCATGGGTCATGGCCATGTCTCTGTGTCACACAGAGGAACTCGAGCCTCTAGCCGTCAGCCTCCAGGCGCTGCAGCCGATATCCGTAGCGATAGACCGAAGCCAGTTTCCAGCCATTCTCGGCATTGAACCCCAGCTTGCGCCGCAGGCGATAGATATGTACGTCCAGAGTCCGCGACATGGGGCTTTCTTCCTGCCCCCATACCGACTCGTACAGGTAGGAGCGACTCAAGGGCTGGTTGATATTGCGCAACAGCAGGAGGGCCAGCCGGTACTCCTGGTGCGTCAACTTGACCGGCTCACCTCTCACGGTGATCGACTCTTCCTTGGGCAGGACCTGAACTTCTCCCAATTGAAAGGGCTCGAGTCGGTTTTTGCCGCCAACATGCCGTCGCCGGAGAGTCGCCAGGACGCGCGCGATCAGCTCTTCGGAGCGAAACGGCTTGTTGACGAAGTCCTCTGCGCCGGCCTTGAGTGCCTCGACGACATCCTGTTCAGCATCACGACCGGTTACCATGATCACGGGCGGCGGCGACTGGAAGTACTCACCCATCCAGCTCAGCACATCTGGACCATCCATGTCAGGCAACATCCAGTCCAGCAACACCAGATTATAGGTATTGCGCTTGATACCTCGAATGAATTCACGAGCATTCCGGTAGCTGTCGATCTGCCAGCCGTTTTCGCTTCCGGTGACACGCCATTCCTGCGGGCTACGCTCGGATGCCATGCGCAACAGGTCGACAAGCTGCTCTCGGCACACGGAATCATCTTCGAGGATGGCAATGAACATCGCGATAGGCTCCCAAGCCTTGTAACAACCGTTTACTTTATAGAATAGAACAGCGGGCAGTATAGCGAACTAACGGCGGTGGCAACATCCAGCAAATGCCGGGAAGTACTGCGCTGGCGGAAAAAAATGCCTGACTAGGCGTCAGGCAAAAGCAGGGAGCCATGGATAGGCCATGGCCCAAGCATGATAGAAAACACCATCCGGGGTGTTAAGCAGGTCCAGAACAAATATTGTAAACCCGCTGTGGCTGACGATAACGCCAATCACGTGCCCGTGTCCCTCACAGACCTACATCCGACAAACCCACCAGCCTCAACTCAAAAGTGAACAAACATCAACTCGCTGCATGACAACGCCATATCATGACGTATCCTGTATCGCAGATATCACGTTTCTCTAGAGCGACACAGTGCGCAGGGACAAGAATGATGAGCCATTGGCACAGATACGGTATCGCGGGTTCCTGTCTGGCGACCCTGATACTGAGCCCGGCGGCAACCGCCGATAAGGAGACACAGCGCTATCGGGTGCAACCCGGCGACACCCTCTGGGAGATAACGGAACGCTACCGCGGTATCCCGGAAGAGTGGACGATCGTGCGCGACACCAACAAGGTAGTGGAGCCACGACACATACAGCCCGGCGATATTCTGGAAATCCCTCCGTTGCCGGAGCTCTCGGCCGAGGTGCGTCATGCAGAAGGAGAAGCCTGGCTATTCAGGGCTGACGGCCAACGGATCGCGCTCACCGATGACATGACGGTGGCACCGGGAGAGACGGTAGAAACCGGGACACAGGCCTTCGTCTCGCTGAACCTGCCTCACGGCGAAAATGTGGTGCTACCCTCCCGCTCCAGAGTCACCCTGAAACAGCAGAACCGTCAGGATTCCCGCTTGTATCTGGAGCGCGGCGAGGTTGAAGCCCGCGTGCCACCACAACGCGACCAGGGCGAAGTGTTGAGTATCGATACGCCCGCCGGAATCGTTGGGGTGCGCGGTACCCACTTCCGCGTTGCCGGAGCGGACGATGGCACCCGAGTCACGACGCTTGAGGGTGCTGTCAACCTGAGCCGCGAATCCAGCTCCCGGGACATACCCGCCGGGCGGGGCGCCCTGTCACGCGCTGATGCCGGCATACAGGAAAAGCAGTTGCTGGCCGCCCCCGAGGTGAAGGAAGAAGCCTTCTCGGTCACTCAACCCTTGACGGTTACCCTGTCCTCTCTGCCCGAGGCCGAGTCCTACCGAGTACAACTGGCCAGAGATCCCGACTTTCAAACCATCTTCCGTGACAAGCGCGGCGAGTCACCCAGGATGACGTTCGCGTCGGTGCCACGGGGCTTCTACTATGTCCGCGGCTCTGCCGTCGATGAACTGGGGCTGGAAGGTCGCTACGATCGGGACCTGGTGCTGCATCGCCCTGTCGAGGCAAGCCTACGGGTCGATGGCCAGGACTACACCTTCGAGTGGACCGAGATCCCGGATCTGAGCTACCGGCTGGAACTGGCGGAAGAGGCGTCATTCGAGGACCCCATCATGAGTCGTTCCTTCACCGCCAATCAGGGCGTGACGCTGCGCAACCTGCCGATCGATGACTTCTTCTGGCGCCTGCAGGTGGCGCCTGCCGACACTGACACGACCGGCGCCACCCTGGTGGCCTCCGGGAGGCAAGGTGCACCAAGCCAGCCATAGCCTGTTTCGCGACCTCACCCGAACCTGGCTATTGATCGGCCTGGTACTGCTGGCCGCCACCTGGTGGGCGGGCCAGCAGCACTGGATGGCCGATCATGAGTTGTATGACCGCCTGCTGACCCGGCAGGACTTCGCCACCGACGATGACATCCTGATCGCGGCCATCGACGAACGCAGCCTGGAAGCGCTGGGCCGGTGGCCATGGTCCCGTGACGTTCATGCCCGCTTCCTGGACCAGCTGGACGGCATGAACGTCAATGCCGTGCTGTTCGATGTCGTGTTCGCCGAAGCCGCCAGTGGCTCACAGGATCAGCGCCTTGCTGCTGCGCTGGAGCGTTACGGCCATGCCTTCCTGCCAGTCATCCACGACAGCTCCCCTGGCCGCCTGTCGGCATCGACCTACCTGCCGCCCATTACGCCCCTGCGCGAGGCGGCTCGCGGCATGGGGCACATCAATATCCGCTCCGACCGGGACGGCATCGTCCGCCATGTCGCGCTATATCGAGACGACATCCCCCAGCTCACGCTGCGCCTCTACCAACACCTGGCCTCCCGGGGGCTGGTGTCACCCGAAGGGGCGACCGAGTCCTTGCTGGAGCAAGACACGCGTCCGGATGTCCGCATTCCCTATCGCGCCGGGGCCCTCCATTACCCCCGGGTTTCCTATGTCGATATCCTGCAGGGACGCATCCCGCCTTCCCTGCTGGAAGAGCGTATCGTGATGATCGGAGCCACCGCCAATGGCCTGGGGGACCGGCATCCAACGCCATTCGGCGGTGATGGCGGAGGCATGCCGGGCGTGGAAATCCAGGCCAACCTCCTGAACGGCCTGCTGAATGGCGACATCATTCGCGAGCCCCCGGCCTGGTTGACCTCTCTGCTCTCCATCCTTCCGCTGCTGCTGTTCATGGGGTTGGTCTGGGTGTGCAAGTTTCGTCACATGGCCAAGTTGACGCTGCTGGTCATGTGCCTGGTCATGGCAGTCGCCTGGGCATTGCTCGCCAGTGGTTGGTGGTGGCCGCCCCTGGCTGCGCTGTGCTCGGTTATCATTGCCTGCGTGCTGATCAGCTGGCGCTGTCAGGCCACCGCTCTGCAATGGTTTCAGCAGGAAATCGACCGCCTGGAGCAGGAGCCCAGCCTCATTCCCGAACCCGAGCCGGCACAGCAGGCAGAATGGGGGCTGGTGCTCCATCAGCGCCTCCTCTCTCTGGAGCGCGCCATTACCCGCATCCACGACACCCGCCAGTTCATCGCCGACTCCATCGACTCGATGCCGATTGCCACCCTGGTGGTCGATGTACAGGGTCGTATCATCCTGCCCAGCCACCAGGGCAGACGCCTGCTGCAACAGCATCACGTCAACGCTGGCGGCAATGTCAAGGACCTGCTGGCCAGAATGACGGCGGAAGGCCCCGCCTTTGCGCAACAGGCACCGTCGGAAGACGACGAGCTCGCGGCCCTCGAGGACACCCTGTACACGAGCCAGGATGAACGCCACTACCACCTCAAGGTGTCGTCCCTGGTGACTGCCGTGGACGCTTTCGAGGTCGGCTGGTTGATCGGTTTTGTCGATGTCACCAGTGAGCGCCAGGCCGAAGAACAGCGTGCCAGTCTGCTGCGCTTCCTCTCCCACGACCTCAAGGCACCGCAATCCAGCATCCTGGCCCTGACACAGCTACAGCAGAGCCCGGAATCGCGTGTTACGGAAGAAGTGCTGCTGGAACGGGTCGCCCAGCAGGCCCGCAATGCGCTGTCGTTGACCGACAGCTTCATGCAGCTGACCCGAATCGAGTTCGGTGCCATGGAGCGTGACTTCCTGCTGCTTTCCGACGTGGTTCTCGAGGCCATCGACCAGGCCTGGCCCAAAGCCCGCCAGCACGGCATCCGCATCGACAGTGATGTCGAGGATGAAGGCCCCATGGAGGGCGATCGCGCCTACTTGCTACGGGCCATCTACAACCTGATAGATAACGCCCTGAAATACAGTCCGGCTGACACTACTGTATCGATCACCGTCAGGGAGACATCGGACCATTTGAGCATCGAGATCCAGGACCAGGGGGTGGGTATTCCACCAGAGGACTTGCCGACCATCTTCGACAGCTATCAACGCAGTACGGGCGCCGACCTGTCGGCCGGCTACGGACTCGGGCTGGCCCTGGTCAAGTCCGTGATCGAACGCCATGGCGGCACCATCGAGTGTGACAGCACCGAAAATGTCGGGACCTGCTTCCGACTGCGCTTCACGGCGCGCCCCGAGTTGCTGGCTGAAAGCCCGGCCTGAAGGACCGACAGCCCAGCTCCCTGCTCAACGCCCGCGAACCTGAATAACGAGTTGCGCCATACGCTCGCAACGGCTGACTCGCTCGACCGCATCACAGGGCGAGACGCCGCTGTCTGTCAGCGTGATGTCGGCGGTTCCAGGCTCATACGCGGACGAAAGGAAGGCCTGTACACTGCGCCTCCGTTCGGAATGAGTCGCAGCCTCCGGATAGCTGGCAACAGCCAGCGAAGGCGAACGAAAATCCCGCTTCAGCAGCCTCGTGAACTCCTCCAGCAGGCGTCGTCCCTCGGCCGTCAGTTCGCCGTCTTCGGTAAAGGAGCTCTCGAGCGGCAAGCGATAGTTCTGGACGACGCCCTTACCTTCGATCGGCTCGGCCTGCCAGTTCGAGAAACGCAACTTGCAACGCGCACTGCGCCAGTCGGCGCGCTCGACACGCCCCTCGCTATCGAAAGCCAGACGATACTGGCACCGCATGGGCTCATGATCTCCTCGGGCCTCCAGGTCGAACAGATAGTGCCACGCGCGCTCCTCGGCGAATCCCGCAGAAAAATGCGGCGTGCCCAACAGCTCGCGCACCCGGTCCCGACCATCCCCCGGTTCGATGGCCATGACCGCCTCCGGAGACTCGAGTGTCCCGGGCCTGAAGTACGCATTATCCGGTTCGGGGAACGCCGCTTGCGTCGTCGTCGTGCCGGCACAACCACTCAATACCCCGGACACCATCACGCAGACGGCACAGGGGGCGATCTTCATCACTTGCATCATGTTCACTGGAAGTCCTCCCACGGCTAGGCAATGACCGACAAAGGCCGACGCTGACGGTCCGGCGCCAGACATGCCGAATGATTCTTGAGGGGCTTACTGGCAACGCCCCGTGGTGGCACTCGCAACCCCACCCTCACTGATGCCATTGGCTATTCGGGATGCGCTGCAAGTGCAGGTGGCTCGTCAGCCGAATACTCGGGCGCAGCAGAAACTGCACACTACCGATGATAAACAGCCATATCGCCAGGGTTTCATGACGGGGAAACAGGAACAGGACGCTGCCCGCCAGAAACCAGATGGCGACGAGAAAGTCATTGGCAATGCTGAGTGTCTCATAGCGCCTGCGAATGACCAGTTCCTCGTGGCCGATTCTAAGCGTCAGGGGGTCATCGATGCGTGGGGGCTTCTCCATATGGGTCTCCTCGTTTCATCACGCTCTGTGGATGCTGGCCGCCGTCCGGCTGACGCCCGGCTTGATATGTGCCCGACGACAGCACTCGAGTGGAACGGCTCGCGTATCATGGCGTCGCCGTCTCCATGGGCTGACCACCGTCCAGCTCGGTGGCCTGCGAGGCATCGAGCCCCAGGAAGCCACCCGATTGCCGATGCCACAGCGCGGCATAGAGTCCATCCCGAGCCAGCAGTTGCTCGTGGCTGCCCGTCTCGACGATACGTCCTTCATCGATCACCACCAGGCGATCGAGCATGGCGATGGTCGACAGGCGATGTGCGATCGCAATGACCGTCTTGCCTTCCATCAACGCATAGAGCTGCTCCTGAATGGCCGCCTCGACCTCGGAGTCCAGCGCCGAAGTCGCCTCGTCGAGTACCAGGAGCGGAGCATCCTTGAGCAAGACCCGAGCGATCGCGATGCGCTGTCGCTGTCCGCCCGACAGTTTTACGCCACGTTCACCGACATGGGCATCCAGTCCCCGACGCCCCTGGGGGTCGATCAGGTCATCGAGGAAACTGTCGGCATGGGCCTGGCGCACCGCACGCTCGATCGCTTCCTCGCTGGCCTCCGGGCTACCATAACGAATATTGTCACGCACCGAACGGTGCAGCAGCGAGGTATCCTGGGTCACCATGCCGATGCGACGACGCAACGACTCCTGAGTCACGTCGGCAATGTCCTGGCCATCGATGCGGATCGCCCCGCTCTCCAGGTCGTAGAAACGCAGCAACAGGTTAGCCAGCGTCGACTTGCCGGCGCCAGAGCGACCGATGATACCGACCTTTTCGCCCGGCGCGATGGTCAGGTCCAGGCCGTCGAAGACGCGGCGCGCCTCGCCATCGGACAGCTCATAACCGAACCGCAGCGCCTCGAAACGAATCTCCCCCCGGGGCACATCGAGCTCACCGGCATCCGGCGAATCCAGTACCGCCGGTGTCCGCGCGATGGTATTGATGCCGTCCTGCACGGTGCCGATGTTCTCGAACAGGCTGGCCACTTCCCACAGAATCCAGTCGGACATGAAGCGAATACGCATCACCAATCCGATCGCCACCGCGATCACACCCAGTGACACCGCCTCCAGATACCAGGCCCCCACCGCCATCGCAGCGATGCCGACGAGCAACAGCGAGTTGAGCAGCGTCAGGCTCACCGACAGCCGAGTGGCCAGGCGCATCTGACGGTGCACGGTGTCCATGAATCCCTCCATGGCATCACGCGCATAGGCCTGTTCACGGCGTGTGTCGGCGAACAGCTTGATGGTCTGGATATTGCTGTAGCTGTCCACCACCCGGCCTGTCATGCGCGCCCGGGCATCGGCCTGGGCCATGGACACATCGCGCAACCGGGGCACAAAGAACCACATGATGGCGACGTACCCCGCCAGCCACACCACCAATGGCGCCATGAGCCAGGGCTCGGCATTCCCCAGCAGCAGCATGGCCCCGGTAAAATAGACGGCCACATAGACCAGTAGGTCCATCAGCTTCATGACCGTCTCGCGGATCGCCAATGCCGTCTGCATGACCTTCTGCGACACACGACCGGCAAACTCGTCCTGAAAGAACGCCATGCTCTGGCGCAGCATATGGCGATGCGAGAGCCAACGACCGAGCATCGGATAATTGCCGAAGATACCCTGATGGGTCAGCAACGACTGCAACAGCACCAGCAAGGGCAGTCCCACGACAACCAGCAGCCCCATGCCGGCCAGGCTCCAGCCGTGCTCGGCGAGGAAGCCGTCGCGCTCGGCACTGGACAGCCAGTCGACCAGCTCGCCCATATAGTGGAAGAACACCACCTCGGCGGCCGATACCAAAGCGGTGGCCAGCGACATGGCCAACAACAGGCCGGCCACCGGCCGGGAAAAATGCACGATGAAGGGCAATAGCCCTCGCGGCGGTACCCGCGGTTCGCCTTCGGGGTAGGGATTAACCAGATTTTCGAAGTAACGGAACATGGCGACGCTCTCGAAAGAAGGGCAGGACGGACAAGGCGAGCCTGCAAGATAATTCCTTAACCTAACCTGGGGTCAAGAGTCTGATCCGAGGGCGCGCCAGAGGTGTCACCATCAGTCCGCTCAGGAGGACATGGTGATCGTCCAGTCATTGTCCGTCAGCGCCACGCCGCCATCGGGGGTGACGCGCACGGTATCACTCAGGCCGATGCCCCATTCGCCCGGCAAGCGCAGACAAAGGGGCAGATGAAAGACCATATCGTTCTCGAACACTCGGTTCTGCCCCTGCGCGATGAAACCGGTTCCCTCGACCCAGCTCGGCGGGAACTGCGCGCCCACGGCATAGCCGAAGACGCCGGAAAAGAACACCCGCTCGGCATGGGGGGCCAGCACCGCATCGGCGGCACGCGCCGCCTGGTCGAGGGTGTTGCCGGGGCGCATGGCATCACGCAGCACCAGACTCAACTGACGGCACACATCCCCCAGGGCCAGCATTTCCGAGCTGGGGCGTCCGGCAACGGCCGTGCGCATCATGGGCGCCGTGTAACGTTCGTAGGCGGCGCCGAACTCCAGGAAGACGGGCTCTTCCTCCCTGATCACGTGGCGCTTGTGATTGACATGGATGGTGCCGATACGCGGCCCGGTGGTGACGATGGGCTGCAGGCTCATGAATTCGCTGCCCGCCGCCAGCATCGCCCTGGCGCCCTCCGCCGCGACTTCATTGTCGGTGATGCCCGGGCGAATCACCGCCTCCGCCGCCTTCAGCCCCAGCGAGGTCAAGCGCGCACTTTCCTGCAGGCACGCCAGTTCAGCGGGACTCTTGATGATCCGCACGCCGTCGACCAGCGCGCCACCATCCCGGCGAAAACGCTGAGCCCCCAGGCGTGACTGCAGTTCACTGATCACGCCGTGACGCAGGCCGGCATTGTAGGCATCCAGCCCGATGACCGCATGGGGCTCCAGCGTCGCTGCCAGCGGCTCGACCACTTCCTCGATGCTTTCCCACCGATACCCCAGACTCTCATCCACCATGGCGGTGACCACCGCAGGCCCTGTCTCGATGGAGGGCACCTGCAGCACGAGCCGATCCTGACTGATGACCAGGCAGGCATGCACCGAAACCTCGAACGTATGGTAACCGGTCAGGTAGTAGATATCGGCCGGATCGGTCAGCAGCAACGCATCGAAACCCTGGTCCCCCATGCGCTGGCGTATGGCACGGCGACGTGACTCGAACTCGGCCGGAGCAAAGGGCAGCTCCTTACCTCCCTGAGTGGCGGCGAGAGCATGGCGATAAGCCTGATAATCCATGGCAAGACTCCTGATGACGGACAATGCCTGTTCAGGCAGGCCCCAACAGTGTATGCGGCCGGGCCACAATCTGAAATAAGACTGTTCGCATCTTCGCGTGTTTCGTAAAATCCTGCGCAACACTAGCGGCAACAGGACAAGACAATGGGCAGAGCCTTCCAGAACCGCAAGGAATCCATGGCCAAGACCTCGGACGCCAAGGCCAAGATCTACGGCAAGTATGGGCGCGAGCTCTACGTATGCGCCAAGCAGGGCGGCAGCGACCCGCATTCCAACCTGACGCTGCGGGGGCTCATCGAACGAGCCAAGAAGGCGCAGGTGCCGTCGCATGTCATCGACAAGGCGCTGGAAAAGGCCAACGGTGCCGGCGGCGAGGACTATGCCCTGGCACGCTACGAAGGGTTCGGCCCGGGCAGCGCCATGGTCATCATCGAGTGCTTGACCGACAACCCGAACCGAACCATCGGCGATGTGCGTACCTGTATCAACAAGTGCAAGGGCAAGCTGGGAACCCCCGGTAGCGCCAGCCACATGTTCGATCACTGCGCGATCTTCGCCTTCGACGGTGAGGACGAGGAAGGCGCGCTCGACGCCATGATGGAAGCCGATGTCGATGTCACCGATATCGAGAACGAGGATGGACGCATCACCCTCTTCGCCCCGCATACCGAATATGCCAAGGCCAAGCAGGCCCTGATCGACGCCTATGGCGAGCTGGACCTGGAGATCGATGAGATCCAGTTCGTGCCGCAGACCACGACGCCGGTGACAGGCGAGGATGCCGCCCTGTTCGAAAAGCTGCTCGACATGCTCAATGACCTGGACGACGTGCAGAACGTCTTCCACAGCGCCGAACTCGCCTAGGCCGAGGTCAGCCCAGACAGCCCATGAACTTACCCAAGGCTCGCGCCAATACCATGGTAGACGCTGTCACTCAGCCGGCCGGGCACTGCCTGGCCATCCCGCTGACTAGTCCTCGGCCCCATGGGCACCGCTGCCTGTGGCCCCGCGGTCGCCTTCGAGCGTGCCTTCACGGGCGCGTATTACCTGGCTGATCAGCATGTTGCCGGACTCCGGCCGACCCAGCAGAAAGCCCTGCAACTCATCACACCCCAGGGTCTCCAGGAAGGCGCGCTGCTGCTCGCTTTCCACGCCTTCGGCCACCACACGGTAGTTGAGGCTTCGAGCCATGCTGACGATGGCCTGCAGCAGCGTCTCGTCTTCCGGCGACCCGGGCACATCATTGATGAAGCTACGGTCCACCTTGACGGTATCGACGGGTAGCTGCTTCAGGTAGGCCAGTGACGAGTAGCCGGTGCCAAAGTCATCGATGGCAATATTGACACCCAGAGCGCGAATACGCTGCAGGAGCGGCAGCACCAGGTCGATGTTATCCACCAGCATGCTCTCCGTCAGCTCGAGCTCCAGCATGTTCGGGGCCAACCCGGACTCCCGCAATATCCGCTGGATATCACTCCACAGGCCGTCTTCACGCAGCTGCTTGGGCGACAGGTTCACCGATACCGGCACGGCCTCACCCTGCTCGGCCCAGCGCGCCGCCTCATGGCATGCCTGCTCCATTACGAAGCGGCCTATATCGACGATCAGCCGCGTTCCCTCGGCAATCGGAATGAAGATGTCGGGGGGAACCAGACCATGCTCCTGGCTTTCCCAGCGCACCAGGGCCTCGGCGCCGACGATCCTGCGACCCGAGATTTCGAAGCGTGGCTGGTAACGCACGAAGAGCTCATTCTTGTTCAGGGCTTCACGCAAACCCATTTCGTAATTGAGACGCTGCTGTTGCCGCGCATCGATGCTGGGGTCGAACAACACGATACGCTGCCGCCCCCGCTCCTTGGCCACGTACATGGCCTGGTCGGCGTTACGCAGCAGGGTCTCGGCGGTACCACCATGCCGCATGCTCAGTGTGATGCCGATGCTCACCGAGTTGAGGCATTCATCCTCGCCCGCCTCGAAGGGCATCTCGAGGGTATTCATCACCCGCGAGGCAATCGACATGACCTGTGCCTCGGTATCGATATCCCGTAGCATCACGGTGAACTCATCGGCACCGAATCGAGAGATGACATCCTTGGCCTGAACGCAGGTGCGCAAGCGGTCGGCGACCTGGCACAACACCTGGTCGCCCCGGGAATGCCCGTACTTGTCATTGATGTCCTTGAAGTGGTCCAGGTCGATGAACAGGATGGCCGTCATGGTCGACGCCTGTTCCAGTGCTTCTTCCAGGCGCTGGGAAAACAGGCTGCGATTCGGCAGGCCCGTCAACTGGTCGTACCAGGCCAGATGTTCGAGACGGTGCTCGGCCAGCTTGAGCTCGGTGATGTCGTTGAAGCGCAGGACATACCGTGCTTCACCGGATGTCTTGGGCAGCGTGGTCGCCGAGACCAGTACCGGCAGAATCCCGCCCTGGCGATGCACAAAGAAACACTGTCCCTGCCAGCGACGCTGCTTGTCCAGTTGACTGGCCACTTCCGGGTGCTCGAGCAGAAATGACTGAATGGCCGGCGTCGCCTGGCTCTGTTCATAGCCACTCAGTTCACTGAAGGCACGGTTGGCGATCAGCGCATTATGCCGGTCGTCCAGCACGATGATGGCCTCGGTGGTCTCGGCGAAGACATTCTGTACCAGCCCCAGACGCTCCTGGGTCTCCTTGAGCTCGGTGATATCGGTCGCGATCCCCCCCAGCAGATGAGGGGTATCTCCGCCATCGCTGATCGGAAACTTGGTGACCAGGAAGGTCCTGACTCCCTCCGGCGTGCGGACCGTCGCCTCGTATTTCACCGATTTGCCGGAGTCCAGTACTTCCCTGTCCGAGGAACGCGCCTGATCGAGCATGTGTTCCGGCAACACCATTTCATCGCGTTTGCCGACCAGCGCCTCGGGAGACGACCAGAGGGTTCTCGCATACTGCTTGTTGACCAGCCGGTGGTAGCCTTCAACGTCCTTGACGAAGATGCATTCGGGGGAATATCGAATAATGCCGGAAAAGAAAGAGTCCTGTTCATGCGCCTGCCATAGCCCGGCGTCGCTGGTGCGTTCCAGGCGCTGGCCGGTCGACGCCGGGTCACCCGACACCGATGACCGGCCGGGCCGCGTCTCGGGGCGCAGAGCTGCCTGTGCGTCACTCAGCGGATCCGCCAACAAACGCCCCGTCAAATGACGCACGGCAAGCAGCCAGATGCCAACCAGTACCACAACCATCAGACAGACCACGAGCAGCATGGTGAGATGGATGTCGCGCAATAGCGGCGACGCGGTGTTCGGCAGCCACGAGCGAACCTGGTATTGAGCACTGTTGCCCACCTGCCATGTATGGTGTCGCAGGATGCCGGAGTCCTGCTCGACCAAACCCCGCGCGTCACGCATGCCGGCCAGTGCCGCCAGTTGGCCGGTGCCGGTCTCGCGGGACACCAGGACGGTGTCGTTGCGTTGCAGTGATACCGCTGACGCGCCGAAGGTGCTCATCAGGACGCTGGCCAGCCAGTCATTGTCATTCAAGCGGACCAGAGCATACAGCCAGGCCGGTCCCGTAGCGGTCACTTGATGATCCAGCTGGACCGGCAATACCAACCACTCACCAGCGTCCGCTTCGGACGCCTCCGTCACACTCTGCCACTCGTTGACCGTGACATTGTCATTCAGCACCGCCTGTACCCGATCCGGGCTGATCTGCCGCGATGCCACGACCCGCTCTTCGCGATACCCGAGCGCCAGTGCATCGATATGTCGGCGCCCCCCGTTGGCCAGTTGCTGCTGCAAGACCGACCGAATCCTGTCGAAGTCGGCATCCCCCAGTGCTTTGTGCAAATCCGGCGAACCGGCAATCGCCCGGCTCTGGGAGCGAATATCCATGAACCGTTCGCCCAGCACCTCTTCCAGGAGGCGCTGGTCACGCTGCAGTGTATGCTGTTGAGACTCATGCAGAAGTTTTTCTGAACCAAGGTACGCCATGACCAGCGGTGTCACGGATGCCAGCGTCAACAGCACGATTCCCAAGCCCCAAAGCCACTGGGAAAAACGTGAAGCACGCACTCGATAGTCTCCAAGACGGTATCAGCGATGCCTGACGAGCCACGCCAATCCTGAGAGGGCGGGGGTCCCCACCCCCGCGGTGAAAAAACGTTAACCTTTCAAAATCAGGTTATCCGTCCCAGAGTTAAGATAATGCTGATAGAAAACGCAATCTACATAGCGTTGAATGTCCGCCACAGATGCACAGTGGGTCACGCAACTGCCTGAAGACCAGTATCGAGCGCCAGCTTCAACGCAATCACTGCCATCATCGTGGCGATCCCGCCGTCGATCAGCCGCCAGGCACTGGGCGTCGCCAGCCAGGGCGACAGCAGGGCGCCGCACCAGGCCAGCAGCCCGAACCACAGAACCGAGGCACTGCCCGCCCCTGCCACGAAGGCCGCCTCACTCTCCTGTTGAGCACCGACCGAAGGTATCAGCAGCAGGGTGTCCAGATAGACCTGGGGGTTGAGTACCGTCACGGCCAGGGTCGCCAGAATCACTCCGACCAGGCTGCGTTTCTCAGCTTCCGCACGTTCGAGCCCCTGGCGACCGGCGATAGCCCGATAGAACCCCTGCACCGCCAGCCACGTCAGGAACGCCACACCCAGCCACCGCAACACGGCCATGGCTTCCGGCATGGCCACCAGCATGGCACTGACCCCGAACATGCCGGCCGTGATCAGCAACAGATCGGTGCTCATGCACAGCCCGGCCGACCACCAGTGATGTTCACGACGCACGGCCAGGCCCAGTACGTAGGCATTCTGGGCCCCGATGGCAATGATGATGCCACCACTCACCAGCAGGCCGGTCAGGTAACTCTCCAACATCGATATCGTCCTTTTGCTATCCAGCGTGAAGCCAGAATAGCGAGACATCGCTATACTAAAAAATCATTCTCCTAAGCCCGCATCAATTTTACTTATGCTCGACTATAAACTGCTCAGCGCCCTGGCGACGGTCATCGAATGTGGTGGCTTCGAACGCGCCGGTGAGGCACTGGGTCTCTCCCAGTCCGCCGTATCGCAACGCATCAAGGCACTGGAAGTCCGACTGGGCCAGCCGGTGCTGGTCCGCCACCCGCAACTGGCGGCGACTCCCGCCGGACAGCGACTGCTGAATCACTACCAACGCGTCTGCCTGCTCGAGCGCGAACTCGGCCAGGCCCTGCCGACACTGGAAGTCGCCTCGCCCCGACTGCGTATCGCCCTCAACGCCGATAGTCTGGTGACCTGGTGGGCCTCGGCCGTCACCGACTTCTGCCGGCGCGAGGAAGTATTGATGGACCTGGTGGTCGAGGATCAGGACGTCGGCCTCAAACGCCTGCGAGATGGGGATGTCGCCGCCTGTCTGTGTGCCAGCGACCAGCCAATTGCCGGCGCACGGTGCGTGCCGCTGGGCTCGATGACCTATCACCCCATGGCCACGCCCGAGTATGCGGCCGACCACTTCCCCGACGGCCCCTGCGAAGCGGCCTTCCGACGGGCCCCCGCCATCGTCTATGGCCCCAATGACCAGTTACAGCACCGCTTTCTCGCCCAGTTCGGCTACCACGGCCCCTTCCCCTATCACCTGTGTCCGGAGTCGGAAGGTTTCGTCCGCCTGGCCAGCGCCGGCATGGGGTACGGCATGATGCCGATGATGCAGGTCCGAGACGCTGTGCGGCGTGGCGAATTGATCAGCCTGGCGCCGCAGCATGCGCTGGAGGTTCCCCTGTACTGGCACTTCTGGCGTCACAGCGGCGAACTGATGGAACGGCTGACACAAACGTTGAGCCACTCACCCCTTGAGCAGGTTATCCACGACGCATGACGCAAAAGGCCAGCGTGGAACGCCGGCCTCTCAAGCAACCTACGTCAGGTTACGCGATCAGGACTGGGGCTCGAGCTTATCCTGAGTCTTGTGCGTGAAGTCACTGGCGTGGTGACGCTCATGCAGCTGCATCTCCGGCTCCCCGAAGGTTCGGTTGACCATACGGCCACGCTGGACCGCCGGCCGGGCGTCGATGTCCTGCGCCCAACGCACCACGTTTTCGTAGGTGTGTACCTGAAGGAACTCGCCCGCGTCGTAGAGACGGCCCAGCACCAGCTGGCCGTACCAGGTCCAGTTGGCAATGTCGGCAATGCTGTATTCGTCGCCTGCCAGGTAGCGGTTGTCTGCCAGATGACGGTCGAGGACATCCAGCTGACGCTTGGTTTCCATGGCGTAGCGGTTGATGGGATATTCCAGCTTGTCCGGTGCGTAGGCATAGAAGTGGCCAAAACCACCACCCACGAAGGGGGCGCTGCCCATCTGCCAGAACAGCCAGTTCATCGCCTCGGTACGTGCCTGGAAGTCTGTCGGCAGGAACTCACCGAACTTCTCGGCCAGGTACAGCAGAATCGAACCGGATTCGAAGACACGCGTTGGCGTCTCGGTGCTGTGGTCCATCAACGCGGGGATCTTGGAGTTCGGATTGACCTCGACGAAGCCGCTGCCGAACTGATCGCCATCGCCGATCCTGATCAGCCAGGCGTCGTACTCGGCCTCCTGGTGGCCCAGCTCGAGCAGCTCCTCGAACAGCACCGTGGCTTTGACACCATTCGGCGTGGCCAGGGAATAGAGCTGGAAGGGGTGCTTACCCACCGGCAGTGTTTTCTCGTGAGTCGGCCCGGCGATGGGACGGTTGATGCTGGCAAACTGACCACCACTGGCCTGCTCCCAGGTCCAGACCTTCGGCGGTGTATAGCTATTGTCCTGGCTCATGCGATCTCCTCGATCAAAACAATCTTCGCGAATGACGCGTCACCAGGTATATGGGGACTCATTAGCCACCTATCAAGTTACCCGGCCTGCTCGCCCCACTGACTGAGATCCGGCAGGACCGTTTGGTACTCCGGCAGGGCATTGACACGCGCCCACCATTCCGCGAATCCCGGCAGGTCAAGGAAACGACCCGTCTCACCGACCTCCTCCAGGTAAAAACAGGCCGGGGCGACAAAGAAATCGGCGAGCGACGGCAGATCACCGGCAATATACGGCGAATCCCCACGCAAGCGCATGAGCTCAGCGAACAAGGTGTGCAAGCGTTCCAGTTCGCCCTCGACATCCTCCCGGGAAGGGTGTCCCGCGAATTTCGGAAAGCGATGATACCCGACGACACGCGCCATGGCCGCATAGCCGTATGACTCATGCAATCCCATCGCCATGTCCATGCGGGCTCGATCACGCGGATTATCGGGAATAAACGACGCTCCACCGAACGCATCATTGATATAGCGCATGATGGCGCTGGTCTCGAGCATCCGCAGGCCGTCATGCACCAGCACGGGCACCTTGCCGAAGGGATGCAAGCGGCGGTGCTCCGCTGAACGCGGTTCTCCCGCAATCACATCCAGCGGCACCTGGTCGTAGGCGACACTCTTTCCCGCCAGCAGGATCCTGACGCTGAAAACGTAGCTGCTCGGGCTATAGCCGTAGAGTACCGGTTTATTGCTCACATCATCTCCTCGTCTGACGCACTTGGATAAGACACGTCAGTCAGACTGCTCGGCAGAGCCTCCGGCCGCTATCGCATCGGGAAAGGCGACTTGAGAAAAAAAGCGCCGCAGGATCTACGCCTGTGACGCTTCATGCACATCGACTCTCCCCGCAAACAGAGACCCATACGCTTCCAGTTAAGGCCCAGATGGCTGCCCTGGGCGGCAGCCACAATGGCCAACGCGAGCGACGCAGTGCAGTCTTATACGTCGGCGGCCAGCCGGCCGACGGCGGCGATGGTCTCGTCACGCTGCTCCCCGGTCGCACCGGGCATCAGGGTATAGGCGACGGCGATCACCGCCCCGCGGTCGCCCGGCCAAGCGATGCCGATATCGCTGGCGTTGCCCTCACCATTGGTGCCGGTCTTCTCGCCGACCAGCCATGATGACGGCATGCCGGCACGCAGCCGGGCATCGCCGACCTTGCCCTCGACCATCCAGGACGCGAGCTGGTGCCGGGAAGACGGCGTCAGGGCGTCGCCCAGCATCAAGGTGCGCAGCGTCGTCATCATGGCCAGTGGGGTCGTGGTGTCGCGCTCGTCGCCTTCGTGATCGTGAGTGTTCAGGTCGGGTTCGACGCGATCCATCCGGGTGGTGTCGTCGCTGATGGAACGCAGAAAGGCGGTGACCGCTGCGGGCCCGCCGATACTCTCGGTCAGCGCGTTTGCCGCCGCGTTGTCGCTCCAGGCTACCGCCGCCTGACACAGCTCGGCGATGGTCAGGCCGGGCTCGCCCAGCCGCTTCTCGGTGATCGGCGTC
This sequence comes from Halomonas sabkhae, assembly GCF_030409265.1. Classification (NCBI taxonomy): domain Bacteria; kingdom Pseudomonadati; phylum Pseudomonadota; class Gammaproteobacteria; order Oceanospirillales; family Halomonadaceae; genus Halomonas; species Halomonas sabkhae. The sequence continues at coordinate 25,926 of NZ_JAUFPM010000006.1, forward strand.
CAGCCGACGAGATCGCCCTCCTCGATGGCGATGCGGCGGTCGAGCGTCTCGCTGCCCTCATCCACCCGCACCAACACCGCCGCGGCGATGAAGAACTTGCCGGTGCTGTTGAACAGGAATCGCTCGTCGCCACGATGGCTCGCCACCGCGCCAGTGGAAACGTTCATCAGCGCCACGCCCACGCGGTCGCCCTCCGCACGCTCCAGCTCCGCCAGCCGCCGCTTGAGGTCGGTCGCATCGGCAGACGTCGAAGAAGCGGCAGCGAACGTCGGCTGGCCCGCGGCGAGCATGGCGCCGGCGGCGGTCATGGTCCCGAGGACCTGGCGGCGTGAGAGAGTCGGCATGGAAGGGCTCCTTGGCAAGATCAGCAGAATCGGATCAAACAGAGTAGCCGGAAGGGAACGTCGGTGCAAAAAAGACCCCGCCATGCGGAAGTGGCGGGGGCTCAAGACTCAATGCACGGCCGCCGAGGCCGTCACTCCCACTCGATGGTGGCGGGCGGCTTGCTGCTGACGTCGTAGGTGACGCGGGAGACGCCGGAGAGCTCGTTGATGATGCGGTTGGAGACCTTCTCCAGCAGCTCGTAGGGCAGGTGTGCCCAGCGGGCGGTCATGAAATCGATAGTCTCCACGGCGCGCAGGGCGATGACCCATTCGTAGCGGCGGCCGTCGCCGACCACGCCCACCGAGCGGACCGGCAGGAAGACGGCAAAGGCCTGGCTGGTCTTCTGATACCACCCGGCATTGTGCAGCTCTTCGATGAAGATGGCGTCGGCCTCGCGCAGGATATCGGCGTATTCCTTCTTGACCTCGCCGAGGATGCGCACGCCGAGCCCCGGTCCCGGGAAGGGGTGGCGATAGACCATGTCGTAGGGCAGACCGAGTTCGACGCCGAGCTTGCGCACCTCGTCCTTGAACAGTTCGCGCAGCGGCTCGACGAGCTGCAGCTTCATGGTCTCAGGTAGGCCGCCCACATTGTGGTGGGACTTGATGACATGCGCCTTGCCGGTCTTGCTGTCGGCGGACTCGATCACGTCCGGATAGATGGTGCCCTGGGCCAGGTACTCCACGCCTTCGATCTTGGCGGCCTCGGTATCGAAGACATCGATGAAGGTGTTACCGATGATCTTGCGCTTGGCCTCGGGGTCGTCCACGCCTTCCAGCAGCGACAGGAACTGCTCCTCGGCATCGATGCGGATCACGCGCACGCCCATGTGGCTGGAAAAGGTCTTCATGACCTGATCGCCCTCGTTCTTGCGCAGCAGACCGTTGTCGACGAAGACGCAGGTCAGCTGGTCGCCGATGGCCTTGTGCAGCAGCGCGGCAACTACCGAGGAATCGACCCCTCCGGAGAGCCCCAGCAGCACATGGCGGTCACCGACCTGCTCGCGCACACGGGCGACCTGGTCCTCGATGATCTGCGCCGGCGTCCACCAACGCTCCGCCTGGCAGATACCCAGCACGAAATGTTCCATGATGCGCTGGCCCTGCAGGGTATGCGTCACCTCGGGGTGGAACTGAACGCCGTAGAAGCGCTGTTCCTCCCAGGCCATGGCGGCAATCGGGCAGCTTTCGGTGGACGCAATCACGCTGAAGGACTCGGGCACGCTCGCCACCTTGTCGCCGTGGCTCATCCACACGTCCAGAAGGCGCTTGCCGCTGTCGGCCTCGAGATGGTCAGCGATATCTTCGAAAAGCGCGCTCTCGCCATCGAGGCGGATCTGGGCATAGCCGAATTCACGCTTGTTGGAACCTTCCACGCTGCCACCGAGCTGCTCGGCCATGGTCTGCATGCCATAGCAGATGCCCAGCACCGGCAGCCCCATCTCGAACACGCACTGCGGCGCACGGGGCGAGCCCAGTTCAGTGACGGACTCCGGCCCGCCGGCGAGGATGATGCCGTTGGGCGCGTACTCACGGATTTCCTCTTCCGTGATATCGAAGGCGCGAACCTCGGAATAGACCCCGATGTCGCGAACCCGGCGGGCGATCAACTGGGTGTACTGGGAACCGAAGTCGAGAATCAGGATCTTGTGGGCGTGAATGTCGGTCATCGGGTGATCTCTAAATAAGCAACGGCGCCAGTTGAGCGCCGCTGAATAATGGTATTTGGCGAACGAGGCGAACCGTTCGAGAATCTTTCGAGCGACGCTCAGGCCAGGCGAATCGAGGCGAAACGGCGGAGTTTACATGCGCGTAAATGAGCACGTTGAGCCGAGATTCAACACCGCCTGAGCGAGCGCAGATGATTCTTACCCTGCACGGTAATTCGGGGCTTCCTTGGTTATCTGCACATCATGCACGTGCGACTCGTTGAAGCCGGCTCCCGTGATCTTCACGAACTCGGGCACGGTGCGCATTTCCTCGATATTGCGGCAGCCGGTATAGCCCATGGAAGCGCGCAGCCCGCCCATCATCTGGTGCACGATGGCACCCATCAGGCCCTTGTAGGGCACCCGGCCTTCGATGCCTTCCGGCACGAGCTTTTCGACGCCTTCGCTCTTGTCCTGGAAGTACCGATCGCTGGAGCCCTGAGTCTGCGACATGGCACCCATGGAGCCCATGCCACGGTAGGCCTTGTAGGTACGCCCCTGATAGAGCTCGACTTCCCCGGGCGCTTCCTCGGTGCCGGCGAGCAGGCCGCCAACCATCACGCAGCTGGCACCGGCGGCCATGGCCTTGGCCAGATCGCCGGAGAAGCGAATGCCACCGTCGGCGATCAGCGGCACGTCATAGGGCTTGAGGGCTTCAGCAACATTGGAGACCGCGGTGATCTGCGGCACGCCGACACCCGCCACGACGCGGGTGGTGCAGATCGAGCCAGGGCCGATGCCGACCTTGACGCCATCGGCGCCCGCCTCGGCCAGCGCCCGGGCCGCATCCGCCGTGGCGATGTTGCCACCGATGACCTGGATCTGCGGGAAGTGCTCCTTGACCCAGGCCACGCGCTCGATCACGCCCCGAGAGTGGCCATGAGCAGTGTCGACGATGATCGCATCCACACCGGCTTCCACCAGAGCGGCGATACGATCGGAGGTCTCCGGGCCGGTGCCGACCGCGGCGCCGACCAGCAGACGGCCATCTTCATCCTTGGCGGCATGCGGGAAGGTCCGTGCCTTCTCGATGTCCTGGAAGGTCACCAGGCCGCGCAGATGGAAGGCGTCATCGACGGCCAGCATCTTCTCGACGCGATGCTCCTGCATCCTCGACTTGATCACCTCGAGGCTGGTGCCTTCGGGGACGGTGACCAGCTTGTCGCGCGGCGTCATGATATCGGCCACGCTATCGCCGTGATTGGGCTGAAAGCGCATGTCGCGCTCGGTCACGATGCCGACCAGGGTCTCCCCTTCCACCACGGGGAATCCCGAGAAGCCATACTCCTTGGCCATGGACAGCAGATCGGCCAGCTTGGCCTTGGGCCCGACGGTCACCGGATCCTTGACGATCACGCTCTCGTGCTTCTTGACCTTGCGCACCTCGGCCGCCTGCTGGGCGATGGTCATGCTCTTGTGAACGATGCCGATACCGCCTTCCTGCGCCATGGCGATGGCCAGGCGAGCTTCGGTGACGGTGTCCATGGCCGCGGAGGCCATCGGGATGTTCAGGAAGAGGTCGCGGGTCAGGCGCGTTCTGAGGCTGACGTCCTTGGGCAGGACATCGGAGTAGCCGGGCAGGAGTAGTACGTCGTCGAACGTAAGAGCTTCTTGGGCCATACGTAGCATAGAGGCAACACCCGTGAGCTGTGGAGGGAGGGAGTAAAATTAATCCGCCATTATAGCGTGAGCAGTCGAAGTCGGGCAACGTGAGACGCTGCCGGGCAGTCCCATGTCGCTCGAGCGGGGCAAGGCCGGTATACTTAGCTCCCTCACGAATCTCATCAAGCCGTCGAGACAGCATCACTCCACCACAGAACCGCCCGGCAACACTACAGGAGCCTCCTTGCCCCCTACCCTCGCTTCCCTGCTTCGCTTTCTGCCCACCCTGGCGCTGGGGTTGGCCGGTGGTGCGGCGGCCTTTGCCGTGAACCTGCCGCTGCCCTGGCTGCTCGGCGCCATGATCGCCACCACCGTGGCGAGCCTGTCCGGCGCACGTCTGCGTTCTCCGGGACGCGGCCGCAAGGGTGTGCTGGTGGTAATCGGAGTGATGCTGGGCTCGGCGTTCACCCCGCAGATGTCCGGCGATCTGGGGCTGTGGATCCTGAGCCTGGCGGTGATGATGGTGGCCACTGCAGCGATGATGGCGTTCTCGGTATGGTTCTCGCAGCGCATCGCCGGTCACTCGCGGGAGACCGCGTTGTATGCCGGAGTGCCGGGCGGCGTCTCCACGGTCACGGTGATGGCGATGGCTTCCGGTGCCGACCTGCGAGTGGTGGGCATGACTCATGCGGTACGTATCCTGGTGCTGCTGGTGGCGATCCCGCCGGTGCTCCAGGCGATCGGTCACGTCGAGCTGGGCAGCACCACACCGGACCCGTCGCGCTGGCTGTGGCTACCCGGACCGGTGGATGCGGCCTGGCTCATCGGCGCGGGCCTGGGCGGCCTGTGGCTGGGACGTTGGCTGCGCCTGCCCAACGCCCTGCTGTTCGGCCCGGCGCTGATCTCGGCGGCCCTGCACCTGACTGGCGTCACCCATGCCGCGGTACCACCGGTGCTGCTTGCCCTGGCTCAGGTACTGATCGGCGTCTCGGTGGGCGTGCGTTTCGCCGGCACCTCGCTGGCCCGGGTCGGCCACGTCCTGGTCATGGCCGCCGCCCAGGCGCTGGTATTGCTGGCCCTCGCCGTGGTCGCCGCCTGGATCGGTCACCTGCTGACCGGCTACTCGGCCGCCGCGGCGCTGCTCGCCTACATGCCCGGCGGCGCCCCCGAACTGAGTCTGGTGGCGCTGACGCTGGGCATCGACCCGGCCTTCGTCACCACCCACCACCTGCTGCGCATCAGCGTGCTGGTGCTGATTCTGCCGGCGCTGCTGAGCCGACTGGTGCCTGGTGGACAGCCGAGGACATGATTCGGGTAGCGCCACATGACTAGCCAGCGTTTTCCATGAGGAAGCGTTGCAAACGCGGGAAGATGTCCTCGTGGATCCGCTTGCCCATGAACACGTCCTGATGACCATAGCCCTCGAAGATGGCCAATTGATGACGCCCCGGTACCACGGCTTCCAGGGCCTGGTGGCAGTGAATATTGCTGTCGGTGAAAACGCGGTTGTCCGCTCCGGTCATGAACAGGCAGGGGGTCTCGATGGCAGCGGCAGCGGCGATGTAGTCCTCGGGTAACTCGGCATAGCGTGGGTCCCCGGGCTTCATGCGCACCGTGCGATGCCCCTCGCCCAGCATCTTCAGGACGTGCTTGTGGTAGTTGAGCCCTACGGGGCCATAGAGGTCGGCACCGCGGCGATGGGTGATCTCGTCGAGATTCTCGTGATGATAGAGCGCCGGCCAGCCGGTGCCCCACATCAGCGACAGCATATGGCAGGCGGGCACGTCGCACTCACGATGGAACAGCGAGACCAGCTTCGACAGCAGCTTGCCGATGGTCAGCCGCGGATCTTCGCTCCAGCGCGGACTGACATAGGGCTGCTGAAGGAGTCGCTCGATGATGAAGGGAAAGACATGCCCCTTGATCCGCGACCAGGTCGGCACATGCGGCGTCAGCGCCACGCTGTTGGCGATGCACGAGCGAATGCCGGTGACGGTGCCGGCGAAGAGCGCCATGGTGAAGCTCATGGCGCCCAGGCAATGGCAGATCACGTGCAGGTTTACGTCCTCACCCGCCGCTTCGCGCACCTTGGCCATCGCCGCCGGGTAGTCATAAAGCGCACAGTCATCCATCGACCAGTCACTGGGTTGCAGGTTGTAGGCATGACGGTTGCTCATGCGAAAGTCCAGGGTCCAGACGTCGGTGAAGCCGGCATCCAGCAGGCAGTTCACCAGATTTTCATGCTCGGGCTGGATGAACATGTCCGAGGAGGTGGTCAAACCGTGGATGATGACCACCACTTCGCGGCAAGGCGCGCGACAGAAGCGCAGCAATGACAAGCCCAGGCCATCATCCGTGGTGAAGTGATGAGTACTGGCGTCGGCATCGCGGACACCCTCGAGCGTGTATAGCGGGATCTCGCGAGTCATATTGCCCTCCTATCTGCGATGTGCCTTTCACCTCTCACACCTCACACCGCGCATCTCGTGCCTAAGCCAGTATCTCGGCCATGGCCCGCTCGGCCAGGGCGGCGATGGTACGCGAGGGATTGAGCCCCAGGGCGCGCGGGACGATGGCGCCATCCAACACATGCAGGCCCGGGTAGCCGAACGCCTCGCCCTTGTGATCCACCACGCCGTCTTCGGCGGTCGTGCCCATGTTGCAGCCGCCCAGCGGATGCGGGGTCAGCAGGTAATCGAACAATGACCAGGAGGGCGGCTCCAGCGCCAGTCCGCCGGTCGCGGCCGTCAGTCGTTTATGCCGGTCGATCAATGCCTGCACGACCGGGCGCGAGCGTCGTACCTCATAATCGAGCTCGAGCCTCGGGTCGCGATCGCGCCAGTCACGCGCCAGCCTCATGACGCCATCACTGGCATCGACCCCCTGGCCGAACCAGGGCATCAGGTGTGTATGCGGATCCCGTCCCTGCAGCAAGCCGTCCAGCAGCATCTGCCAGCCATCGAACAGGCGTTCCCCCGCGGGCCGCTGCTCCAGAACGGCACGCAGGGCATTGGCGACCAGGTCGGGGAAACCGCCATCCTCGACAAAGTACCGCGCACCGCCATCACTGCCATCCAGGTAATCGATGGCACTGGTGATGGTGGGCCCGCGGGTCGGTGAGACGCGACGCTCGCTGTAAAGCGCCGGGGTCAGGAAGTCACCGTTGGCGCACCAGCCATGCCCGAGGCGCGATGAGAGCCCAGGCAGGGTGCCGTGCTGATCCCGACAACGCAGCAGCAGCTCGGTAGAGCCCAGCGAGCCCGCCGCCACGATGACCCGCGGCGCCGTCTCGCTGGCCTGGCCCTGACCGTCCAGGCGTCGGTAATGCACCCGGTAGCCTCGTCCTTGCGGCTCGACCGCCTCGACGAGGCTCAGGGGCCGAATCTCGGCTCCCTTGTCTTCGGCACGCGCCAGATAGTTCAGATCCAGCGTATTGCGCGCCCCCACCGGGCAGCCCACATCACAGTCACCACAGTGAACGCAGGTTCCCTGGCGACGACCGAAGAGATTGGACTCGGTACGGCTGTGATGCCCGGCATGCGGATCATCGAGGCCATAATGCCAGGCCTCGTCGAAACGTACCGCCAGCGGCAGATCACGGAAGCGATCGCCGGCGCCGGTGGCCTCGGCAGCCTCGCGCATCAGTCGATGGCGCGCGGTACGCTGGCCTTCGGGCAGGGTCTGGACCTCGAGCATTCGCCCCGTGGTGGCGTAGTGTGGCCGCAGTGCCGCGTAGTCGATCGGCTCTGGCCAGCCATGATCGAACACGAAGCGTTCGGCTTCGACGAACACATTGGCGTAGACCAGGGAGCCGCCCCCCACGCCGGCGCCCTGGGCCACCCCGACACGCGGAAACAGGCGTACATCCAGCCAGCCATGGCACTGCTCGGGATTCTCGACGTCGAAGACCCAGTCATCATCGGGACCACGGGGCAGGTCCTGCGTCGCCCAGCGCCGACCGCGTTCGAGCACCAGCACCCGCTCACCGGCCTCGGCCAGCCGACAGGCGGACACGGCGCCACCGAAGCCAGAACCGATGACGATGGCATCGAAGCTCATGCTCATGGGCGGCCGCCTCCCGCCAGGGGCGCATACAACTCCCAGAGTTCGCCGAAGAAGAAGCCACCGAAGGTCGCCAGTGTGCGCAGGTCACCATCGCCCGTGGTGCGCAGCGTCCGCAGCAGCGAGGTCAGCTGGGGTACCCCGAGCTCGAGAATCCCGGCGCCGACGATCTCGCCCTCGGCCGAGTCGCCGCGGTACAGGCAGGTATACAGGGTGGTGGTGTCGCGCCACAGGTCGGGGCCCGGATCATCGAGCACGCGTTTTTCCCCCGCCAGATAGTAGGCAGCTCCCTTCACGTTGAACGCCAGCTCATAGACCATGCGCCGCCCCATGCCATCGGCACGTGACGGCGAGAACAACTGGAAGACACCGGAGGACGCCGTGATGCCCATACCCAGCGGCGCGAAGTCCACGGACCCGCTCAGCCGACCGGGATGTGCCGGGTCCGAGATGAAGGTCGCGAGGTCATCGATCACCACCTCGACATGCATGGCCAGGCGCAAGCCCGCCTTCAGGCCTGCCTCGGCACCAGCTGACGGCTCGACCTCACCCAGACTGAATCCGCCTTGCATGGTCTCTTCGAAGATAATGCCGGCCGTCATGAGATCCACCTCCGCCCGTTCGGCCTTGTGTGCCACCCCGGATCACGGCCATGGCGCCAGGGGCAGGTCGTTGGCCTGCACCAGTCGTCCACCGGAGTCAGTGACCTTGACGGTCTCGCCACGGGAATCCAGCACCCTGACGCGCAGCCGATGGCGCGTCTTGTCGAGCTCGAGGCGACAGAAGTTATCTTCCTGGCTGAAGCCCCAGGCCCGGTAATGCACGACCGGGCCCCGGCTGTCCGGTGTTGCGCCCTCCAGCGGGAAGCCGTCGTACTGGTCTGGCTGACGCGAATCATGCACGAAGCCGTTGGGATCGCCATCGGCGAAGGGAAACGGCCAGTAAAGCGCCGAGGATGTCACATCATAGGCAATCAGGTCGGCATCCCCTGCATCGGTCTCGAAGCGCAGTTCGGCAATGTTGGCACAGTGCACGTCACCGCTGAGGAAGACCACGTTCTGGATCCGGTGGTCGAAGATATGCTGCAGCAGCGCCTGGCGGGTACGGGGGTAGGCCGGCCAGCTGTCGCTTGCCTCACGCTGTTCGTGATTGGCCAGAAGGCGCCGCTTTGCGGGCTCCTCGAAATATTCGTCGCCCAGGCGTTCATCGATGGGGCTGGGAGCGAAGACGCTCGATGTCACCAGGAACTTGGGGGCATTGCCCCGGTCTCGTTGCTGCGCACTCAGCCAGTCGAGCAGCCGATCCAGCTGGCCGGGATGCGCCGGGTCGATGGTCGGTCGCCCCAGGAGGTGGTTGTCATCGAGGCCAGTGCGCTGTCGATAGCGCTGCGTTCGGGTATCGACCACGAAGAAGGGATAGCCGCCACACTCGAAGTGATAATAGAGCCGCCGCCCGTATGTACGCGGGCCGTGGCTCCACTGATAGCTCATGTAGGCGCCGATCGCGATATTGAAAAGATGATGATTGTCGCGCAGGCGGTCCTGACTCCAGTTGTCCTCGATCTCATGGTCATCGAGGATCATGAAGACACTGGAGCGTTGCAGGAGGCGACGCATGTTGGGCGCCCCGAGCGCCTCGTGATAGCGCGACTGCATTTCCTCGAAGGTGTCGGCCCGGCCGAGGGGCAGGTGGCGGTTGAATTTATCGGCATAGATCTGATCGCCCATCATCATCGTGAAGCGCGCGGGCTGGCGACTCCCCTGGCGCTGAAAATGCGCGATCATGGGCGCCAGGATACGGTCCGCCTCCTTGACCTTCCACAGCAGGCCCGGGTAGCGACAGGAGCCGATCAGAAAGCTCAGCTCCTCGACGGGGCCCGATGCCGGGTCGGGAAAGGTACGCAGGCGGGCTTCGCAGGTCTCGCGCTCAAGCCCCTCGAGCAGCTCGCCCATGTGGACAAGCGGTGGCAGGCGTCGTGCCAGATCCGCATCATCGAGGGACTCGGCGTCCGGCAAGGGATCGTCGACGGTCAGCGTCGCCAGGCGCACCCGGTACTCGGTGTCAGGCTCCAAGGGAAAGGGGCCGGGCCCATCCTGCTCCCCGAGGCTCACGTCCTGGCCCAGTACGAAGGTTCCGGTGCGGTCGAATTCTCGATGCAGGCGGAAGTAATAGGCCCAGGGCTGCCCGGAGGCATCCTTCAACAACCGACCCTGCTCATTGCATACGCCGATCACGCCCACTGTGCGCAATTCGGCCCCCAGATGCACCCCCTCGTCCCGGGGCGCGCGACCGCGTATCCACAACCGGCAGCGATCATGAGCGGTATGCCCGACGATGGGTCCGAGCTGAGGTGCGCGTAGTCCCGACATGGCGGGGTTCCTCCGCTGGAGCAATACGGCCTGATGGCCGGCGCAGACAAGTCGCCACGTTACCGGATGCGCGAAAGTTCGCTGGCCGGCATCCTTGAACGCTAGGCACTGTCTGAAAAGTCGACGAGCGAAGGTTAGACAAGGCGAAAATCTGTGAAAATGCGGAGTTTACAAGGAGTAAATGAGCAATTTGAGCAGATTTTCAACGTCGTATAGCCGAGCACAGGCAGTTTTCAGACATTGCCTAAGTTTCAGCGTAGTCGGCGCCCATGAAGTCGTCTACAGTACGCCACACAGTTCCATTGCCGCGAGAATGCCCCATGCCGACGGTCTCCGATGATGCCCCGCTATCCGTCAGCGAACTCAATCGCCGCTCTCGCCAACTCCTCGAGGGCGGCATCGGCGAGGTCTGGGTCGAAGCCGAGCTCTCCAATGTCTCGCGGCCGGCCTCCGGGCATGTCTATTTCACCCTGAAGGACGAGCGCGCCCAGCTGCGCTGTGCCATGTTTCGCCAGCGGGCACGCTTCGTGACGGCCCCGATGCGCGACGGCGACCGGGTCAAGGTGCGCGGCCAGGTATCGCTCTTCGAACCCCGCGGCGACTTCCAGCTGATTGCCGAGGCCGTGCAACCGGCCGGCGAAGGCGAGCTACTGGCCGCTTACGAGCGCTTGAAGGCCAGACTCCAGGCCGAGGGCGTCTTCGCCAATGCCCGGACGCTACCATGCCCGCCGCGACGCCTGCTGGTCCTGACCTCAGCCACGGGGGCGGCCATTCGCGATGTCCTGGCCGTGCTCGAGACGCGCTGGCCGCTGGCGCAGGTCACCCTGATCCCGGTGCCCGTCCAGGGCAATGAGGCGGCGCCGGCACTGATTGCGGCGCTGGGCCTGCTCAACCGCCAAGCGGCCCTGGACCCGGCGCAGGATGTCATCCTGATCACGCGCGGCGGCGGCAGTCTCGAGGACCTGTGGGCCTTCAATGACGAACACCTGGCCCGCGCCATCTTTCACTCTCGGCTACCCATCATGTCGGCCGTCGGCCATGAAGTGGACATCACCCTGGCCGACCTGGCTGCCGACCAGCGCGCCCCGACTCCCTCGGCGGCCGCCGAGCGCCTGGTCCCCGACGCCGCAGCCCTGCGCCAGCAGCTGGCACAGCTCGACGCTCAACTGTGTCGCGCACAGCGGGCCCGGATGAACGCTCAGGGCCAGCGGCTCGATCACCTTCGCGCCCGGCTCCGCCATCCCGGTGAAGTCCTGACCTTTCGACGCCACCAGCTGCAACAGATCGAAGGCCGACTGCATCGCGCCATGCAGTCGCACCTGGGCGAGCAGCGTCAACACCAGCAGCAATTGCGCCAGCGCCTGTCACTGCGCTCACCGCAACGCCAGGTCGAGCAGGCGGAGCATCGGCTTGCCCAGGCGGCACGGCGGCTCGAGAGCAGCCTGCCCAGAGCACTGACACGCCACCGCGAGCGCCTGGCGGCGATTTCTCGCGAGCTACAGGCCGTCAGCCCGCTGGCCGTGCTGGGTCGCGGTTACTCGATACTGGAAACGGCAGAGGGACGCGTCGTGAAGCGCGCCGGGGAAACACAGGCCGGTCAGCACCTGGAAGCCCGCCTGGGTGAGGGGCGGCTGACCCTGGAGGTCATCTCGACCAGGGACCGCTGATACTGGATGGCTGGCTGAGGGTCACAGACGGGCGACAGCACCTTGCCCGGGCGTCTGACGGTGGGGCACTGCTCGCCTCGACTGTGCCCCGCCACCGTCAGGCGTGACTGACGTTACCCTTGAAGGTCGAGGGCTCGAGTTCGTGGCGCGCCAGCAGCTTGTAGAAATCCGTCCGATTACGCCCGGCGATCCGTGCCGCCTGGGTGACGTTGCCCTCGGTAATCTTCAATACCTTGATCAGGTAGCTGCGTTCAAAGCCGGCCCGGGCGTCATTGAAGGTCGGCAGGGCATTTTCCTCGGCCACCAGCGCCTGGGAGACCAGCGCCTCGGGAATGATCGGCGAACTGGTCAGTGCCACGCACTGCTCCACCACGTTCACCAGTTGACGCACATTGCCCGGCCAGGCGCTCGACGCCAGCAGGTTGACCGCTTCCTTGGAGAAGCCCTTGACGAAGGGCTTGTGCCGTTCGGCGGCCTGGGTGACCAGATGCTTGGCCAACAGCGGCACATCCTCGGCACGTTCCTTGAGCGGCGGCAGGCGCAGATTGACGACATTCAGGCGGTAGAAGAGGTCCTCGCGGAAGTCGCCGCTCTCCATGGCCTGACTCAGGTCACGGTGAGTCGCCGAGATCAGGCGGACGTCGACGGGTATCGACTTCGTTGACCCCAGCGGGCGAATCTGGCGTTCCTGCAGGGCACGCAGCAGCTTGATCTGCAGGGTCAGCGGCATGTCGCCGATCTCATCGAGGAACAGGGTGCCGCCGTCGGCGGCCTGAAAGAGGCCCTCGTGATCGCTGATGGCACCGGTGAAGGAGCCCTTGGCATGGCCGAAGAGCTCACTCTCGAGCAACTGCTCCGGCAGGGCGCCGCAGTTGATGGCGATGAACGGCTTGTCGGCACGCCGGCTGGCCTTGTGAATCGCCCCTGCCATCAGCTCCTTGCCGGAGCCCGAGGGCCCGGTCACCAGCACGCTGACATCCGACGCCGCCACCATCCTGGCCTGCTCCAGCACGCGCTCCATGTCGGGGCTTCGCGTGATGATCGCCGCGCGCCAGCTGTCATCGTCGCCGCTCCCTGCCGCGGTCTGCGTCAACGCATCCTCGATGGTGGCGAACAGTTCCTCGCGATCCACCGGCTTGGTCAGGAAGCCGAAAACCCCCTGACGCGTGGCGCTGACGGCATCGGGAATCGAACCGTGCGCGGTGAGGATGATCACTGGCAACCCCGGCAGACGGCGCTGGATTTCCTGGAACAGCGCCATGCCATCCATTTCGTCCATGCGCATGTCGGACAGCACCAGGTCCGGTCGTTCGGCTTCCAGCTGCTTGAGGGCCGCACGGCCACTCTCGGCAGTGGTGACGCGGTAGCCGCGACTCTCGAGTCGCATCCCCAGCAGTTTCAACAGACTGACATCATCATCCACCAGCAGGATGTGTGCGGCTTGATCGGTCGTGGCTGTCGGGGCTCCGCCAGGGGTCATATCGTGTCTCCGTGTTACTCGCTTCGCTCTCGCGAGTTGATGTTGCGTTCAATATCGGTGAGCGCATCCAGCTTGTCTTCGAGCGCTTGCTTGTCGGCTGCCAGGTTGTCCTGTTCCTCCAGCAGCTGGTACTGGCGATACTGGAGGTCGCGACGGCGCTCCAGCTCATTCAGCCAGTAGCGCAACAAGGGCTGAAGCTTTGAGGGTGCCGCATGCAGGTCTGCCTTGAGCAGCTCGGAGGCCTGCTTCCACTGGGCAACAGGGCCCCATGCCATTACCACCGCCCGCGCCAGCCGAGCCTCGGACCTTGTGCCATTGAATCGCTCCAGCATATCACTGCGCCATTCGCTATCAGCGCGTTGCGAGGCCAGACCAAAGGCCACCCACTCTTGCAGCAGGCAGGCGGAGTCACGAAAGCCGGGGACTTGCGTATAGCACTCCATGGCTTCCGGCTGCGCAGGTGCGTCGGTTTCCCGGTCCTGCTCGGGCGTCATGGGAAGCCACTGGCAACCCGTCAACCACAGTGCGGCCAGACAGACGATCCAGGCTCTACTTTGCATGTCATCAGCTCCTTGCGGCTCCCCGAGGGGTGGTTCTTCATGCGTTATTATCTTCCATGCCCGCGCCCTGGGGCAGCGTCAGGCGAAAGCACACGGCCAGCCGGTCGTCGACCAGTTCGAGCGTGCCATGCTGCAGGCGGGCGCAGTCCGCCGCCACGGACAGACCGACACCGGACCCTTTCAAGGCTCCCTTGCGACGAATGCGTCCCTGATAGAAGGCCTCGAAGAGGTGCTGACCGTCTTCCTCGGAGATTGACTCACCACTGTTGGCCACCTCGAGCGTCAAGCACGACGCCGTGGTACCTGCCCGAATTTCCAGCTGGCCTCCATCTTCACCATAGGCGATGGCATTGGAAACCAGGTTATCGAGTATGCGGCTTGTCGCGGTGGGATCTATCCGCCATTTCAACGGTCCATCGAAACATGTGACCTGCATGCCCTTGTTCTGCAGCGCCAGTCGATGCTTGGCCAGCACCTCCTTGACCACGGTGGCGAGATCCCGATCCTCGAGTTCCAGACGGCGGTTGTGCTGAAGCAGGTTGTAATCCAGCAATTGTTCGATGAGCTGCTGCAGTTCGCCACCACTGGCATCGATCAGTTCGAGTATCTCGCGCTGATGCTGGGTCAGCTCGCCTGCCACCCCATCGGTGAGCAGGGACGAGCCCTCGCGCACACTGGCCAGCGGTGTCTTCAGCTCATGCGACATGTGCCGCAGAAACTGTTGTTTCTGCTCTTCCAGTTCATTGAGCCGGGATGACAACCAGTCCAGGCGGTCATCGAGGCGTACCAGCTCGGCCGGCCCCTGCACCGACATCCGCGCCTGTTGCTGGTCGCCACTGCCGATTCCCAGGATATGACGCTCCAACTGGCGTATCGGCCGAATGATGAGACGCGTGAACAGCAGCATCAGCAGCAGGCTGGCCGATACCAGGGCGGCGGTCTGCCACCACAGGCGCGTCTGCACTTCCTCGGCGCGTTGACGGATATCGTCCAGACGCTGGTCGATACGCTGGTTGGTGGCCGCCTGCATGGCCTCGGTCTTCTCCGCAAAGGGCGGGAAGGCGGCAAGACGCTCCTCGAATGCCTCCAGAGACAGGTCGGGCAATTCGGCCAGTTCGTCCAGCTGGTCGCCCAACGCCGCCACATTCGGGTCATCGGGCAGCAACTCACGCTGACTGGCCAGCAGGCTGCGGAACTCCGCCAGCCGCTGGTCGTAGATCTCGAGCAGGCTCTCCTCCTCGACCACCGCATACTGGCGAGCGGCGCGCTCCATCTTCAGCGCCAGTGCGCCCAGCGTCCGGGCCCGGCGAGTTTCCTCGACCGCCTGACGCGCACTCACATCAGCGAGTCGCGACAGCTCGGAAAGCGCCTGCCCGGCCTGGAACATCAGTACGGCCAGGGGCAGCATCACCATGAGGAAGGCCAGCAGCACCAGCTGCAACAAGGAGCGCGGTCGCCAACGACGGGAAACAACTGAGGGCATGGTTAGTGTGCTTTGCAAGATGGAAATGGTAGACACTATCGCAACCGCCCGAGGATACCAGAGATACGCGGGTTCGCCTGCTGGCTGACAGGCGGCAACACAGTAAAAAAAAGGCCGGCAGAGCCGGCCCAATACGCAGGGAACTGAAGGGTTGGAAAGCACCAGCCAGATAGACCTGGTTCCGCAATCTGCTGGCTCGCTTTCACGGGCCCCTAAAAGGCCCTCGAAGCCGCCTGAATTCCATTGCCACCAGGAGCTGGCTTCAGGCATCAAGGCAGCGGACTGCCTTGCTTCGATCCAGAGGTATCGCCGCAAGGCGAATACCTGATTGACTCTTGCCCCGGGGTCGGGGTTTGGCATCCTTGCCAGAGCTTCCGTGCTCTTCTCGGTACACCTCCATGACGCAAGTCGGTACCGTCTCATCGCAACCTAAAAGTCACACATCGCTGGAGCAGACAATGACCACATCAAGGCAGGGCACACAGGGCAGTGATTTATCGTACCTTGCTGCAGCCGGGAAACGATTCGAGCCGTAAGAATCATTTCCTGTCGCTCACCCAGATACCTGCCAATTCCATGCCAAAAAACTAAAAAACCATTTAATTCAGTTAATTAAATAAGAGGAGCTGCCAGGAGCGCGACACGACAGTGCAGTCAGGGAGGGAGAGGCGACGAATTCTGTCGCCATAAAGCGACGCGCAATCGAGAAAAAACGAAGAACCTTTTCATGACAACAGCTTATGTCGTCTCATAAAGGCAACACCGGGTGCCGATACCCGCCCCGGTGCTGCCTGAAAAGCCGACGAACGCAGGGGTACGGGGCGCACATCCGCGAAACCCGGGGTTTGCAGACAGTAACAGGGCAGTCTGCACGGACTGGCAACACCACATGGTCGAACAACAGGGGTCAGCGGATCGACTTGACCAGCACCTTGGACTGCCGGGCGTGATTGTAGGTATCACGCTTGAGAGGGGGAAGATCCGTGAGTTCTGCGGTACGGAAGCCGTGCTCGAAGAACCAGTGAGCCGTATGCGTCGTCAGCGCAAACAGCGAGCCGAGCCCCTGATGCCTGGCGCGCTTCTCCACCTCGGTGAGCAGCAGGTCGCCACGCGCGCCTCCGCGATAATCGACATGCACCGCCACACAGGCGAGTTCACCCATGCCGGCCGCCTGAAAGACATGCAGGGCGGCACAGCCGATGACCATGCCATCCCGCTCGATCACGACATAGTCGTCAATCTCGTATTCCAGGCGTTCGCGCGAGCGCGGCACCAGCATGCCGCGCTGCTCGAGTGGTTCGAGCAGCTCCAGCAGGCCCGCCACGTCGCCCACCTGAGCGGCCCGCAACTGCTCATACTGGTGGCGCGAGATCATGGTGCCCACACCATCCCGAGTGAACAACTCGCCCAGCAGCGCATCATGGTCGCGCCAGGACAGCAGGTGCGTGCGCGACACCCCATGGCGCGCGGCCGCGCTGGCCGACTTGAGATGACGATGCAACTCTTCCCCCGGCGCCGTATCCTCGAGCCAGTCACGCGCCTCATCCGGCGTCAACTGACGCTGCAGTTCACCCCGGCCATCCACCAGGCCACTGGCCTCCCCCAGCAGGATCAGCTTGTCGGCCGTCAATGCCGTCGCCACTTTCTGGGCGACCTCGGCGGCATCCAGATCGAAAACCTCGCCGGTGCTCGAATAGCCCAACGGCGGCAACAGGACCAGCGAGCCCTGCTCCAGCAACCCACTGATGGCCGTGTCGCGCACGCGACGCACCTCGCCGCTGCGCGCGAAATCGACCCCCTCGCGGACTCCCAGCGGCTTGGCCATGACCAGATTGCCCGACACCACCGTCATTTCCACGCCATGCAGGGGCGAATTGGGCAGTCCCAGGGACAAGCGCGACTCCAGCCACAGCCGCTGTTCGGCCGCTACCCGCTCGACGCGCGCCATGACAGCCTCATCCGCGACCCAGCGTCCATGATGGCGCGCCGGCGTGACACCCGCTGTCTCGAGGGCCTGGTTCACCTGAGGACGAATGCCCTGCACCACCACCAGGCGCACGCCCAGGGTATGCAGCAACGCCAGATCCTGAATGAGCTGCTCGCCCCGGCCCTCCGCGACCGCCTCACCTTCGATCAGGATGACAAAGGTACGACCTCGGTGGGCATTGATGTACGGCGAGGAATTGCGAAACCAGTCGACGAAGGGAAAGCGAGTGTCCAAGGCCGCGCTCCGGCAGCAGGTGAAAGAAAGCACGTGCTTGAACTATACCAGACGCAAAGCCGGTAGGTGAGCAAGGCTGCAAGTCGCCGATCACAAGCAGGAAGAAGGAAGAAGGAAGAAGGAAGAACCAGCTTCACCTCAGCCTCTTCAAGATCAAGGGTTTTCTTCCCTCTTAAAGGCGCTAAGCGCCGTTCTTCCTTCTTTCAGCGGCGTCAGCCGAACATCCCCTTGAACATGAAGAAGAACATGATCGCCAGAGTGGCGCCGGCCGGCAGGGTGATCAACCACGACATCACGATGGTGCCGATGACGCGCATGTTGAGGGCGGCCATGCCGCGGGCCAGGCCGACGCCCAGCACCGCACCGACCAGGGTCTGCGTGGTCGAGATCGGCAGACCGGTGCCGGAGGCCAGCACGACGGTGGTGGCGGCAGCGAGGGTCGCGGCGAAGCCACGGCTGGGGGTCAACTCGGTGATGCCGGTGCCCACCGTGGCGATCACGCGATGGCCGTATGTCACCAGGCCGATGACGATGCCGCCGCCACCGAGCATCAATACCCACCAGGGCACCAGGGCTTCACCGCCGATGGTCCCGCCGCTTTCCACGACGCTGATCACCGCGGCCAGCGGACCGACGGCATTGGCCACATCATTGGAGCCATGCGCAAAGGCCATGGCGCAGGCGGTAAACAGCATCAGCACGCCGAAGACGCGCTCCACCCCGCCGAAGCCGAAGGCATCATCCTGACGCTTGCCGGCGCCGACCCGGCGCTCACGCCAGATACCCAGCGCCATCAGCACGCCACCTACAAGGGTGGAATACAGCAGGCTGGCCCCGAACCCCAGGTCGAAGCCGACATGCTTGAGCCCCTTGGTAAAGGTCACCATGGCCACGATGAAGCCCACCAGGAAGACATACATGGGCACGTAGCGCTTGGCCGCCGCGAAAGGGTCATGGTTCTCGAAGATCAGATGCTGCACGGAACGGAACAGCATGAAGGCGATGGAGCCCGCCATCAGCGGCGAGACCACCCAACTGGCGGCAATCTGGCCGACCTTGCCCCAGCCAATGGCATCCAGCCCCAGACCGGCCATGGCAAAGCCGACGATGGCACCGACGATGGAATGCGTGGTCGATACCGGCCAGCCTCGCATCGAGGCGATCAGCAACCAGGTCGCCGCCGCCAGCAGGGCCGCCAGCATGCCGTAGACCAGCAACTGCGGATCATCCTGCAGTGCCGTCGGGTCGATGATGCCCTTGCGAATGGTGTTGGTCACCTCGCCGCCGGCCAGCCAGGCGCCGAGAAATTCGAAGACGACGGCGATCAGGATCGCCTGCTTGATGGTAATGGCCTTGGAGCCCACCGAGGTGCCCATGGCGTTGGCCACGTCATTGGCGCCGACACCCCAGGCCATGAAGAGGCCGAATGCACAGGCCATGAGGATGAAGATGTCGCCGTATTGCGCGATGATCGACATTGGACGCTGTCCTTCTGCGGTCAGAGTGGTGGCGGGGAATTCCCGATCAGTTGGCCGTCATGATCTGCAGACGACTGCCGACGCGTTCGGCGAGATCGGAAAGCTCGCCCACCCAGTCGATGATCTTGTAGAGGAACATCACCTCCACCGGCGGCAGGCTCTCTTCCAGCGTGAAGAGCTGGCGACGAATGGCCACCTGCTGGCCGTCGGTCTGCTGTTCGAGGGTGTGAAGCTCACGGATCAGGTTCTGCATGACATCGGACACATTGCGCCCGAAGCCGGACTCCAGCAGATCCTTGAGTTCCTCCAGCGCCTGGCGCGCCTGGGCCACGCAGGCCACGGAGGTCTGCATGTAATGGCGCATGGACTCGGCCAGCGGTTCCGGCATCTGCATGCTGCGGCCCAGCATGATGCCGGTGATGTCACGCACCTTGTTGGCGATCTTGTCCTGGACGCTGATCAGGTCCAGCAGATCAGAGCGCGAGACCGGCAGAAACATGGTATTGGGGAGGTTGAGACGCAGCTCTGTCTTGAGCTCGTCAGCCTCGTGCTCGAGACGCGTGATCGTCTCGCGATGGGTGCCGGCAGCCTGCCAGTCGCCATTGAGCGAGTCCTCGAAGAACGGCAGCAGCTGGTCAGCGCAGTCATTGACCTTGACGATGTGTGCCAGCAACGGCTGGAATGGCGAGCGGCCAAACATCGCGGAGAAGGGATTGGATGTCACCATGAGCATCTAACACTTGGAAAATGGCGGCGTCAGTATAGTGACTGGCCGTGGCGACGTCATGAAAAATTCACGCAAAATTCACGCAAATTTCATCCAGACGACACAGGGCACCCGGCCATGGCAAGTGAAATCGAACTCAAGCTGGCACTCGGCGACGCCGCGCCGGACTCTCTTCCCCGCCACCCTCGCCTCGCCTCGCTGACGCCACGGGTCGGCCGGCTGGGCAATACCTATTACGACACCCCCGAGGGTGACCTGGAAGCGGCTCGCAGCGCACTGCGCCTGCGCCGGGACGGCGAACGCCTGCTGCAGACCGTCAAGACCCGAGGGCATGGCGGCGGCGGCCTGTCGAGCCGCGGCGAATGGGAATGGCCTGTCACGGGCCCCGGGCTCGACCTCGACGGGCTCGGCGAGATTCCGCCCATGGCCGCCCTGGGCCAGGATGTCATCGCCCGTCTCGAGCCACGCTTCTCGACCGATTTCACGCGCCGGACCTGGCGAGTGACGAGCGAAACCGCGGATATCGAAGTCGCCCTGGACAGCGGCGAGATTCGCGCCGGCGACGCCCGGGTGACGATTCGCGAGCTGGAGCTGGAATTGAAGGACGGCGAGCCGAGCGCCCTGCATGAACTGGCCAGTCGTCTGGCCGAAGGGGTAGCGCTGCGCCCTTCGGACACCAGCAAGGCGGCCCGTGGCGGCGCGCTGCTGCTCGGCCGCTGGCAACTGCCCGAGGGTGGCAGCCCGGCCGCCTGGTTCCATCGGGCCAATGTCGCGCTGGATGCCCTGGCCGACACCGGCGACCCGGCATGGCGCCACCAGGCTCGCGAGGCCTTTCAACAACTGGCTCGCCTGAGCGAAGATACAGCCGAGAATGCCCGCTGGCTGGCCGGGGCGCTGGAAGGCCCCGACTGGTTCGATGCGGCCTTTGGCGACCACGCGCTGGCGCTGTCGCGCCGCCTGCCCGGGGATGCCCAGCTCGGCTGACCCACGACCACAAGGACGCCCCTCTCGTGAGCCACTTGAAACCCGCTGCGGAAGGCCTGCGCACACGCATCTTTCAGGTCATCTTCGAGTCCGACACGCCCGCCGCCAAGGGCTTCGATATCGCCCTGATCGGCGTGATCCTGTGCAGTGTGCTGGTGGTCATGCTGGAAAGCGTGGTGCCGCTGCGCGAGCGCCATGGCGCGCTCTTCCATTGGCTCGAATGGGGCTTCACGATCCTCTTCACGGCCGAGCTGGCCGTGCGACTCTACTGCCTGGACCGGCCCTGGCAGTACCTGCGCAGCTTCTATGGGGTCATCGACCTGCTGGCCATCCTGCCCACCTGGCTGGCCCTGATCGTGCCGGGCACCCAGTCGCTGGTCGTGGTCCGGCTGCTGCGAACGCTGCGCATCTTTCGCGTATTGCGCCTGATGGAATTCGTCGGTGAAGGCCGATTACTGATCGATGCCCTGAAACGCAGCTCCCATCAGATCTTCCTGTTTCTGTTCACCGTCTGCATGCTGATCACCATCTTCGCCTCGCTGGTGTATCTGATCGAGCCCGCCGAGGCCGGCTTTACCAGTATTCCCACTTCGATCTACTGGGCGGCGGTGACGCTGACCACGGTCGGCTATGGTGACATCGCGCCGATCACACCGCTCGGTCAGGCCATTTCGGTGATGATGATGCTGATCGGCTACTCGATCATCGCCGTGCCCACCGGCGTCTTCTCCGCCGAGGTCATCCGCTCGATTCGAGCCGATCGCTATTCCGAGGAAGCCTGCCCCGGCTGCGGCCACGACCGCCACGACCAGAAGGCCTATTACTGCCTGCGCTGCGGCACCTGGCTGGACGAGGAGACCCCGGACCCACGGGCCAAGGACCAGGACGATGGCGAGACACCCTGAGGTCAGCTCCCAGGCAGCTCCCTAGCGGCAGGCACTACCGTCCTGCGCCGGCCAGCTGACGCAGTCGCCCGGCTGGATGCCCCGGGCTTCGAAGTACCCCGCATTGACCTCCAGGGCCGCATGATACGGCGCTTCGGCCCGCGTCACCGGGCAGTCGCTCGGCGAGGCAGCGCGACACGGCTGCATGCGATGGATCTCGTTGATACGCCCCTCGGCATCCAGAAAGGCGATGTCCAGCGGAATCCGCGTACGGTACATCCAGAAGCCGCTACGCGCGGGCTGGGCCACGTCGTAGAGAAACAGCATGCCGGCATCCCGGGCCAGGGATTCGCGCTCCATCAGCCCCTGACTGCGTTCCGACGAGCTGTTGGCCACCTCGACCGTCAGGCGGTGCGGGCCCTGGCGGCTATGAATGGTCAGGGGACGGGTCGGCAGCAGGGCCGCCCAGGCCAGCGGCTGCCACCAGAGCGCCAATGGCGCCACCAGCATGCCTTTCAGCAAGCGGCGGCGTGTCGGGTTCGGCGTGTGCGTACGCCGGCTGGTGGTCAGCGTCTCAGCGACGCCCATGCTGTGGACCCACATCGAGAATCTTCAGGGTATTGGTGCCGCCATGCGCATTCATGTGATCCCCCCGGGTCAGGATGACATGGTCCCCCGGCTCGGCAATGCTGTGACGGACCAGCACATCCATGGCGCGGTCGTTGAGCTCGTCGGCGGTCATCTGGCTGGTATCGAAGGGCAGCGACACCACGCCCCGATACAGCGCCATGCGCCGCTGGGCGACCGGGTTGTGCGCCAGTCCGACGATCGGCAACCCCGAACGAATCCGCGAGGCAATCAGCGGCGTGTAGCCGGTGGAGGTCATGCAGACGATGGCGGCCACACCGGAGAGGTGATTGGCGGCATACATGGCCGACAGCGCAATGGTCTCGTCGATGCGCGAAAAGCCTTCATGGATGCGATGGCCGGAGGCCTGGGCCACCCGTTCACGCTCGGCGCCCAGGCAGACACGCGCCATGGCCTCGATGGTTTCCACCGGATAGTCACCGGCGGCGGTCTCGGCGGATAGCATCACCGCGTCGGTGGCGTCCAGCACCGCATTGGCCACGTCGAACACCTCGGCTCGGGTGGGCAGCGGCGACTCGATCATCGACTCCATCATCTGGGTGGCGGTGATCACCGCCCGGTTCAGGGTGCGCGCGTGCTTGATGATGCGCTTCTGAGTGCCGATCAGCTGTTCGTCGCCGATTTCCACGCCCAGATCGCCGCGGGCCACCATCACCGCCTGGCTGGCCTCGATGATGCCGTCCAGCGTGTCATCATCGGCCACCGCCTCGGCGCGTTCCAGCTTGGCCACCAGGCCGATATCGGCACCGGCCTCGCCGAGCAGCTCGCGGGCCTCGTGCATGTCGGCGGCGCTGCGCGGAAAGGACACCGCCAGGTAGTCGACGCCGATCTCCATGGCGGTCTTCAGGTCGGTCTTGTCCTTGTCGGTCAGGGCCGGGGCGGAGAGGCCGCCGCCCTGCTTGTTGATGCCCTTGTTGTTGGACAGCTTGCCGCCCTGTTCCACGGTGGTGTGAATCTGCGTGCCGTCCACGCGCGCCACGTCCAGCACCAGCCGGCCGTCGTCGAGCAGCAGGCGGTCCCCGGCCACCACGTCATCGGCCAGCGCCTTGTAGTCACAGCCCACCCGGTTGGCGTCGCCGGCCTCGCTGTCCAGGGCCACGTCGATCACGAAGGTCTGGCCATCCTCGAGCTCCACCGGGCCGTCGCGAAAGCGCGCGATGCGAATCTTGGGGCCCTGCAGGTCGCCCAGCACGGCGACGCTGCGCCCCAGTCGAGCGGCCGCTTCGCGTACCTCGGTAAGGCGGCGGCGATGATCCTCGGGCGCACCATGGGAGAAGTTGAGGCGTACCACGTCGACGCCGGCGGCGATCATCTGCTCGAGCACGCCGGGCCGGTCGCTGGCCGGGCCGAGGGTGGCAACAATCTTGGTGCGGCGAATCGGCTCGTGGATCGGAGCATGGGGTGGCAGCGTCATGAAGTCCTCGGTAAAACCAGAATGGCTCGAAAGTCGTTGACATTGGTGCGCGTCGGGCCCGTCACGATCAGGTCGCCCAGGGCGGCAAAGAAAGTATACGCATCATTACGTGACAGATATTCGTCAGGATCAAGGTCGAGCCTTCCACGCTCCTGCCAGCAGCCCGGCCCGAAGATGGCACCGGCATTGTCTTCCGAGCCGTCGATACCATCGGTGTCGATGGCCAGGGCATGGATGCCCGGCGCCCCCTTCAGGGCACTGAAGAGCCCGAGCAGATACTCGACATTGCGACCACCGCGGCCATCTCCCTGCATGGTCACGCTGGTCTCGCCGCCGGACAGCAGCAGGCACGGCCGCGCAGCGTCACGCTGGGTGTCCAGCGCCAGCTGCGCCTGGGCCCGCCCGAGTTCACGCGCCTCGCCTTCCAGATCATCGCCCAGCAGCTGCACCTCGAGGCCTTCGGCGGCGGCGACATCGCGCGCCGCCTCCAGGGCATCACGCGCCCGCGCCAGCACCAGGTGTCGGTCACGCCGGAACTCGGCATCAGCCTCGCCGGGTGCCTGGCGGGTCGTGCTCAGGTGTCGGCGAACGCTCGGCGATATCTCGATTTGATAGTGCTCGAGGATCGCCAGGGCATCGGCCGGTGTGCTGGCATCGGGCAGAGTGGGCCCGGACGCGATCAGCGACGGCTCATCGCCGGGCACATCCGAGATTAGCCAGGTCAGCACGCGGGCCGGATGCGCCGCCACCGCCAGCCGTCCACCCTTGATGGCCGACAGATGACGCCGCACGGTATTGATCTCGCTGATCGGCGCCCCGCAGCGCAACAGCGCCTGGTTGAGGGCCTGTTTCTCGGCCAGCTCGATGCCCGGTGCCGGCAAGGTCATCAGCGCCGACCCACCCCCCGAGATCAGGGCAATCACCAGGTCCTGCTCGCCCAGCCCGTCCAGCGACTCGAGCATGCGGCGCGCCGCCCGTTCGCCGAGGTCATCCGGCATCGGGTGCGCGGCCTCCAGCACCTCGATGTTCGCGCAGGCCTCCGCATCGCCCTGAGGCCCATGGCCGTAGCGGGTGACGACCAGACCGCTCAGCGGCGCATCGGGATACTGCGCCTGCCAGGCACGCTCGAGCGCCGCCGCCATGGCCGCTGCCGCCTTGCCGGCCCCCACCACCAGGGTGCGTCCCGCCGGGGGCTCGGGCAGCACGTCAAAGACCAGTGACTGCGGATGCACCGCCGCAACCGCCGTGTGACCGAGCTGAACCAGCCAACGACGCACGGCCTCGGGGTCGGCCGGGTCGAAGGGCAAGGCCTGATCCGTCATGGGAGACTCCTCAACGCCGAAAATCGCTATCGGTCAGCATACGCAACTTGTCGGTCACACGCTCTGCACGAGCGTTCAGCGATAGGCGTCCTGGATATCGGTGATCCGGGTTGCCTGTCGGCCCAGGCCGTCATGCAGGTCGAGCATGCGCTCCAGCCAGGCATGGACCGGATCGGCATTGGAGACCAGGTCGGCGGTGGAGACGCAGCGCGCCCACATGAAGTTGCCGAAGACGAGGTAGTCGGCCGCGCCCGGGGCATCGCCGTCCAGGAAGGGAGCTTCCTCGAGGCGGCCGCGCAAGGGAGCCAGGGCGGTGTCGAGCTGGCTCAGCCCTCTCACCGGCGAATGCACTTCCTCGAGGGTGCGACCGAAGCGCTTTTCGCGGGTCTCGCGGAAGTAGGCACGATCATCCGGATGGATGGCATTGAGCAGATCCATGATGATGATCGCCATGATCGGAGGCGCCAGCGAGCGTTCGGCGTAATGCTTGAAGAAACGCGCCCGGGACTCGGCCAGCGCGTCGCCGACCAGCGGCGCCTCGGGATAGGTGCGATCGAGATAGCACAGAATGTCATAGCTCTCGGTGACCACCGTGTCACCATCGACCAGCACCGGCACCTTGTCGTGTTCGGTGAAGCTCAGGGCATCCTTCTCGGTGAAGCGCCAAGGTCGGGTTTCGACATCCAGCCCCTTGTGCGCCAGCGCCATGCGCACCCGCCAGCAGAAGGGGGAAAAGCGTAGTGCTGTGTCGATACCGCACAGATCATAGAGTACTCGGGACATGCTGGCTCCTCGCATCGGGGACAGGGGGCCATGATAGTGCCAAGAATCGGCGGGCCTGGCCAATGCGGGCCACACGCCCAGCCACCACACTGTCATGCTGCCCGCTCGATGCTAGAATCCGTGGCTCGAAGCCAATGCCAAGGAGCCACATGAAAACCAAAGCCATGCTAGAACTGGCCGATGTCAACGCCATCCTGGATGCCGCGCAGCGCGAAGCCGAGGCCAACCAGTGGGCCGTGACCATTGCCGTGGCCGATGACAGCGGCGAGCTGCTCGGCCTGCGTCGCCTGGATGGGGCCGCCGCGACAAGCGCCATGATCGGCACCCGCAAGGCACGCACCGCCGCCCTCAGCGGCAAGGAAACCCGGGTCTTCGAGCACATGATCAACGAGGGGCGCACCGCCTTTCTGTCGGTGCCGCTGGAAGGGCTGCTGGAAGGCGGCATCCCCGTCATCGTCGATGGCCAGCCCATCGCGGCCATCGGCGTCTCCGGCGTCAAGCCCGAACAGGATGCCCGGGTTGCCCGCGCCGGTCTCGCCGCCGTGGCTTGAGAGGTTGGCGCGCACCACCCTGCTCCGCTAGCCTTGCACAGGCGCAAGCCATCATTCTCGAGAGCATTGAGGACAACCGCACATGGCAGGAGGCTGGGCCAAGGACGGAAGCGTCCAGGAACAGATCGAAAGCACGGTCGAGGATGCCGTGGAGCGCTCGCGTAGCCGCCTGCCCGGCGGCGAGAGCCTCACGCATTGCGAGGAGTGCGATGAGCCGATCCCCGAAGCACGCCGCGCGGCCGTGCCGGGTGTGCGCCTGTGCATCGAATGCCAGGCCGAGCAGGACAAGCGTGACAGCGCCGGTACGGGCTTTAACCGGCGAGCCAGCAAGGACAGTCAGTTACGCTAGCGCCCCACTACTCTCCTCTCCCCTTCCCGCTCGAAGATGTCCGCGCCACGCCCTGCGCAAGCGGCGTGACGACTCACTGCGCCGGCTTTCCACGACGGCGCTCATGGTGAGCGTTTAATCAGATAACGGTAATTCGTCGCGCGCTTGGGGATAGTGAACAAGAATCACCCCTGAACGAGTGAATCTATCAACACAGGACAACCCCCTTATGAACAGTCCGAATGATGCGTCAGCGCATCCCGAACCGGTCGACGACATGCAGACAGATTATGTCGTCGGCCAGGACAATATCGAAGGCAGCCTGGGCCCCATCGGCTTCGACATCCACAACCGGGTCTTCATGATCTCGGCGGCAGCTTCCATCATCTTCATCCTGCTGACTCTGATGTTTCCGGAGACGGCCGGCAGCATGTTCCAGTCCATCGTGTCCTTTTCGACGGGCACGCTGGACTGGTACTTCATGATCGTGGTGGACTTCTTCATCCTGTTTTCGATCGCCCTGATCCTGCTGCCCCACGGCTCCATCCGGCTGGGCGGGCCCGATGCCAGACCCGAGTATGGCTACCTTTCCTGGTTCGCCATGCTGTTTGCCGCCGGCATCGGCATTGGCCTGCTGTTCTTCGGGGTGCTCGAGCCGGTCTATCACGCCAATGTGTCATTGCCGCTGGGCATCACCTCGCCCTTCGCCGATGGCGCCCTGAACGCCGATGCCGTACCCGAGGCGACCGCCATGGGGCTGGCCGGCACTTACCTGCACTGGGGCATCCACGGCTGGGCGGTCTACGTGGTCATGGCCCTGGCACTGGCGCTGTTCAGCTACAACAAGGGCATGCCGTTTTCCATTCGCTCGGCCTTCTTCCCGCTCCTGGGCGAGCGAGTCTGGGGCTGGTGGGGCCATATCATCGACATCCTGGCGGTGTTCTCGACGCTGTTCGGTCTGGCCACTTCCCTCGGCCTCGGGGCGCAGCAGGCCAACGCCGGCATGAACTTCGTGTTCGGCCTCGAGGTCAGCGTCACCGCCCAGATCATCATCATCCTGCTGGTGACCGCTGTGGCCCTGGTCTCCGTGTGGCGCGGCCTCGACGGCGGCGTGAAGCGGCTCTCCGAACTCAACATGATGATGGCCGTGTGCTTTTTCTTCTTCGTGTTGTTCGCCGGGCCGACCCTGGCCGCCCTGACCGGTTTCTGGGACGGCATGGTGACCTATGCCACGGAGTTCCTGGCACTCTCGGCCCCCTTCGGCCGCGAGGATGATGCCTACCGTCAGGCCTGGACCATCTTCTACTGGGCCTGGTGGGTCAGCTGGGCACCCTTCGTCGGCATGTTCATCGCCCGGGTATCGCGCGGCCGCACGGTTCGCGAGTTCGTCCTCGCCGTGCTGATCGTGCCCACCCTGTTCATCGCCATCTGGATGGGGGTCTTCGGCAGCACCGGGCTCGAGCAGCTCTATGCCAGCCCCGATACCAGCCTGGTCAAGCAATACGTGATCGATAACTACAACCCCGAGCTGTCGCTGTTCGGCATGCTCAATGAACTGCCGCTGACCGGCCTGATGTCGACCCTGGGGATCATTCTGGCGCTGATCTTCTTCGTCACGTCATCCGACTCGGGCTCGCTGGTCATCGACACCATCACCGCCGGCGGCAAGATCGATGCGCCGCGTCCCCAGCGCATGTTCTGGGCCACGGTGGAAGGACTGATCGCCATCGTGCTGCTGATCGGGGGCGGCCTGTCGGCGCTTCAGGCCGGGGTAACGGCCACAGCCATTCCCTTCTCGGTGCTCATGCTGCTAATGTGCTACACCATCATGAAGGCACTGAACAGCGAGCTGCGACTGCTGCGCGCTCGGTGACCCGCAACCGCCCCGCCTGAGCGGCGGGGACATCGACAGCCTGATTGCGAGCCCCGCCCATGCGGGGCTCGCGCATTTCGAGGCCACCATGCCACTGCTGCTATTCCTGCCACCTTTGGGGGCCGTGCTGATCTGGTCCGGCAACATGACCATCAACCAGCTGACCGTGGGCGCCATCGCCCCGAGCAGCATTGCCTTCCTGCGCTGGCTGCTGGCACTGGCCGTACTGACTCCCTGCGTGGCGCCCGCCGCCTGGCGCCACCGTGTCAGCCTGCGCCGCGAGTGGCCCAAGCTGGCGGTACTGGGCATGCTCGGCATGGGACTGTGGCAAGGGCTGGCCTATGTGGCCGCCGAGACGACCTCGGCCACCAACATGGGGATCCTGGCCGCCATGGTGCCGTTGCTCACCGTGCTGCTGAGCGCCCTCATCCTGCGCGAGTCGCCCAGCATGGGCGGCATCATCGGCGGGCTCTGCGCCTTCCTGGGCGTGAGCTTCCTGCTCGGCCGGGGCAATCCCCTGTCGTTGCTGGCACTCGAAATCTCGCGTGGCGACCTGCTGATGCTGCTGGCCGCGACCTGCTATGCCCTGTATGGCGTGATGCTCAAGCGCTGGCCGCTGGACCTGCCGCCCTGGGTGATGCTCTACGGGCAGGTGGTGTGCGCGGTGCTGCTTCTGCTGCCCTTCTACCTGGCCGGACCGATGACGCCGGTGACCCCGGACAATATCAGCTTGATCGCCTACGCCGGTATCCCGGCCTCCATCATCACTACCTACCTGTGGATGCGCGCCATTCGCCATATCGGCGCCAGCCGTGCCAGCATCTTCATCAACCTGATGCCGCTGTTCAGTGCCCTGATCGCCATGTTCGCCCTCGACGAACAGGTAGCCGGCTTTCATCTGCTCGGCGGCGTCCTGATTCTCGCCGGGGTGATCATGGCCCAGACCTGGACGGCCCCCTGGCATGGCGGAGCATCCGCTGCGTTTAGACGCCGCTAGTCAGTAGCACGGGCGCGCTTATAACCGCGTGATAAACTGGTCGGCATTCGAGGTCACATCAGTACAAAGGACGTCCCATGTCGCTAGACGATCTTCAGCTCAATCTGCGCAACCTGACACCGGAAGACTATCCCCAGCTCAAGCAGCTGATGGATGCCGTCTATGACGATCTGGGCGGTGCCTGGCCCAAGCACACCATGGAGCGCCTGATCCAGGAGTTTCCCGACGGCCAGATCGGCATCGAGGACGATGGGCGCCTGATCGGCGTGGCGCTGACCGTGCGCGTGGATTACGACGGCTTCTCCAACCCGCACAAGTACGATGACCTGATCGACCAGCGCGAAATCATCCTCAATGATCCCGATGGCGACGCCATGTACGGCCTCGATGTCCTGATCCATCCGGACTATCGCGGACACCGGCTGGGCCGCCGGCTCTATGAAGCGCGTCGCGAACTGTGCCGCTCGATGAACCTGCGGGCCATCCTGGCAGGGGGCCGCATCCCCCAGTACCACCAGTACGCCGATGAGCTGACGCCCGCCGAGTACATCGACAAGGTGTCGCGCAAGGAGATCCACGACCCCATCCTGTCGTTCCAGCTGGCCAACGACTTCCAGGTCAAGCGGCTGCTCAGCAAGTACCTGCCCGAGGACGAGAAGTCACGCGGCTATGCCACCCTGCTGGAATGGAACAACATCCTCTTCGAGCCCGCCGAGCGAGTGCTGGAGACACGCCGCACCCAGGTGCGCGTCGGCGCGGTGCAGTGGCAGATGCGCGAATTCGCCTCGGTGGAGGCGGTGCTGCAGCAGGTGGAATACTTCGTCGATGCCCTGGCCGACTACCAGAGCGACTTCGCGGTCTTCCCGGAGCTGTTCAACGCCCCGCTGATGGGTCTGCAGGACCGCGCCGCCCAGCAGGACCAGCTGGCCGCCATCCGCTTTCTGGCCGGCTTCACCGAGCGCTTCAAGACCGAGCTGTCGCGCATGGCGGTCTCCTACAACATCAACATCGTGGCCGGTTCGATGATCGAGGTCGGCGAGGAAGACCGGCTCTACAACGTCTCCTACCTGTGTCACCGCGACGGCTCGGTCGAGCGCCAGGCCAAGCTGCACATCACGCCCCAGGAGCGTCGCGACTGGATCGTCGAGGGCGGTGACGAACTCCAGGTCTTCGAGACCGATGCCGGCCGGGTCGGCATCCAGATCTGCTACGACGTGGAGTTCCCCGAACTTTCCCGCCTGCTGGCCGATCAGGACATGGACATCCTGTTCGTGCCCTTCTGGACGGATACCAAGAACGGCTATCTGCGCGTGCGTCACTGCGCCCAGGCGCGCGCCATCGAGAACGAGTGCTATGTAGTGCTGTGCGGCAGCGTGGGCAATGTGCCGTCGATCGAGAACCTCGACATCCAGTACGCCCAGTCCTCGGTGTTCTCGCCCTCGGACTTCTCCTTCCCGCACGATGCCGTGCTCGCCGAGACCACGCCCAACACCGAGATGATCATGTTCTCGGACCTGGACCTGAGCCGCCTCAAGGTGGTGCGCAACGAGGGCTCGGTGACCAACCTCAAGGACCGCCGTCAGGACCTGTTCGACCTGCGCTGGCGTGACTGGTCCTGGAAGTCCGGTGGCCGCATCGGCGCCGAGGATAACTGAGCGCTTGCTGGCCTTCCTGAAGCGCTGGCGGATGGCGCGCTTCGAGGCCCGCCATCCCTTCCCCGAGACCGACTGGCAGGTGGCTCGGGAGCGAGTGCCCCTGCTCGGCGTACTGCCCGACGACCCGGCCGGGCGGCTGGGGCGCCGTGCCTGGTATTTTCTGCACCACAAGCGAATCAGCCTGCATCCGGCACTGCGCGAGGAAGGCATCGAGTTCGACACAGCCGGCTATCTGGCACTGGCGGGACAGGCCTGTCTGCTGACGCTCGGCTGGCAGGATCGCGACCATCTTGATGCCTTCTCCAATGTCCACGAGATACTGGTCCTGCCCGAGGCTTTCCACCGGCGCGTCGAGGAAATGGATGAGTTCGGCGTGATGCATGAGTACGACGACCAGCGTGCCGGCGAGACCTCCCATCAGGGACCGGTGGTGGTCGCCTATCCGGACCTGATGGCGAGTGGAGGGCTGGACGGCTTCAACGTGCTGATTCACGAGCTGTCGCACAAGCTCGACATGGGCAACTCGCTGGACGCCGATGGCTATCCGCCCTTGCCCGGCGACATGGATCCACGCGAGTGGTACCGCGTCTTCATGGCCGTCTGGGAGGACCTTCAGGCCCGGCTGGAACGCGGTGACATCACACCCATCGACGATTACGCCGCCACCCACCCCGGAGAATGCTTCGCCGTGAACTGCGAGTACTTCTTCACCTCACCGCACACCCTGGTGGCCGCCTACCCCGAACTCTACTCCCTGCTCACCCAGTATTTCCGGCAGGAGCCGGCTGGCTGGTTCGGCCCCCGGGTCTAAAGGCACTCCAGCAACCAATCCCACAACCGCGCCGCCTCTTCGTGGGGCTGTCGCTTCGCCGGGCGCACCAGCCAGAACTGCTCTTCGCTGGGAACTTCCAACGGCAAGGGCGCCACCAGGTCGTCGCGCTTCTCGAGCAGGCGACGATGCATCAAGGCCACTCCGCCGGACTGACTGGCCAGGGCCAGCGTCATCACCTGGTTGTCACAGGTCATCGCCGCGCAACGGTCCTCCAGGCCCGGCACACCGGCCTGCTCCAGCCAGGTCGGCCAGCCCACGGCAAAGCCCACGGCATGCAGCAGGACCTGACCGGCCAGGTCCTCGGGCGTCTGGATCCGACGCGCCAGCGTCGGCGAGCAGGCCGGCAGCATGGCCTCCTCGCCGAGCGAGATGGCCTCCACCCCGGACCACTCGCCACGGCCATAACGAATCTCGATATCCGCGCCCTCGGGACCGAAGTCGTCCGGCCAGATGGCGCTCACCACGCGGGCGCCGATCTCCGGGTAGTCGCGCTGAAACGCGGGCAAACGTGGCGCCAGCCAGTTCTGCTGAATGACGGGCGTGGTGCGCAGAGTGACCTGGCGCTCCTGCCGCGTACCGCCGAAGACTTCACTGGTGCCTTCGCCGAGTCGCACGAAGGCATCCTGAATGGAAGGCAGCCAGGCACGTCCCACGGGCGTCAGGCTCAGGCTGCGCGGATGCCGCACGAAGAGCTTCTGACCGAGCCGATCCTCCAGCAGGCGAATGCGCTGGCTGATCGCCGCCTGGGTGACCCCCAGCTCGTTACCCGCCGCGGTGAAGCTCAGGGTGCGCGCTGCCGCTTCGAAGGCCTGCATCCATCCCAGCGGCGGCAATCCTGTCATGATGGTACTCCCGGCATGGCTAATTACCTCATAAGTTTTTCTAGGGCATAGGGGCCAGATTAATCGTTTGCGCACTCATCAGGCAATCGTCACCCTGTATCGCACTACTGCAACAGGAGGCCAAGATGACTACCGACGCTGCCACCGTCACCTCACCCGACCGTATCACCTGGTCCATGAGCGAGCTGTTCAGCCACACCGGCGGCCCCGCTCTGATTGATGCCACGACCGGCAGCTCAAGCGTCACCTTGACCTGGGAGGACCGCCAGCAAGCCGACTTTACCCTGAGCTGGCTGCGCGACCACTGCCCCTGCACGGAATGCCGTCACACCACGACGCGCGAGCGCCTCTACATTCCCCTCGAGCTGCCGGAAGCCGCGCCTGCCGCCCGCCTCGAGGACGGCAACCTGGTGCTGACCTGGGCCGATGACCATGTCAGCCCCTTCGATGCCGGCTGGCTGCGCCAGCGTCAGGCCGGGCAGCCGACAGGCGATGCCGTGCCTGCCCGCCGGCCCTGGGCGGAAGACTTCGCCCCGGCCCGCGTGGCACACGCCGACTTCGTTGAGGACGCCGCCGGGGAACGCCAATGGCTGACCGCCCTGCTGCGTGACGGCCTGGTGCTGCTCGAGGACGGCCCGCTGGCCGACGAGGAAGTCAGTCGCCTGGCCGAACGCATCGGCCCTCTGCGCGCCACCAACTTCGGCGCCCGCTTCGATGTGCGTTCCAAGCCCAACCCCAACAATGCCGCCTACACGGCCATCGGTCTGCCCCTGCATACCGACCTGCCCAACTGGCGTCAGCCGCCGGACATCCAGCTGCTGTACTGCCTGGAAAACGGTGCCGAGGGTGGCGAGTCGACCTTCACCGACGGCTTTGCCGCCGCCGAGGCGCTGCGTGAACGCTCGCCGGAGGCCTTCCGCCTGCTCAGCGAGACCCCCATCGATTTTCGGTTCCAGGACGACACCCAAGATATCGCCTGGCGCGCCCCGATCCTGACACTGGACTATGACGGCCAGCTGCTCGAAGTCCGTTTCAACAACTGGATCCGCGACTCGCTGCGCCTGCCGCTGGATCAGGCCGATGCCTGGTACCGCGCCTATATCGAATTCTGGCACCTGGTCCATGACCCGAGCATGCGCCTCGAGTTTTCCCTGCAACCCGGCGAGATGATCGCCTTCGACAACCGCCGCGTGCTGCACGGGCGCAACGCCTTCAACCCCAACAGTGGCCGTCGCCACCTGCAGGGCACCTACCTGGATCTCGACCTGCTGGAATCGCGGCTGCGCGTTCTGGCACGTAGCACCTGAGCCTGACCCGTGCCTCGCCCGAGGCACCTTCACAGGCCTTTTCTTGGTACTCATGCCGGGTCTGCGGGCCCGGCCATCAGGAGAGCAATCAATGCGAGTCTGTTCCAACCCGTCCCTATGGACGCTTCCCCTGGCGATGGGGCTGGCCGGCCCCGCCATGGCCGACGATGCCACCCTGGATTTCGGCGTTCCAGCCTGGCCGGGGATCACCGTCAAGACCGAAATCGCCGCACAACTGCTCGAGCCGCTCGGCTATGCCACACGCTCCGAGGAACTCGGCATGCAGGTGGTCTACCAGGGCCTGGACAGCGGGGACCTGGATGTTTTCCTTGGCGGGTGGCTGCCGGCCCAGGACAGCATCTATGCGCCGCTGATCGACAGCGGTGCCATCAAGCGGGTGGTCAACAATGTCGATGGTGCCCAGATGACCCTGGCAGTACCCGACTACCTGTATGACCAGGGCATCCAGAGTTTTGCCGACCTGGACGCGCATCGCGACCGCTTCAATGGCGAGATCCACGGCTTCGGCGCCGGCTCGGCGGCCAGCGAGATCCTCAACGAGGCCATCGACAACGACACCTGGGGCCTGGGCGACTGGCAGCTGGTCGATACCAGCGTGGTCGGCATGCTCACCGCGGCCCGCGACGCCATCTCGCGCGACGAACCCATTGTCTGGGTCGGCTGGACGCCGCACTGGATGAACCTGGAACTGGACATGCGCTACCTGGAGGACTCCAGGGACCTGTTCGGCGACAACAACGGCGCCAGCGAAGTCCTGACCATCGCGCGCAGCGCCTATGCCGATGCCAACCCCAACCTGATGACGTTCTTCCAGCAGTTCACCTTCTCCGCCGAGGAGCAGAGCTGGATGATTCGCGAATTCGGTCAGGAAGAGCGCGAGGTGGAAGCCGTGGCCCAGCAGTGGCTCAGCGAGCACCCGCAACGCGTGAAAACCATGCTGAAAGGCGTGACCACGCGTGATGACCAGCCCGCCTGGCCGGTCATCGAAAGCCGGCTCGAGTCGTTCAACGACGCCTGACCGCCTGCCGCTCGCCCGCTGAGCTCTTTGGCCAGCGGGCGATCTGCCGTATGCTGTCGCCAGACGTCCACCAGGAATCCCCCAGCTTCATGTCTCGGCCTCTCAGCATCCTTGCCTCCGTGCTGCTCGCGCTTGTCTCCCTCGGCCTGCTCTGGCAATGGCTGGCCATGCAGGACCTGCTGACCGTCGACAGCCTGATGAAGCTGGCCCGGGGATCGATCGCCTGGCGCGATGCCAGCTGGGCCGTGCTGGTGGTCATGGCCGCCTATGCCGCGGCCTCGCTGGTCATGTTTCCGCTCAGCCTGCTGGTGGCCCTGACCGGTCTGCTGTTCGGCCCCTGGTGGGGCTTCGCCTATTCACTGGCCGGCACCCTGGCGGCCTCGGTGCTGACCTGGTGGGTCGGCCGCCGGCTGGGGCGCGATGCCCTGATGCGCTATGGCGGCAAGCACCTGAAGGGACTGTCACGCTACCTCTCCGGTCGCGGCATCCGCACCATGACCGTCGTCAACCTGCTGCCGCTGGCCCCCTTCACCCTGACCAACATGATGGCCGGCGCCTTTCATCTGCGCTTTCGCGACTACATGATCGGCTCGACCCTGGGCATCGTACCGGGCCTGGCGGGGGTCACGCTGCTGGGCAGTCAATTGGGTGAACTGGTGACGGCGACCAGTACTCGCGAAGTGGTGTTATCCGTGCTGGGGCTGCTGGCTGGCGTCGGAGTGTTGTTTGCCCTCAAGCGCTGGTCACAGCGCCGTCAGCGCCACGGCTGATCACTCCGGGGGCACGCCCGGCTCGTCACGGCCGCCCGGCCACCAGTTGGGGCGTTCCTGATCCCACTCGCCCTGCACCATGTGACGCAGCAGACGGCCGCGATAACGCAGCATCTGCCACTCGGCACCCAGACGCCCGCGCACGCGATCCCAGCCGCCATCGTCGGCATGCGTGAAAGGCCCGCCGCGTGCGATGACTTCGCGATAGACCAGCAGACAACGGCCGGCGCAGCGTTGCTCGTCATAATCCGCGGCGGTCCACAGCGCCCCCTCCCTCAGGGGCTCCCGCGCCCGCTCATCGGCCAGCTCCTCGAGAGCCTCGGCCATCGCCGGGGCATCGTCCTCCGGCAACAGGCGTCCGTTCTCGCCATCCTCGACCACTTCGACCACCCCGGGCGCCGCCACGGCCACTACCGGCAAGCCGGCGGCCATGGCCTCGGCCACGACCATGCCCTGGGTCTCGCTGTGCGAGGCGAAGGCGAAGACATCCATGGCGTGATAGGCATCGATCAGAGCATCGCCATGCAGACGACCGGTGAAATGCACACGCGCCGCGACACCATGCCGCTCGGCGATGTCCTGCATGGCATCAAGGGCCTCGCCATCGCCCACGATCAGAAAGTGCGCCTCGGGTCGCCTGCTCAATGCCAGGGCCACCGCCTCGGTCAGAAACGACAGGTTCTTCTCCTGAGCCAGCCGCCCCAGGTGACCGATGACATACGCATCCGGCGGAATGCCGTGGCGGCGCCGACAGTCCTCGCCATTGCCCAGGGAGAAACGCGCCGTATCGACGCCGCTCGGCACGACCCGCACCGCGGAGTTGGCCTCACGCTCGATGAGCAGATCGCGAATACTCTCGCTCGGCGCAATGACGCTGTCGCACAACCAGCTGTACTGCGTGGCCAGGGCAATGGCAAAACGCTGCATGCGCGGCGAGTCCCCGGGCACATAGTGGGTGTAATGCTCATAGAGAGTATGGTGCGTGAACACCAGCGGCAGGCCATAGGTCTCGGCGGCCCGGGCCGCGGTATCGCCCAGCAGGAAGGGGTGGTGTGAGTGCACGATATCCGGCTCGAAGTCCTCGATGGCTTCATAGAGCTGCCCCGGCATCGGCACCGGCAAGGAGAAGTCACTGCCATTGAAGTGCTGAACGGCCGTCACCCGCACCACATCCGTCTCGTCGTCGGGCTGTCCTTCCAGACGCGGCGCCACGACCAGCACACGGTGTCCCGCCCGGCAAAGTTGATACTTGAGGC
This sequence comes from Halomonas sabkhae, assembly GCF_030409265.1. NCBI lineage: Bacteria > Pseudomonadati > Pseudomonadota > Gammaproteobacteria > Oceanospirillales > Halomonadaceae > Halomonas > Halomonas sabkhae. The sequence continues at coordinate 63,152 of NZ_JAUFPM010000006.1, forward strand.
GTTGTACCGACTCGCTGACCCCACCGACAATCGGGTGATAGGTATTGGTGAACATCAGCACATTCACTGAAGCGATTCTCCTGTCAGGGCACGACGGATATTACTTGCGACAACACCAGCCCCGTCATGTTCTCCACGCACTGGGGAGGCACGCGGTCAAACCGCCAGGCTGGCAAGCGGCGCAGATGATACACGGCGACCTCGCCTTCACGCACCTCCCGATTTGGCTTCAGCTTGCCCGACGCGAGCCTGGGCCGAGCCCAGCGCCGACCTCCTGGCACGCTATCGCCAGGGACAGGACCACTGGCCCGCCCTCGGGTTTAATATAAGGGGATACAGCATGGTGGTTCCCCGGTGAGGCCCGGCAGTGTCATGATCCTGGCAGGCAAGCGTATCGTTTGCCGTCGAATCATTCATTCCCATTGAGCCTTGCCACCATGCTGATACCCCGCCGATACCTGCTGTCCCTGCTGGCAGCTTCCAGCCTGGGCCTGACTGCCTGCACCGGGATACCGGAGGGCGTGGAGCCCGTCGAAGACTTCCAGCTCGACCGCTACCTGGGCCAGTGGTACGAAGTCGCGCGCCTCGATCACTCCTTCGAACGCGGCCTGGACTGTGTCACCGCCGAGTACGCCATGCGCGAGGACGGTGGCGTCAGTGTCACCAACCGGGGCACCAACCTGCAGGAAGGCGAAGCCGATGTCGCCGAGGGCAAGGCCTACTTCATCGACTCGACCGATGTCGGCCGCCTCAAGGTCAGCTTCTTCGGCCCCTTCTACGGCGGTTACAACATCATGGCGCTCGACACTGATTACCAGTGGGCCCTGGTCGCCGGCCCGAACCGCGATTATCTATGGATCCTGTCGCGGACCCCGACACTGCCCGACGCTACCTATCGCAACCTGGTGCAACGCGCCGCCGAGCAAGACTTCCCCAGCGACGAGCTGATCAAGGTCGAACAGGGTGACGCCTGTGCTGCGTGGCGCTGATTTCCCGCGAGGCGTGGAAGACGTAGCAACAGGGCCCGATGGTCCATGAAGCCTCGAAATCCCGGTAGAGGATGCACGTTGTAAAAATGTATAACATACAAATGATTTAGCACCACATAAACTTCAAGCGATGCGGGGCCCTCCCGCCTCAGCCACGACACAAAAAGAGGATGCTGACATGACGCTTGAACGACGCCAGTTTCTGACTGCTTCCCTGGCACTGGGGGCCGCAACCGCCGCCCCCGGCCTGCTGGCCGGCAACACCACGCCTTCGCGCTATCCGGATGCCACCTGGCAGGTCATCGACAAGCAGTTCGAAAAGTACATGCTGTTCAACACGCCCCTGGAGCGCCAGTGGACCGGCGGCCTCTGGCTGGAAGGACCGGCCTGGAATGCCGTGGGACGCTATGCCGTATTCAGTGATATCCCGCGCGCACTGCAGATGCGCTGGGACGAGGCTACGGGTGAGGTCTCGGTGCTGAGACGCCATGTCGGCCACTCCAACGGGCATACCTTCGATGACCGAGGCCGACTGATTGCCTGCGAGCACTCGCCGGCCAGAGTGGTGCGCTATGAGTGGGATGGCAGCCTGAGCGTGCTGGCGGATCAGTACAACGGCAAACCGCTCAATGCGCCCAATGATGTGGTGGCCCTGAAAAGTGGTGGTGTGATCTTTACCGATCCCGGCTATGGCGCTCATGTGGATTATGAGGGCAAGCGCCGGACCCTCGAACTCGAGACCGCGGTCTACTACTGGCAGGATGGCCTGAAGGAACCCAGAGTATTGACCACCGAACTCTACAAGCCCAACGGTATCGCCCTCGGCCCTGACGGCAGCCAGCTGTACATTACCGACACCGCGCCCTCCCACCACCCGGATCAACCGGCAACCATCACCCGCTTCAACCTGCAGGATGGCGGCCAGTCCCTCAGTGAACCCGAACGACTCGTCGAGAGCAGCCAGACGGGTTACGACGGCCTGACCTGCGACGTCGAAGGCAACCTCTGGGTAGGCACTTCAGGCGGGGAAGGCACCGATGGTGTCAGTGTCTTTAGCGTGGATGGCACCCTCATCGGTCGTGTCCTGCTTCCGGAGATCTGCGCCAATGTCTGCTTTACCGGAGAAAACAGGAACCGCCTGCTGATGACCGCCAGCCAATCTATCTACACGCTGTACACGGCCACACAGGGCGCTTGATTCCTTCCATCCGGCGTCCTTGCGGGTCAGGGTTTTCATTATCGCACCCCGGGCTTTCATCAAGTCGACGCCGGGTATTGAGCCGGCAGCCGACTCTGGTGAAGGTAACGCGACCGACAACAACATCAGACCGGGAGCAAGATGATCACCACGGCTTATCCGCGACGCCGGAATACCGCCAGCCGGCGCCAGCATCGGCCGGAGGCCCGCCATGCTGGCTGATTGGCTGGAACAGAGCCTGAATGAGACCGCGTCGACTCCCCGGGGTGGCGAGATTCCCGGCGGCCGCTTTCGCGTGCCGGGCCCGGGACTGCTGGAACTCATGCCCGTCAAGGCTGCGCCAGAGGCGCCCGCCTTGGTCTTGTCGGTGGGCATTCACGGCAATGAAACGGCGCCCATCGAACTGCTGGGCGCCAGCCTGGCCCGGCTGGAAGCCGGCCTGATGACGCTCGGCAGTCCGGTGCTGGTGATACTCGGCAACCTCGAGGCTATCCGCGCCGGTACCCGCTTCGTCGCGACCAATCTCAATCGCCTGTTTCGACGCGACCTGGCCGACACCGGCATGGAGGCGGACCGCGCCCGCACCCTGATGCACGCCGTGGACGCCTTCTTCGAGCGTCATGCGACGCGCCGCCGGCTGCATTACGACCTGCACACCGCCATTCGCGGAAGCCAGTACTCCCGTTTCGCGGTCGAGCCCTACGCCGATGCCATCACCACACCGGAACAGTGGCAATGGCTGGCCGGTGCCGACATTCAGGCAGTGCTGCACCAGCACACCCACAGCTGGACCTTTTCGCATTACAGCAAGCACTACCATGCTGCCCAGGCCTTCACGCTCGAACTCGGACGTGCCCTGCCCTTCGGCGACAATGACCTCGCGCCCCTGGCCCCCATGGGCCGAATGCTCGACACCCTGCTGGCGGGGCAATCGCCCGCGACGGCCGAGGCGTCGCGCATGGCCTTCTTCCGCGTCGAGCACGAGCTGATCCGCCACGCCGAAGACTTCCGGCTATGCTTCGACGATGACACCCCCAACTTCACCGAGTTCGCCCCCGGCACCTGCCTCGCCGAGGATGCCCAGGCCGGTCCCTTCACGGTGGGTGAAACCGCTCTGCGGGTGGTCTTTCCCAACGCCAACGTCGAGCTCGGCGCCCGAGCGGCCCTGCTGGTCACTGCCACGCAGGCGCCGCCCACCTCATGAAACTGCGTTGAACGTTGTTTAAACGCTGAGAAACACCGCAGAATAACAACAAACTGGAGTCGTCATGCACTACATCATTACCGCAGGAACCCCGTACCGCCCGGCCACATGGCTGCCATGGCCTGCCGAGTGGCGCTCGGGCTGTTAGAATCGCTCACCTTTTCGCCGGCCCGCATCCCGTCCCGTGCCGACCCTGGCGATCTATCCCGAACTGGAGTCCGCTTCATGGCCGATACCCCGATTCCGCTGGAAGTGCGCAATATCACCAAGCGCTTCGGCGATACTGAAGTTCTCAAGGGCCTGTCCCTGCAGGCCAGCAAGGGCGATGTCATCACCCTCATCGGAGCATCCGGCTCCGGCAAGAGTACCTTTCTGCGCTGCATGAACCTGCTCGAGCAGCCCGACCAGGGTGATCTGATCGTTCACGGTGAGACCATCCGCTTCAAGGAAACCAAGAAAGGCCGCGAGCTGGAAGACTGGAAGCAGGTCGTCAACATGCGCGCCAAGCTGTCCATGGTCTTCCAGAGCTTCAACCTGTGGGCCCACATGACACTGCTCGAGAACGTCATCGAAGCCCCGGTGCATGTGCTCGGCAAGTCGAAGCAGGAAGCCACCCGGCATGCCCATGAGCTACTGCAGCGTGTCGGCCTGGATGACCGGGCCGACTACTATCCGGCGCAGATGTCCGGCGGCCAGCAACAGCGCGGCGCCATTGCCCGGGCCCTGGCCATGGACCCGGAAGTCATGCTGTTCGACGAGCCGACCTCGGCCCTGGATCCGGAGCTGGTCGGTGACGTGCTCAAGGTGATGCGTGATCTCGCCGAGGAAGGCCGCACCATGATCGTGGTGACGCATGAAATGGCCTTCGCCCGCGATGTTTCCACTCAGGTGATCTACCTGCACCAGGGGCAGGTCGAGGAAGCAGGCCCTCCCGACCAGGTTCTCGGCAACCCGAGCTCCGAACGCCTCAAGCAGTTCCTGGCGCCGAAGCACTGACATGGCCCGGATGAGGAGACTCACATGATCGACCTGCACGGCTATGGACCGCGCCTCATGGAAGGCGCCCTGGTCACCATCGAACTGGCGGTACTGTCGCTGATCCTGGCCATCCTGCTGGGTCTGGCCACGGCCAGCGCCAAGATGTCGCGCAACTGGGCCTTGCACCGCTTCGCCACGCTCTACACGACGGTGATCCGGGGGGTTCCCGACCTGGTGCTGATGATGCTGCTGTTCTTCGGCGGCCAGATCGGCATCAACCAGTTCACCGACTGGCTCTATTTCCAGTTCGATGTCGACATCTTCATCAACGTCAACGAATTCGTCGCCGGCGTGTGCACCATCGGCCTGATCTTCGGCGCCTACATGGGCGAAACCTTCCGCGGCGCCTTCCTGGCCGTGGACAGCGGCCAGATCGAGGCCGGCCGCGCCTATGGCATGTCGCACACCCTGGTGTTCCGGCGCATTCGCTTCCCGCAGATGATGCGCCACGCCCTGCCCGGCCTCTCCAATAACTGGATGGTGCTGCTCAAGACCACGGCCCTGGTGTCGGTGATCGGCCTTTCCGACATGGTGAAAATCGCCTCGGAGGCTTCCAAGGCGACTCGCGAACCCTTCACCTTCATGATTATCGTCGCGGCGATTTATCTGCTGATCGCCAGTGTCTCCGAGTGGGGCTTCGCTCGCCTGCAGAAACGCTATGACGTCGGCTTCGAGGAGGTGGACTGATGGAAAGCCTGACAACCTGGCTGAAAAACCTGCTGGCCGACAACAGCATCTTCACCCTGCAGACACTCTCCTATTACGGCGAGGGGCTGGTCACCACGGTACAGCTGGTCTTCCTGTCGCTGATCATCGGCCTGTTGCTGGCGGTACCGCTGGCCATCGGCCGCGGTTCGAAGCGCGCCTGGGTCCGCCTGCCGATCTTCTTCTACTGCTATGTGTTCCGCGGCACGCCACTGCTGGTGCAGCTCTACCTGATCTACTACGGGGTGGTCTTCGTCGAAGGCATTCAGGACACCTGGCTCTGGGTCATCCTCGAAAAACCCTTCGTGCCGGCCCTGATCGCCTTCACGCTGAATACCGGCGCCTACACCACCGAGATCTTCCGTGGCGCCATCAAGTCGACGCCGCGGGGCGAGATCGAGGCGGCCCGGGCCTACGGCATGTCCTGGGCGTTGATGCTGCGGCGCATCGTGCTGCCCAGTGCCTTCCGCCGCGCCCTGCCGGCCTACGGCAATGAGGTCATCTTCATGCTGCATGCCAGTGCCATCGCCAGCGTGGTCACCATCATGGACCTGACCGGGGCGGCGCGCTTCGTCTACGCACGCTTCTATGCACCTTTCGATGCCTTCCTGTTCGTGGCGGCCATCTACCTGTGCCTGACCTTCGGCATCATCTATCTGTTCCGTCATCTGGAAAAACGCATGCTGGCCCACCTCAAGCCGGCCAGCGGTTGAGCGGCATGCGAAGGCGGGGAAGGCGGCGTCGAACAAACGTTGGTTCAAGACGTCGGCGCCCAGGCTTTCGAGCCACCCCGCCTTCGGCTATGGTAAGCAAGTGACCACCCAAGCGGTGAAACGATCAACAAGAAGGGATAACACCTATGAACTTCAGCAAGCTCCTGAGCATCGGCGTCCTCGGCGCCAGCATGATCGCCGGCGTCGCCAACGCCGAAGTCCGCGATATCCGTATCGGCGTCGACGTTCCCTACGAGCCCATGGAATATCGCACCCCTGACGGCGAACTGACCGGCTTCGACATCGAGCTGGGCAACGCCATGTGTGCCGAGATCGGCATTCAGTGCGAGTGGGTCGTGCAGGGCTGGGACGGCATCATCCCCGGCCTCCAGGCACGCAAGTACGACGCCATCATGTCGTCCATGACCATCAACGAGCAGCGTCGTGAGCAGGTACTGTTCTCCGAGCCCTACATCACGCCGCCCTCCGCCTGGTTCGCGCCGACCGACACCGAAATCGAGAGCCCGAGCGAGGCGACCCTCGAAGGCAAGACCATCGGCGTGCAGCGCGGCACCCTGCAGGACAACTACGTGACCGACCTGTACGGCGACGTGGCCGACGTCAACCGCTACGCCACCGCCGACGACATGGTGCTGGACATGGACTCCGGTCGCCTCGACATCGTCTTCCTCGACTTCCCGATCGGCAAGTCCACCCTGCTCGACAGCGATGCCGGTGACTACCAGACCGTCGGCGAGAAGATCACCGAACCGAAGGAATACTTCGGTGAAGGCTTCGGCATCGCCTTCCGTCAGCGCGACGAAGCCCTCGCGGAAGCCTTCAACGAGGCCCTTGCCACGCTGAAGGACAACGGCACCTACGAGGAAATCCACGCCAAGTACTTCAGCGAGTGATTTTTCATCGCATTGGCATCATGGCCACTCGGTCATGACCCTGCGGCCCCGCTTCGGCGGGGCCGTTTCCATTTGGGATTGAAGAGCGCCCAGTCTAGTACCATTCCAGACCTAAATCATTCAGGATGCGACGTCTTTCGAAAGCATGTTGGTGATACACCGAACAGCTGGCTAAAGCAGCGCCGAAAGTGCGAAATACTGACGAACCCAGACGACACTGCTATGTCGGCCAGGTTTTTGTTTGTCTGCTGTAGCAACTGGCGCGCTCGAGTCAACCGCAGCTCCAAGTAATAACGCGCCGGCGTCGTTTCTAGGCAACGGCCAAATAAGCGTTCCAGCTGACGCCGCGACACTCCGACACAAGTTGTCAGCTCGTTAATCGATAGAGGTTCATCGATGTTTTGGCTCATCAGCTCGAGTGCATTCTTGAGGCTCTGCGGCAATGACAAGTCCCGGTCGATGCTGATTACAGAGGTATCGATTGCCTCCATAGCCTTGTCACAGCTCAGCACCTCTTCGATAGCGCTGATGTAGGCAGTATCGCAGTCCCGACTAATGATCGATAGCATCATGTCCAGAGAGCTGTTGGCGCCGGCGCAACTCGCCCGGTCACGATCCAGAACGTAGCTCTGCGACGAAACTTTCACTGTGGGGAACTCTTCCAGCATCATGGCGCGTCCGTCGGGATGGAATGCACATTCGTATCCGTCCAGAAGGCCGGCCTCGGCAATGAAGTACGCGCCATTCCACAGTCCTCCCAGCATGCATCCTGCATAATCCGCAGCACGAAGCTTCACTCTGAGCGTGGGATCTGTATTCATCTCAAGGCGATAGCCGCCGCATAGTATAAGGTAATCGAGTACCTCTTCCTGAAGATCCTCCAGTGGGCCATCGACGGCGACTTCGATGCCCAGGTCGCTCATGGCCCGACAACCATTGAGACTAACGACTGTGGCCTCGTATTCCACCGGCGCCTTGACCAGATTGGCCGTCACCAAGGCATCCATAGCTCCAGTGAAGGCCATCAGGGAGAAATTCTCGAACAGGACAAAAGCAACTCGCCGGCTGTCCACGATCGGTACCTCCCCAGCCTCCACCTCGATGAAGGCCCGGTTCTTGCTGATTAAGGGACTGTCGAATCGGGCACTTTTCGCCATACGTGTGACCGGTGAGTCTTGTCATCTTGACGGCATAAACCTCATAGAGGCACACCGACATGATACGAGCCATGTCGACGCCCCAGCGCCTTGGAAAGCCCTCGGAGCGCTCACCGAGAGCCACTCGTACTACATCAGGTTAGGGAGCCACAGAATCAACTCCGGAAAAGCTGTAAAGGCACCCACCGCGCCTAACAAGATTAACCAGTAGGGCAGCGAAGCCTTGGCAGCATCGGGAAGGGTAACCTCGTTATGCGTGATGGAGCAGAGCACGAACAAATTGAGTCCCACCGGCGGCGTAATCATCCCGATTTCCATCAATAGCGTTACGATGACGCCGAACCATACTGGATCGAAGCCTAAGCTAGTCACCATCGGGAAAGTGATGGGCAGGGTCATAAGCAACAGGGATATGCCGTCGAAAAAGCAACCGAGCAGCAGGTAGACAACCACGATCATCAACAGGATTCCGTAGCGATCCAACCCCATTCCGGAGATGACATCGACCGCTGCCCGAGGCATGCCCAGAAGACTTACCGCCTGTGAAAGGATAACGGTGCCGATAAGAATCATGGCAATAGCGCCAAACATAACCGAAGCATGCTTGAAGGCTTCCCAAAGCTTCTTTAGGTCGAGATCCCCCCAAGTCATACCGAGCACGATACTAGCCGTCACCCCTAAGGCCGCCGCCTCGGTAGGTGTGGCAATACCCATGTAGATAGTGCCGAGCACAAAGAAGATCAGGATTGGCAGGGGCCACACCTCAAGCAGACCACGGCCTACGGCACTCCAGTCCATCTTTTCTTCGCGCGGCGGCGAGACTGATGTGCCCAAGCTCGAGCGCACCATGATCCAGCCAAAGAACGCCAGCGCGATCAATAAGCCTGGTACCATGCCTGCAAGGAATAGCTTGCCGATCGACACATTTTGTGTGGCCCCATAGATCAACAGCGCAAGGCTGGGGGGGATCAGCAGACCGAGAGTGCCTCCTGCTGCCAGAGTGCCCACCACCATGCTCGGTGAGTAACCGCGTCGACTCAGCTCAGGATAGCCGACCGACCCGATAGCCGCCGCGGTAGAAGTGCTGGATCCACTCACCGCGCCAAACAGTGTGCAGACAGCGATATTAGTATGCAGTAGCTGTCCCGGGATCCTCCGGAATAGTGGAGTGAGCCCGTTGTAAACGCGGGTTGAAACGCCACTAGCTAATAAAATATCTCCCAGGAAGATGAACAACGGGACGGCACTGAGAGTAAACTCGGTCAGCAAGTTCCACGCCGAATTGATCGCCAACGCTGACGACCCATCAGCTTGGAAATGAAGCAAGATGAAGCCGGTAAGGCCCAAGGCCGAACCTAGTACAGCGCCGCTACCCAGAAAAACCAGTAGGCCTGCGCTCAGAATTGCCCAGCTCATGAAAGGCTCTCCCCGGATGAGGCCGCGTCGTGGCTAAAAATCCCCCGCAGCCCGTTTCTTAAAATGATCAGGATGCATAGCAGCATCGAAAGAGGCATTAGCGCCATCCAAGGCCATAAAAGCATCCCGCTTATTTCAGATTTCGAGCCTATTTGAAGCGAAAAGGCCATGAAATGCCAAGCTTCATACGCAAAAATGAAAGCGAAGCTTACAAAGATTGCATTGGCAAAAATATTGGCTACCACAGCCATCCGGGCAGAGAAAGTACGCACCAACATATCGATGCGGATGTGCTGACTGGTATTCAAAACGTGGGGGAGTGATAGAAACGAGAGGGCCAGAAAAAGCAGACCAGAAAGTTCATCAGAAAACCCGATTGGACTTCCAGCCAGATATCTCATCAGGGTGCTGACCAGCACTAAGCCAGTCATGAACACCCCGCCGCACACACCTATCAGAAAAACCCCATATACCAGCCTGTCTAACCATGCAGACAAGACTTTCATGAAATGCCTCTCCTTTTGGGGTCAGCTTACTTGGAGCTACCCTGCAGCTCACCGGTAACGATCTCGTAGTAACGAAGCCCCTCATCCCCGGCCTCGCTAGCCATTTCATGCCAGGCCTTCCAAGCCGCATCCACAAAAGTCTGCACATCATCATCCGGGAACGCCGGAAGAACGCTGATACCCATGGACTTCCTCTCTTCACGGGCTTCTGCCTCACGCTCCGGATCTACCGCTTGATCGCGGGTTTCTTTCCATATCTCCTCACCAGCACGAGTCAGCACTTCCTGCTGCTGCTTGTCCAAGCTATTCCAGGTTTTATCACTGACCCCGAACATCCAAGGTGAAGCCGCCCAAGGGTGCAGGTAGGCCTCATATTCGGTTACTTCTTGGAGGGAAACCGTCTTCGCCACTGTTGAGAGGTAGTAGGCACAGTCCACGACACCGGTCTGCAAGGCCAGATACATGTCGTTCTGGGGAATCACTTGAGCCGAGATACCTAGACGGTCGAAGGTTTCGACAAGGTGGCCAGACCAGACACGCACCTTTTTGTCACGCAGCCCCTCAAGGGTGTTGATTGGCTCCTTACAGTGCAGGCCCACATCGAACACCGGGGCAACAACGCCACCAATAGTATGGACACCCCAATCGGCATACCCTTCGCGATACAGCTCGCGCAGTGTGGGCAAAATATCGAGATGTTGTTCTGCCTCGGTAATCGCTCCTTGGGCATAGACTGAGGCCATTTCCGGGGCATCACGGTTATAATACTCACCGTACATAAGCGCCATATCAACCATGCCACGCTGCATTATGCGCAGCATGTCAGCTTCTTTCAGGCCGAGAGACCCCGCGTGGTAGACATCGACCTGCAACTGCCCGTCGGAATACTCATCTACGAGGTCGGCGAAATCCTCAAGATGTGCCGCTTCGGGCCGAGACTCCGCTAGCCCGCTGTGAAATTTGAGTGTCTGTACGTCCGACCAGGCCTGAGAAGCTATCACCATCAGTGCCACAGAGGTGCTAGCCGTCAACATTGTTTTTTTCATGTCTAGTTTCCTTAGTTGGCAAACTCTTTATGAAAGTCTCACAAAGCCACATCAGCACTGACACTAAATACGAACAACATGATCCTAAATGCGACAAAACGTAAATTTTTCTAAGTACCACCTTACCCTTCCCATAAGACTGATTTTATAGGGATGATAAACGAGAGAAATCGCAGCGGCAGGTATAACAGCCCCTTACTCAGACACGAGGGTGCGTCCCAGGGACGTGTTCGGCGCCTTCATCCACCGCCTCCTTTTGAAGCGGCTGTGCCAGCGCAGAGAGAATGCCGCACTCCGCCGCCGGGCGTTGACCCTGGCAACGGCCTTTCAGGCCCTCGAGCGATGCCTTGAGCGTCTGCAATTGCTCGATACGCGCCTCGACATGCTGCAGGTGTTCATCGACCAGGGCATCCGCCCGATGGCAGGCGTCTGCCGGATGATCGTGACAGGCCAGCAGGGCCCGAATCTCGTCCAGCGTCATGTCCAGCGCCCGGCAATGCCGAATGAAGGACAGACGCTCGACATGCGTCTCACTGTAGAGTCGGTAATTGGCTTCGCTTCGCGCCGGCTCCGGCAGCACCCCTTCCCGCTCGTAGTACCGAATCGTCACGACCCGGCATCCCGTGCGAGTCGCCAGCTCACCGATTTTCATCGTCGACCTCCTGCCTGGCTTGACCCTATACAGGCTATAGGGTGTGTGATGACAGCAAGATACCACGAACGGAGCCCGAGATGTCCGATGACACCTCTCCGCAACATGGCTGCTGCGGCGGCCATCAAGCTGAGCCCGGCGAGACCGTGACCGCCCCGGCGGACAGCGACACCCTGCGCCTGCGTATCCAGGAAATGGATTGCCCCACCGAGGAAGCCCTGCTGCGCAAGGCCCTGACCTCGGCACCCGGCGTCGCCGCCCTGGAGTTCGACCTGATGGGCCGCGTGCTGAGCATTCACCATCACGACGCCGACACCGAGGCGCTGCAGGCGCGCGTGCGCGACCTGGGCATGACGCCCCGCCCCCTGGACGATGAGGATGACACCGATGCGCCACCGGAGAGCAACGAGCCGCGCTGGGGGCGGCTGATACTGGCGGGACTGCTGGCACTGGGGGCCGAAATCGCCGGCTGGACGCCCTGGCCCTGGACCGACTGGCTCTCGCCGCTGCTTGCCCTGCTGGCCATCGTCCTGGTGGGTCTGCCGACCTGGCGCAAGGGCTGGGTGGCGATTCGTCATCGCACTCTCAACATCAACGCCCTGATGAGTGTGGCGGTGACCGGTGCCCTCTTGATCGGCCACTGGTCGGAAGCCGCCATGGTCATGGTCCTGTTCACCCTGGCGGAGCGCATCGAGGCCGGCTCCCTGGAACGCGCCCGCCGCGCCATCCGCGACCTGCTCGACAGTGCGCCCCGCCAGGCCCGGCGACGCACGGCGGCGGGAGACTGGGAAAGCGTGGCCGCCGAGGACGTGGTCATCGGCGAGGTCGTGCGCATCCTGCCGGGCGAGCGCCTGCCGCTGGACGGCGAGGTCGTGCGCGGCCATCCCAGCCTGGACGAATCACCGATCACCGGCGAGAGCCTGCCCGTCGACAAGGCCCCGGGCGACAGCGTCTTCGCCGGTGCCATCAACCACGACGGCGACTTCGACATCCGCACCACCAGGGCGGCCAGCGACACCACGCTGGCGCGCATCATTCATGCCGTCGAGCAGGCCCAGGCCAGCCAGGCGCCCACCCAGCGCTTCATCGACCGCTTCGCCGCCGTCTACACGCCGGTAGTCTTCGTGCTGGCCATACTCACCGCCCTGACCTGGCCCTGGCTCGTCGGCGGGGCCTGGCTGGACGGCATCTACCGCGCCCTGGTGCTGCTGGTGATCGCCTGCCCCTGCGCGCTGGTCATCTCGACCCCGGTCACCATCGTCAGCGGCCTCTCTGCCGCAGCCCGGGCCGGCATCCTGATCAAGGGCGGACGCTTCCTCGAACAGGGGCGGCGTCTAAGCTGGCTGGCCCTGGACAAGACCGGCACCCTGACCCGGGGCGAGCCGGCACTGGAGCACTGGGAAGCGCTCGGCGACGCCTCGGCGGCACACCACCAGAACCTGGCACGGCAGGCCGCGCTGCTGGCCGGGCGCTCGACCCACCCGGTGTCCGCCGCCATTCAGCGTGCCCTCGCCGCGGGCTCGAACGACGGCCGGGTGGACGACGTCCGCGAGCGCCCGGGCCAGGGCATCGAAGGCTGGGTGGATGGCCAGGCACTCTGGCTGGGCAATCGCCGGCTGGCCGATGCCCGGGGCCTGCTCGACGCGACGCTCGCCGAACGCCTCGAGGCGCTGGAGCGACGCGGCGCCAGCGTCGTGGCACTCGGCTCAGCCGACCGGGTACTGGCACTCTTCGCTGTGCGCGATCCGCTCAAGCCCACCAGTCTGGCCGCCATCCAGGGCCTGCACCGGCTGGGGGTGAAAACGCTGATGCTGTCCGGCGACAACCGCCACGCCGTGGCCGCCATCGCCGCGGAAGCCGGCATCGACAGTGCCCGGGGAGAACTGCTGCCCGAGGACAAGCTCACCATCATCGAGGAACACAGTCGCCACGGCGTGACCGGCATGGTCGGCGATGGCATCAATGATGCGCCCGCCCTGGCCCGTGCCGATATCGGCTTCTCCATGGGGGCGGCCGGCAGCGATGTGGCCATCGAGACCGCCGACGTCGCGCTGATGGACGACGACCTCGGCAAGTTACCGAGCTTCCTGCGCCTGGCACGCACCACTCACCGCGTGCTGATCCAGAACATCGTGCTGGCACTCGGCATCAAGGCCGTCTTCATGGCCCTGGCCTTCACCGGTCAGGCGACCCTGTGGATGGCAGTGTTCGCCGACCTGGGCTCCAGCCTGCTGGTCATCGGCAACGGACTGCGCCTGCTGCGTCACTCGTCCTGAGCCGCCCGGGCCGGATACCCGGGCGTCAGCGTCACTCGAAACTGAACCGCGGTGTCGGGGCACCGGGCAGCAGCTCGGCGCAGCGTTGCACCTTGTCGACCAGTTGCGCATGGCTCGGTGCCAGCAGATTGACGTGGGCCAGCTTGCGGCCGGGACGCTCACTCTTGCCGTAACGGTGCAGGTGGGCATCCTCGATCTCGAGCAGGCGCGCCGGTTCGCCTTCCTGGCCGATCACGTTGACCATGCAGGACGGCATGCGGGCCGTCGTGTCGCCCAATGGCAGCCCCTGGATGGCGCGCAGATGATTTTCGAACTGGCTGGTCACCGCGCCGTCCATGGTCCAGTGGCCGGAGTTGTGCACGCGCGGCGCCATCTCGTTGGCCAGCAGGCTACCGTCACGCGCCTGGAAGAGCTCCAGGGTCAGAACGCCGACATAGTCGAGTTCATCAAGCAGTGCGCGAATGTACTCGTCGGCAGTTTGCTGGACGGCCTCGTCCAGGTCCGGCATGGGCGCCAGCGAATAGCGCAGGATGCCGTCGACGTGCAGGTTCTCGGCCATCGGATAGAAGACTACCTGGCCATCGCGGCCGCGCACGGCGATGATCGATACCTCGCGCACGAAGTCGACAAAGGCTTCGACGATCAGCCGGGGATGGTTGATCGAGCGCCAGGCCTCGGCGGCATCGGCCGGGTCCTTGATGACCGCCTGGCCCTTGCCGTCATAGCCATCGGTCACCGACTTGGCGACCACCGGAGTGCCCAGCTCGCGTACCGCCGCTTCGAGCGCCTCGGCACTCTCGACCAGACGATAGGCCGGCGTGGGAATGGCGAGCCGATCGAACAGTGCCTTTTCCTCGGCGCGGTTCTGGCAGACGCGGATCGCCTCGCTGGAGGGATGCACCGGCTTGTGTTCCTCGATGGCCTGCACCAGCGGCACCGGCAGGTGCTCAAACTCATAGGTCACCAGATCGACCTTGGCCAGAAACTCCGTCAGGTGCTGCTGATCGGTATCCACCATGACATCACCGATCCCGGCACTCGGGTTGCCGGTGGTATCCAGAAAGGTGAAGCGATTGCCCAGTGGATAGCCCGCCAGGGCCAGCATGCGGCCCAATTGGCCGGCACCCAGTACACCGATATTCATGCTTGGTTTACCTCGCTGAGATCACTCTGAATGGGGACGCGGATCGGGGTTGTCCAGCACCTTGTCGGTCTGTTCGGCACGGAAGCTCTCTACCGCCCGACGCACCGCGGCATCCTGCAGGGCGACGATCTGCGCCGCCAGCAGGCCGGCATTGATGGCGCCCGGCTTGCCGATGGCCAGAGTGCCCACGGCCACACCGCCGGGCATCTGGGCAATGGAGAGCAGCGAGTCCATCCCCTTGAGGGACTTGGACTCCACCGGCACCCCGAGCACCGGCAGTGCCGTCTGCGACGCCACCATGCCCGGAAGGTGTGCCGCCCCGCCGGCGCCGGCGATGATCACCTGCAGGCCGCGTTCGGCAGCCGACTTGGCGTAATCGAACAGCAGGTCCGGCGTACGGTGGGCCGACACCACCCGCGTCTCGTACGCGACCCCGAGGCGTTCGAGCATATCAACGGCATGCTCCATGACGGGCCAGTCGGACTGGGATCCCATGATGACGCCGACGCGCGGCGAGTCGTTAGCTGGCATTCAAGGCTCCTCGCGAAACAGGCTTCACCCAACACTGATGACACCGCATGCAGGACGCATCGGTGCCCGGACAAGTCGAAATCGGGCATTCTAGCAGAGCCACGCCATGCCTACCTTACCCGAATGCCGTTCCCCGCCATGATCCCCCGGCCATGCCAGGGATGCGCGCCCGACACCGACGGAATGCATGCCGATCGCGAACTAGATTGTTAATATCTGGTCACATATCGAGTCCCTGCACCCACGCCGTTATGGAGTATGCTCATGAAACGTCACCTGCTAATGATCGCCGCCCTCACCGGGACACTCGCCCTGGCGGGCTGCGATGATGCCAAGGAGGCACAGCAGGATAATGCCGAGCCCCCTTCCTCGGAGCAGGACGCAACACAGGCAGACACAGCGTCGAACACCGGGGACGAACAGGGCAGCTCGGCAGGCGAGTCCGTGACACGCCGTATCGAGGGTGTGCTGGAGTTCTCCGCCACGGACATCCCGCTGCCCGAGGGCGCCAGTGTCACCATCAGCCTGCGCGATATCTCGCGTGCCGATGCCCCGGCGACCACCATCGCCGAAACCGAGGTGACACCCGGCAACCAGGTGCCGGCCGAATTCGGTCTGGACTACGCCACCGGCGAGGTGAACCCCGAGCATACCCATAGCCTGCGCGCCGCCCTGCACGGCGACGAGGGCGAGCTGCTGTGGACCACGACATCGCGGCATGTCGTCCAGGTCGGAGCCGAGGCTGACACGGGATCCGTGACCCTGGTCCTGGAACCCGTCAATGCCACCCCGGATGGCAGCAGCCTGCAGGAAGCCCAGCAGGACATGCTCAAGGAAGAAGCCGAAAACGCCGAGGCACAGGGTGAAACGGCCGACTCGCTGGACGAGGTCAACGAGCAGGCCACCGACATGCAGGAACCCACGCCGGACGCCTCCGCCGACTCCGAGCAACCGGCTCAGTAAGCGGCAGATCCTGAGAGCCCGGCCCCGCCAGACGGCAACCATCGGCGGGCGGGGTCCGGTCAGCGTGACACTGACTCGCTGACCGGACCCCGCCCATGCAACGGCGAGGGCTCAGCCCACCGCCATCTCGCGCCGACTGGCCAGCCAGTTGCCGACGATCAGCGCCAGCATCACCGCCGCGCCCACTATCTCGGCCATCAGGCTCGGGTAGAAGACCGCGATCATCGCCGGCACCAGCACCAGTCGCACGGGCCACGACATGCGCGTGAACAGATAGCCTTCCAGGGCCGCGGCGAAGGCGCCCAGCGCCAGAAAGCCGGTCAACGCCGTCCACACCAGCAACGGCACCGGCCCCCCGGTGATGATCTCCGGGTTGTAGACCATGAACAACGGAATCAGATAGAGCCCCTTGGCAAACTTCCAGGCCTGGAAGCCGGTATCCATGGGCTTGCTGCCGGCAATGGCGGCCCCCGCAAAGCCCGCCAGGGCAATCGGTGGCGTGACATTGGAATCCTGGGAGTACCAGAACACCACCAGGTGCGCGATCAGCAGCGGCACGCCGAACTCCGAGGTCAAGGCCGGGCCCACCAGGACGATCAGCACGATATAGCTCGCCGTCACCGGCAGTCCCATGCCCAGCACCAGGCTGGCCAGCAGCACCATCACCAGGGCCAGCAGCAGATGACCGTTGGAGAAGGCCATCATCATCGCCGAGAACTTCAGGCCGAGCCCCGTCAGGCCCACCACCCCGACGATGATGCCGGCCACCGCACAGGCCATGGAAACCGCCACGGCATTGCGCGCGCCGAGCTCCAGGCCCTCGATCACCTTGAGTGCCCCATTGCGCACCGCCAGCATGACGGCACTCGCCGTGACCGGCTGGCCCTGCCTGGGGCCCACGAAGACCATCCAGATGATAAAGCGCAGGGCCGTCACCAGCAGAATCGTCAGAATGGCGTAGTAGCCCACCCGCGAGGGCGACAGGTTGATGGCCAGCAACCAGATCAGCACCGCCAGGGGCAGCAGAAAATGCCAGCCAGTGCCCATGACATCGCGCACCTGCGGCAGCTCGTCCTTGCTCATGCCCTGCATGCCCTGCTTGAGCGCGATGATGTGCACGAACAGATAGACGGTGCCGAAATACATGATCGCCGGGAGGATGCTGACCTTGACCACCTCCAGGTAGGGCATGCGGGTGTACTCGGCGATCAGGAAGGCCCCGGCGCCCATCAACGGCGGCATGATCTGCCCGCCGGTGGATGCCGCCGCCTCGATGCCGCCCGCCTGGTGCGGCCGATACCCCAGGCGCTTCATCAAGGGAATGGTGAAGGCGCCGGTGGTCACCACATTGGCGATGGCACTGCCCGAGATCGAGCCCATGCCGGCCGAGGCGATGACCGCCGCCTTGGCCGGCCCGCCACGCTGCTTGCCGGTGGCCGCATAGGCCAGGTCGATGAAGAACTTGCCGGCCCCGGTGATCTCCAGGAAGGCGCCGAAGAGCACGAAGGTAAAGATATAGGTGGCCGCCACTCCGATGGGCAGCCCGAAGATGCCTTCCTGCCCCAGATAGAGCTGCCCCACCAGGCGATCCAGGCCATAGCCGCGGTGCTCGAGAATCCCCGGCAACCACTCGCCGAGCCAGGGCATCGCCCCGCGCGACCCGGCAAAGGCATAGAGAATGGCCAGCAGGCCGATGATCGTCATGCCCAGGCCGACCGCCCGGCGACTCGCTTCCAGCACGGTCACGGTGGCGATACAGCCGATGAAGATATCGGTCTGGCTCCAGAAGCCGGCGCGATTGATGATCTCGTCGAGATACAGCACCAGATAGCCCCCGGTGATCACCGCCCCGGCGAAGAACAGCGCATCGACCAGCCAGCCGATGGCGCCACGCGGTCGATCAGGGCCGAAGACCGGAAACATCAGAAAGGCCAGCATCATGATCAACGCCAGATGGATACTACGCTGGTAGAAGAGCCCCAGGGGCTCGATGCCGGCGGAATACAGCTGGAACAACGACAACGCGACGGCAACCAGGGTGATCAGCCACAGCACGGGACGCGAGTGCTGGGCCTGACTGCCGGGAATGACGGGGGAATTACCCGGTTCACTCATGGAGAATCTCTCGCAGCGGCGAATGCTAGGGTCACCCCCGAAGCGCAGGGAGTGACGAGGAAAATCGCCAGACCATGTCGGTTCATGGCCTAGCCGTTCGGATAGAGCCCCAGGGTGACGGCCTGGTCGGCCGCCAGCTCACTGAGGCTGATCACCACCGACTCTTCACCCTCGAGCCGGGCACTGGCGACCTGACAGCCCTGTGCCCGGTCCCGCTCGATCAGTGCCTGGAGACTCGGAGTGCCATGCCGTATCAGGCGGTGGTTGACCTGCCGGGAGCCGACACGCAGACGATACCGGTCGCCGGGCACCGGCTCGTCGATATCCTCGATCCAGTAGCCGCCCTGCCCATCGGATACCTGTCGGCCACGGCCGGGGATATGATCGAGCCCGGCGGCGAAATCGGGCAGATGACTGCGTTCGAGCACCATGCGCCCATCACGGTTGCGATAGCAATCATGCACGGTGAAACCTTCCACCGAATGATTCCAGGCCAGACACCAGCCGGCCCCGGTCGGCATGGGCAGGGTCACCAGGGTGCGCCCCCCGGCATCACTGACCCGCAGCTGGTAGGCCGCGCAATCGGCGCTGGCCGGGCCGGATGTCAGCGCGCCCGCCAGGGCGACGACCAGCAACCACCGGCCCGGCCGCAGGAGAGGCCCCGCCCGGCCGGGCCACGAGGCGCCCCAGCGCATCAGGGGCGCTGGCGATCGGCGATCTCGACATCCTGCTCTTCGTAATAGCGCAGTGCCCCCGGATGGAAGGCAATCGGCGTGGAATCGACACTGAACTTCACGGTGGTGTCATTGGCCGCCGGGTGGATGGCGATCAGCTGATCCGTGTGCTCGTACAGGGTCTTGGTGATCTGGTAGGCCAGTTCCTCGTCGAGCTCGGCACTGGTCGCCAGGATATTGGGAATGCCGATGGTCTGCACCGCCGACTCCATGCCTTCATAGAGGTCGGCACGCAGCTCATAGGGAGCAAACACCGGCACCTCATCCTGGGCGTTGGCCATTTCCTCGTCCGTCAGGCCGATCAACCGGATATCGCGGGTGGTGGCGAGGTTCATGATGGAACTGGTGGGCGGCCCCACGCTCCAGAAACCGGCATCGATATCCCCGTCACGCAGGGCATCGGCCGTCTCGTTGAAGTTGAGGCGGCGTTCCTCGAAGTCGTCATAGCTGATGTCATTGGACTCCAGCAAGGCACGCGCATTGAGCTCGGTGCCGCTGCCGGGGGCGCCGACCGAGACGACCTTGCCCGTCAGGTCACTGAGCGACTCGATGTCCGAGTCCGCCATGGTCACGATCTGCACCGCATTCGGGTAGACGGAGGCCAGGGCGCGAATGTTCTCCAGCTGGCGGCCCTCGAAGTCGCCGGTGCCGTTGTAGGCCTGATAGACGGTATCGGCCAGCGCCAGCGCCATGTCGGAATCACCGCGCCAGACCAGGCCCATGTTTTCCACCGAGGCGCCGGTCACCTCGGCCACGGCATCATAGCCCTCGATGTGTTCATTGATCAGCTCGGCCAGACCACCGCCGTAGGGGTAATAGGTGCCACCGGTGCCACCGGTCGCAATGGACAGCTGCTGCTGGGCGACGGCCGCCGGTGCGGCCACCAGTAGTGAAGCCGCGAGAGCGTAATTGATAGCGCGCATGAATAACCTCCGTTGCGGTACATTCGCTGCGATCGGATCGGATCACATCTTGTTGTCGTGTTATCGCTGACAGCCTCGGCTGCCCTGCAAACGCTAGCAGCCCGGTGCGGCGGGGGCCAGCCAGGAATTCCACGTTAGCATCCCCCGGGCGCAAAGGCCTGCTTGCCGCCTCGCCCACGCTACCCATCGCCGACTTGCGCGACAAGCTTGCACAAGACTGGCGAACGTGTGAAAAAGACGTCATGCTGTCCCTGTCGATCCGTCCAACTGGAGCCACATGAGTACGGTAAGTCACACCTGCGATTCGGATCCCAGCGATCCTCCTCCACGAAGTTGCCCTGACCTCGATGTCAGGGATCTGGAGCAACGCACGCGCTTGATGCGCATCATCACCCGGCTGATCGCCGTTTCCGATCTGGGTAGCCGCGACATCGCCCGTCGCGCCGGCCTGCCCCTGCAAAAGGTCAGTGACCTGCTGTCCGGACGCCTGGAGCAACTCTCGCTTGCGGAACTGCAGATCCTGCGAGAGACCATTGACCATGAACTTTCGACGTACTGACGGCCCGGCCGAGCGTTCTGCACGCCGGGAATTCACGACGCCACGAACTGCTTCAAGAGGAAGACGTGCCATGCGATATCTCGCCACCAGCCTGATCGCCTGCGGCCTGGGCCTGGCCGTTGCGACTCCTGTACTGGCCGATGGTCAGGCCACCCTGCAGGCTCATTCCAACCAGGGCAGCGTCGACATGAAGGTCCGTTGGGCCGGCGACAAGCTGCGCATGGACTTTCCCGATCAGTCCCAGGCCGGCTTCATGCTGTTGCGCGAAGGCAAGGGCTACATGGTCACCCAGATGCAGGGACAGACCATGGTCATGGACATGGCCAAGATGAAGGAAATGGCCGAGAACATGGGCGGCGGCCAGGCCGAAACCATGACCGGCCAGCAGGCGCAGCAGGTGGACTCACTGGAGGCCACCGGCGGCACCGAAACCATCGCCGGGCTGGAAGGCGAGGTCTACAACATTCAGTGGACCGACAAGAGCGGCACTCGCCATGATGACGAACTCGTCCTGACGGATGACGCCCAGGTCCGCGAAATGATGGCGGCCTTCCACGACTACCAGCGCAGCATGACCGGCGAGCCGGACCCCATTGCCACCGAGCTGCAGGATCGCGAGCTCGGCATGCTGCGTTTCGGCGACCGCTTCCAGCTCGCCGAGCTGTCGGATTCCACACCCGACGCGACCATCTTCGAGCTGCCCGAGAATGCCAAGTCCTTCGAGGACATGATGCGCTCCGCCGTCTCGGAGTAAGCGACCCGCGCGCGCCCGGTACCGGGCAATCATAAAAAAGGGCCCGCTCATCGGGCCCTTTTTTTGTTGCGTGGCGCGTCTGCCGGTTCAGTCCAGCCGGTCGGTCACCGCGCCCATGGAAGCCGAGCTGACCACCTTGGCATACTTGGCCAGGGCGCCACGGGTATAGCGCGGTTCGGGGCGCTGCCAGGCCGCCCGACGCCGCTTCAGCTCCGCGTCATCCAGGCTCACATCGATGGTATTGGCTTCGGCATCGATGGTGATGGTGTCGCCATCCTCCACCAGCGCCAGCGGGCCGCCATCGAAGGCCTCCGGCGTCACATGGCCGACCACGAAGCCATGGCTGCCGCCCGAGAAGCGACCGTCGGTGATCAGGGCCACCTGATCGCCCAGGCCGCGCCCCATGATCGCCGAGGTCGGCGTCAGCATCTCGCGCATGCCCGGACCGCCCCGCGGCCCCTCGTAGCGAATGACCACGACATCGCCGGCGACCACCACGCCGTCATTGATGCGCGCCTGCGCCTCCTCCTCGGAGCCGAACACCCTCGCCGTGCCGGTGAAGTGGGTGCCTTCCTTGCCGGTGATCTTGGCCACGGCCCCTT
The DNA here is from genome assembly GCF_030409265.1 of Halomonas sabkhae. Taxonomy (NCBI): domain Bacteria; kingdom Pseudomonadati; phylum Pseudomonadota; class Gammaproteobacteria; order Oceanospirillales; family Halomonadaceae; genus Halomonas; species Halomonas sabkhae. The sequence goes on from NZ_JAUFPM010000006.1 coordinate 85,291, forward strand.
CCGGCGCCAGATTGCCGTAGAGAATGCGCAGGTGGCTCTCGTTCTTGAGCGGGGCGTCGAGCGGCGCGATGATCGACTGGTCATCCGGATACGGCGCCACGTCCGCCAGGTTCTCGGCCAGGGTCCTGCCGGTCACCGTCAGGCAGTCGCCATGCAGCATGCCGGCCTCGAGCAACATCTTCATCAACGGCAGGATGCCGCCGATGGCGACCAGCTCGCTCATCATGTAATGGCCACTGGGGCGCAGGTCCGCGAGTACCGGCACCCGGCGGCCGATCTCGGTGAAGTCCTCGAGACTCAGCGACACACCGATGGTGTCGGCCATGGCGATCAGGTGCAGCACGGCATTGGTCGAGCCACCGAGCGCGATGACCACCGTGATGGCGTTCTCGAAGGCCTCGCGGGTCATGATGTCCGACGGTTTGATGTCCTTGTCGAGCAGGTTCAGCACCGCCTCGCCGGCCGCGTGGCTGTCCGCCCGCTTGTCGTCCGAGATGGCATTCTGCGCCGAACTGCCCGGCAGGCTCATGCCCAGCGCCTCGATCGCCGAGGCCATGGTGTTGGCGGTGTACATGCCGCCGCAGGAACCGGGACCGGGAATCGCCGTTTCCTCGATCTGCTTGACGTCGATCAGGTCCATGTCGCCGCGGCTGTGCGCTCCCATGGCCTCGAACACCGACACCAGATCGGTATGGTTGGCACCGGGCATGATGGTGCCGCCATAGACGAAGACACCCGGGCGATTCAGACGCGCCAGTCCCATCACGCAGCCCGGCATGTTCTTGTCGCAGCCGCCCAGGGCCACCACGCCGTCGAACCCTTCGCAGCCCGCCACGGCTTCGATGGAGTCAGCGATCAGTTCCCGCGACACCAGGGAATACTTCATGCCCTCGGTCCCGTTGGCGATGCCATCGGAAATGGTGATGGTGTTGAAGATCACGCCCTTGCCACCGGCGGCATCGGCGCCTTGGCTGGCTTGCTCCGCCAGCTCGGCAATATGGCTGTTGCACGGCGTCACCTGGCTCCAGGTCGAGGCCACCCCGACCTGGGGCTTGGTGAAGTCTTCATCGGAAAAGCCAACCGCGCGCAGCATCGCGCGACTGGCCGACTTGCCGACACCATCGACCACCGGGGCGGAATGCCGGCGGCGTGGATCACTTGGAGTATTGCTCATGCTGAGGCCCTTTTCGGATTGCTAGTCAGGCTTTAAAGGGTGACTGTCCGCGGTCGGCCTGGCAACCCGTAAACAGCGCATTTGCCGCGCACCGATGCCGCCGATCAGGCCATACAGCGCGCCGCCACTTCAGTCAGCGTGATAAACGGCATCGTGAAAAGCGCGCTCACAAGCCACCGTTTCGCGAAAACGTTTTACCACACCCGCGAACGCCTCATCCTCCAGCCGGGACATTTCTTCCTCCAGGCGCCGCCGCAACCAGGCAACGAAGGTTCGGAAATCAGGATTGTCATGCAGGTCGATCCACTCTTCCATCAACGGCTGAAGCCCCTCCGAGCGCTCGACACGCGTGGCCCACTCCAGGTACAGCCACTCGGTGACCACCAACACGGCCAGCATTTCGGCATAGCGCGTACTCCGAGCGCCCTCCTGATGCAGGGCGGTATCCTTCAACAGCTGTCGAAAATCACGCGTGGCCGGCAGGTACTCGGCCTCGGCCGACACACCGTAGGCCTCGAAGGTACGCTGGAAGGTGCTGTTCTCGTCACTGGTCAGCATGCCCATGAACTGCCCGAGCACGACCCGATCCTGCATACCGGGAGCGTGACCGATCGCCTGTCCGAGCAAAGCGGTAAAGGGGTCGACGAAGCCATAGTCCTGCACCATGTAGGCGGCGAATTTCTGGTCTGTCAGTCGCCTGGCGGCCAGCGCATCGAATAACGGGTGGTGCACGGTCCGCGACCAGTCCGGCTCACTGACTTCCCGCAACCACTCAGTCAGGCGCGGCGACGCCTGACGCTCGGCCCACTGCGTCCATTCGGCAATACTACTCATGCATCGCCTCCGTCGCTTGTCAGGGAAGCACGCGGAGCCGGCCAGGCCATGGCGATGGCCACGCTGACCAGCGCCGACGCCAGCAGGGCCCCGACAAAGGGCGCGAGCGCCGGAATGCCGCCCGGAAAGCTCGCCGCCTGAATGCCTGCCAGCAGGCTGCCCTGGGCCCACCAACCGGGCACGACAGCACCCACCAGACCCGCCATGCCGCCGACCATTGCCGCCAGCGAGCCCATGCGTCGCCAGACGCCGAGCAGCACCGGCACGATGGTCGCCGCGCACAACAGATCGGCAATCAGGAACAGGCGCAGTACCGAAAGCTCCTGCAACGCAATGACCACCACTGGCAACATCAGGCCCACGGTCACCAGACGCGCCGCGCCGACGGACAGGCCGCTGCGGCCGGAACCGGCCACCACCAACGAGGCAATGGCCGTCTGCAGGGTGTCCACACTCGAGGCGACCAGCGTCACGGCCAGCACCAGCGCCGGAATGGCCAGCCAGCCCGGCGCTTCGGACAGCAGGGCAAAGAACGGCATGGGCGGTTCACCGAGCGACAACCCATGCATGACCGCGAGCATGCCCAGGCCGCCGATGGCCATGATGACCAACAGCACCCCGACACCACCCAACAGGGCGCCACGGCCCAGGGCACGCTGGTCCTCGGCGGCCCAGACGCGCTGCCAGTAGCCCTGATGAAAGAGCTCGGCGGAGGTCACGGCGATAACCAGGGTCAGGGCCACCGCGAGGGCATCCATCGGCGGTGTCTGCGGCAGGGATGCCTGCTCGGGCATGGGCGGCAGCACCCAGAGCACGACCCCCGTCACCAGGATCAGTAACGCCAGCAGCAACCAGCCCTGCCAACTATCCGTGGCCAGGCTGGCACGCAGCCCGCCGACCGCCGTATAGGTCAGGGTAACGAGGGCCACCCCGATGACCACGGCGCTCGACGGCACTTCGGAGAGCAGCGACGCAATGGCACCGATGGCGGTCAACTCGGCGGCCAGGAAACAGCCCATGTAGAGAATCGACACCAGGGTGACCCAGCGGCGCACCCCGGCGCCATAACAGGCTTCGGCAAACTCGCCGATGCTCCGCCCCTCGGGCAGGTAGCGCCGGATCATCGGCCCATACAGACTGAGCACCACCAGCGGCAGGGCCGACCCCAGCGCATAACCGAGCAGCGCCAGGGGGCCCACCATGGCGCCGATCTCGGGCGGGGCGAAGAGAATCCAGGCCCCCATGCCGGAGGCCAGAAAGGAAACACCCAACGAGCGCGCACTCTGGGAGTTACGCGCCGTCACATAGTCATCGAGGGGGCCTTCGGCCCGGCGGGCCCGCAGGCCCAGAAAGGCAAAACACAACAGAGCCGCGCCCAGCACGGCTGACGTCAGGTAAGGCATGTCGCACTTCCTCCGCCGGTACAAACCGGATCAGGTTCCAGGGTCAGCGTCGGACGCTCTCTCAGCCCCGGTGTAGCGGGTGGGGCTCCCCTGGCGACAGTGAATTGAATTGTGAGTCGCTGAGCGGATAGGCCATGACATGGCGAACCCGCCGTCAACGCGTGCCCATGATGCCACATCATCGGCCCGATGCTAACTCTGGTTCCCGTCCATCGGCCCGCGGATGCCGGACCCGGTACAGCAAGCCCTGCGGCGACCCCAGGGCTCCCTCCTCTCCAATCACCTCATCTCATCTCATAAAAGCATGATTATAATCCACAAATCACGCCATCATCGAATTAGCACAATAAAACCATTTATTACTACTTGTGTCATACTCTAAATGAACTATTGTTAATAGACACAGCTCAGGAGAGATTCACACAGGAGCTGTATTCAATGCCCAAGCTTCATGGGAGGTCAAAATGACTACCCTCATTCGCCATCGCCAACACAAGGTCGCTACGGCCAGCGAAGGCCCTGAAGCTGCCGAGCGCATTGAGCAAGGCAAACTGAAACACCAGCGGAAGGCACATTTCGGTCGCTCGATGTGGATGGCAGCTGGTACCTGCCTGGTGGCAGGCTTGATGATCACGACACAGGCCATCGCCGCAGGCAGCACTATCAGGTTTCAGGGTGCTATTTCAGAGCCGGGCTGCGAAACGCAGATGCAGACCACCAACTCGCTGCCGCGCACAGAGTGCTACATCAGTGAGCAGGGTGTATCTCGAGAGGTTTCGGCAACCAGCACGGCTGAACAAAGCTGGCACACACTGGACGGTGAGCGCCTGACAGGCGGGGAAGGCCAGATCATGCAGTACCTGCAGCAATCACCGGGTTACATGCGACTGACCTACCGCTGATTTGCCTCACCCGATTCCATCTGGAGCATGAGACATCATCATCAACGCGGCAGTAGACACAGGGTCAACGAGACCCCCACTTGATCCATCAGCGAGGTATTCACTCATCAACACCAACCTCTGGCGAAGAAAGCGCAGTACCTTCCCTTGATATGGCCATGACCGGGACGTCATGGCCTTTTTTTGGTGCTCAGAAAGCGGTGTCCATGACCTCCGTGACGTCCAGCCGCTCATCGACCCGGCAGATCCGCCGCCACTTGTCGAAGGTCAGGCAGGGGTGCGAGGCGCCAAAGGCCACCACATCGCCGATGCGCACATCATCGGCCGAGTCCGGCAGGCGGATGAAGGCATGCTGGTCCATCAGCCTGGTGATCTCCCAGCCGTCGACGCTCAGCACCTCGTCCACCGCGCCGCCTTCCCGATAGCGGCGCAATGGTTCGGGCAACTGATCGGCGCCGATATCGCGCTTGCCCAGCGCCACGATGGCCAATCCCGGTTCCGGCAGGGACTGCACCTGAGCAAAGACCTCGAGCGCCGGGCGCAGGCCTGCGTGCAGATCGGGGCGGCGTGACAGCACACCCTGCTGGGCCTGGCGGTAGATGCCGTGATCATGCACCACATAGCAGCCGGGACGAATCACCGGCGTGAAGCGTCGACGCAGCTCGGCCGTATCGAAGGCCTCGGCGATCAGGTCGTACCAGGCCGACCCCGACGCGGTGATAATGGGCAGGTCCACGGCGAACCGCCCCTCGTCGTCGAGGCAACGCGCCGCCTCGACCAGCCGCGTGGCATAATCGCGAATCGCCGGTACCGGATCCTCGGCATGCACCACGCCCTCGTAGCCCTCCATGCCGGCCAGGGCCAGGCCCGGCTCGGCATCGACGACCCGCGCCAGTTCCCTGACCGCCTCCACGGAGCGGCAGCCGGTACGGCCGCCCGCGACGCCCAGCTCGATCAGCACCTTGAGCGTCAGGTTGCGTTTGGCGAAAAAGTGCCCGAGTTCCCGGGCGTTGTCCTCACTATCGACCACGCAATGGAAGTCAGCGCCCGCCTCGAGCAATTCGGCGATGATTGCCATGTTGGCCTGGCCCACCAGTTGGTTGGCCATCAGTACGCGCACGACGCCACTGGCAAAGGCTGCGCGGCACTGTGGCGCGGTGGCCAGGGTGATGCCCCAGGCCCCCGCCTCGAGCTGGCGACGGAACAGCGCCGGCGTCATGGTGGTCTTGCCGTGTGGTGCCAGCCGGGCGCCATGCGACTCGGCAAAACGCTGCATCCACGCCAGGTTATGCGCCAGCGCCGCCTCATGCAGCACCGCCGCCGGCAGGCTCACCCCGCCCAGCAATGACGGCCCGAGTTCCGGTGTGCCCTTGTGGCCCAGCTTCGATAACGAATCCTGCATGCAACCTCTCTTGGCTGACGAATCATGACGCGCCGAATCAACTCAGCGATATGGTGCTGTTGATGCCGCTGGAAACGTTTTCGGGCTCGAACCAGCGGGCGGTAACGGTCTTGGTCTGCGTCCAGAAGGCAACGGCCTGCTTGCCGTTGGGGCCCATGTCGCCCAGCTTCGACCCTCGCGAGCCGGTGAAACTGAAATAGGCCACCGGCACCGGAATCGGCACATTGATGCCCACCTGGCCGACGTCGATGTCGGACTCGAAGCGCCGCGCGACCCAGCCGGAGTTGGTGAAGATCGAGGTACCGTTGCCATTGGGGTTGGCATTGATGAAGTCGATGGCCTCATCCAGCGTCTCGACCGCCACCACACAGAGTACCGGGCCGAAGACCTCCTCGCGATAGATCGTCATCTCCGGCGTGACATCGCTGAACAGTGTCGGGCCGACGAAGTTGCCATCCGGATACCCGTCCACCTGGCAGCCGCGACCATCGACCAGCAGCGTGGCTCCTTCGCGCTCACCCACGCCAATCAGTTCCTCCACCCGTGCCTTGGCCGCCGGCGAAACCAGAGGCCCGAGGTCGGCATCGCGCTGGGTGCCGGGCCCTACCACCATGCGGCGCGCGCCCTCGGCCAGATCCGCCAGCCACTCGCGGGCCTCGCCCACCAACACCACCACCGAGTTGGCCATGCAGCGCTGCCCGGCGGCGCCGAAGGCCGAACCCAGCAGGTTGTTGATGGCCTGGCTGCGATTGGCATCCGGCATGACGACACAATGGTTCTTGGCGCCCATCATCGCCTGGACGCGTTTGCCGGCCTCGCTGGCACGCCGATACAGCTGGGTGCCGACATGGGTCGAGCCGATGAACGACATCGCCTTGATGTCCGGATGGTCACACAGCCGATTGGCGACCTCAGGCCCACCATGCACCACATTCAGCACGCCCGGCGGCACCCCCGCCTCATGCGCCAGCTCGACCAGCCGCATGGTGGCACCCGGGTCCTGCTCGGACGGCTTGAGCACGAAGGTATTGCCGGTGGCGATGGCCAGCGGGAACATGAAACAGGGCAACATGATCGGGAAGTTGAACGCCGTGATGCCGGCACCGACGCCCAACGGCTGGTTGAGCGTATAGACATCCACCTCGCTGGCGGCATTCTCGGCCAGCTCGCCAAGCTGCAGGGAGGTGATGGAGCAGGCATGTTCGACCACTTCCAGGCCACGCCCCACCTCGCCGGCGGCATCCGGCAGCGTCTTGCCGTGCTCCTCGGTGATCAGCGCGGCCAGCTCCTCGCTGTGCTCGCGAATCAACGCCTGCAGCTCGAGCATGATGCGCTGACGTCGGGCCAGCGGCACCTTGCGCCAGCTCCTGAAGGCCTGCCGGGCACTGGCCACGGCGCGGTCGACGTCCTCCACCGAGCAGAAAGGCACACGGGCCACCACTTCCTGGGTAGCCGGATTGACCACATCGCGCTTATCCTGACTCTGAGAGAGGAAAGCCTGGCCATCGATATACATCGGGATCTCGCGCACGGACATGAGCATGCTCCTGTAACGAGGGGAAAACGCGCCAGGGCTCGTCAGGCGGCGTATCACGCCGCGCTCTGACAGGCCCCTGATGACGTCGAGTCTAGCCAGACGGCGTGTCGCGCCACAACGCGCCAATAGTCGGTACCGCGTCCGCCCGTCTCGGGTGAGCGTCGAGCCGGCACCGCCCCAGCGCCATAAAACGTCACTATCACGATGGTTGGCAAAGGCAGTTGGTCACGTCCCGGCAACACGGCATAAATTAATAATGAAAAGACACGCTGCGGAAACCGCGATTTCCTCGGGAAAGCCCCGGTTTCCGGCAGCAGGTTCTTTAACTGCGGCGTCACATCCAGGACCGTCAGCAATCGAGGAGATACACCATGAGCGAACATCACAACAGCGGGGCCGCCGGTCAGTGCCCCGTCATGCACGGCAGTAATACCAATGTTCGGGGCCAGGGCACGGAAAATCGTGACTGGTGGCCCAACCAGCTCAACATCGGCATCCTTCATCAGCACACCGGCAGCTCCAACCCGCTGGGTGAAGACTTCAACTACGCCGAGGAATTCAAGAAACTCGATCTTGCCGCGGTCAAGCAGGACCTCACCCGACTGATGACCGACTCCCAGGACTGGTGGCCGGCCGACTTCGGCCACTATGGCGGCCTGATGATTCGCATGGCCTGGCACAGCGCCGGCACCTACCGCATGGGTGATGGCCGTGGCGGGGCCGGTGGCGGCCAGCAACGCTTCGCGCCGCTCAACAGCTGGCCCGACAACGTCAACCTCGACAAGGCGCGTCGCCTGCTCTGGCCGATCAAGCAGAAGTACGGTAACAAAATCTCCTGGGCCGACCTCTATGTCCTGGCCGGCAATGTGGCTCTGGAATCCATGGGGCTCAAGACCTTCGGCTTCGCCGGCGGCCGCGAGGACACCTGGGAACCCGAGGACGACATCTACTGGGGCGCCGAAAAGGAATGGCTCGGCAGTGACGAGCGCATCGTCGACAAGCAGGAGCGGGAGCTCGAGAATCCGCTGGGCGCCACCCACATGGGCCTGATCTATGTGAACCCCGAGGGCCCCGAAGGCGAGCCCGACCCGGTCAAGGCCGCCCACGACATCCGCGAAACCTTCTCGCGCATGGCCATGGACGACGAAGAGACCGTGGCCCTGATCGCCGGCGGCCACACCTTCGGCAAGACCCATGGCGCGGGCACCGAGGAGCAGGTCGAGGCCGAACCGGAAGCCGCGCCCATCGAACAGATGGGACTGGGCTGGAAGAGCCGTCACGGCAAGGGCATGGGCGAAGACACCATGGGCGGCGGTCCCGAGGTCATCTGGTCCCAGACCCCCACCCAGTGGAGCAACTACTTCTTCGACAACCTCTTCGGCTATGAATGGGAGCTGACCAAGAGCCCGGCCGGCGCCTACCAGTTCATCGCCAAGGACGCGCGGGGCGATGAAATGCCCGGGCCCGAGCCCGACTCCCCGCGTCGCGCGCCGACCATGCTGGTCACCGACCTGTCGCTGCGTTACGACCCGGCCTACGAGAAGATCTCGCGGCGTTTCCACGAAAATCCGGAAGCCTTCGCCGATGCCTTCGCCCGGGCCTGGTTCAAGCTGACGCACCGCGACATGGGCCCCAAGGACCGCTACCTGGGCCCCGAAGTGCCCAGTGAAGACCTGATCTGGCAGGACCCGGTACCGCCCGTGGATCATGACCTGGTCGATGCCCAGGATGTCGCGGAACTCAAGCGCAAGCTGCTGGGGTCCGGCCTCACGGTCAGCGAGCTGGTCTATACCGCCTGGTCCTCCGCCAGCACCTTCCGTGGCTCCGACATGCGCGGCGGCGCCAACGGCGCCCGCATCCGCCTGGCGCCGCAGAAGGACTGGGAGGTCAACCAGCCGCAGCAGCTGGCCAAGGTGCTCGAGACCCTCGAAGGCATTCAGGACGACTTCAATGCTGCGCAGGCCGGCAACAAGCGCATCTCGCTGGCCGACCTGATCGTGCTCGGCGGCGGCGCCGCCATCGAGAAGGCCGCCCGCGAGGCCGGTCACGACATCGAAGTGCCCTTCTCGCCGGGTCGCACCGACGCCACCGATGCACAGACCGATGCCGACTCCTTCGAGGTGCTGCGTCCCGAGGCCGATGCCTTCCGCAATTATCGCCGCACCAGGTTCGCCATTCGCGACGAGGAAATGATGCTCGACCGCGCCCAGCTGCTGGGCCTCAGCGCCCCCGAGATGACAGTGCTGATGGGCGGCATGCGCGCGTTGGGCGCCAACTACGGTGACGTCAAGCACGGCATCCTGACGGACCGCCCCGGCAGCCTGACCAACGACTACTTCGTCAACCTGACCGACATGGCAACCGACTGGCAGGCGGTCTCCGACGAAGAAGACGTCTTTGAGGGCCGCGACCGCAAGACCGGCGAGGTCAAGTGGACCGCCACCCGGATCGATCTGGTATTCGGTGCCAATGCTCAGCTGCGGGCGCTGAGCGAAGTCTATGCCCAGGACGATGCCAAGCAGAAGTTCGTCAGGGACTTCGTCGCCGCCTGGAACAAGGTCATGAACGCCGACCGCTTCGACCTCGGCTGATCGCCACAGCGTCCGCCGGCCGGACTGAAACCACCGCAAGCCGCCTCGCCACCCCGAGGCGGCTTTTTTGGGTCCGGCGTTCGGCGCGCGCCTCTACGTTCAGGGGCCGACTCCCGTCCCCGACCCGCCATGGTCCGGCTGGCTACCTTCGTGCAGCGCACGCCAGGCCTCATAGGTGCTCAGGAAGACCTGCCCCGTCAGCTCATGACGAAAATCGGTCTGCTCCAGGCGATCCATGACCGGCCCCTTGACCTCGGCGAGATGCAGCGCCACCCCGGCATCCCGGAGACGACTGTTGATGGCTTCCAGGCTCTCCAGCGCCGAGGCATCGATCAGATTGACCGCCTGACAGGCCAGCACGACATGCGAGATTCCAGGTTGCCGGGCGACCAGCGCCATCACGGTATCCTCGAGATAGCGCGCATTGGCGAAATACAGGCTCTCGTCGACCCGCAGAATGCTCAACCGCTCATCGGTTTCCACCTCATGACGGCGCACATTGCGGAAGTGTTCGGTGCCCGGCACGCGCCCCACCACGGCACTGTGCGGCTGGCTGGTGCGATACAGATGCAGGCCCAGCGACAGGACCACGCCCGCCAGGATGCCGCTCTCCACGCCATGGAAGAGCGTCAGCAGCAGCGTCGCCAGCATGGCGATGCCATCGGCCCGCGAATAGGCCCAGGTGCGCTTGATCGCCGGCAGGTCGATCAGGGTGCTGACCGCCACGATGATGGTCGCGGCAAGCGTCGCCCTGGGAAGAAAGGCCAGCGGCTCGGTCAGGGTCAGGGCCGCCACGCCGATACCCAGCGCCGTCAAGGCGCCCGCCAGGGGAGTTACTGCCCCGGCCTCGAAGTTGACCACCGAGCGCGAAAAGCCGCCGGAAACCGGGGCCCCACCACTGACACCGGCCCCCAGGTTGGCCATGCCCAGGGCAATCAACTCCTGATTGGGATCGATGCGCTGGCGTCGCTTGGCCGCCAGGGTCTGGGCCACCGACACCGATTCGACAAAGCCCACCAGGCTGATCAGCAACGCCGCCGGCAGCAGAGCCGACCAAAGGTCGGCCTCCAGTGAGGGCATCGCCAGTGCGGGCAGGCCGCCGGGCACCTCCCCCACCAGCGCGACCCCGCGCTCCCCCAGGTTGAGCCACCAGGCCAGCAGGGTGGTGACGACCACCGCCGAGACCGGCGCCGCCCTGGTCAGCAGGCCGGCCACAGCGTCTGCCAGCCCGAGGCGCATCAGACCGGACTTCAGGTAGCGACGACTCAGCAGGAGATAGGCCCAGACCCCCAACCCCATCATCAGCGTGACCCCGTTGAGGGTATCCAGTCGCTCGAACAGTGACGTAGCCATCTCCAGGAGGTTATGCCCGGACGCCTCGATCCCGAGGATATGGCCCAGCTGGCTGGCGGCGATGAGCAGGCCGGAGGCCGTGACGAACCCGGAAATCACCGGGTGGCTGAGAAAGTTGGCCAGAAAGCCCAGTCGCAGCACTCCCATGCCGACCAGCATCAGGCCGGACAGCGCGGCCAGTACCAGCGCCGCGCCGACATACTCGGCACTGCCCGGCTCGGCAATACCGGCCAGCGCCGACGCCGTCATCAGCGAGGCGACCGCCACCGGGCCCACCGCCAGAGTGGCACTGGTGCCAAGCAAGGCATACAACACCAGTGGCAGCATGCTGGCATAGAGCCCCACCTCCGGCGGCAGGCCGGCCAGCAATGCATACGCCAGCGCCTGCGGCACCAGCATCAGGGTCACGATCACGGCCGCCAGGCCATCCCGGGCCAGGGTCTCGGCGCGATAGCCCTTGAGCCAACCCAGCAGCGGTATCCATCGTTCGAGTGTCATCCAGCGAGCGCCTTGTGTCAGATCTCGGCCAGGCATCAAAACAGGTTCAGCGGCACCTTGAGATAGACCTGACCATTATCCTCGGCAGGCGGCATCCGGCCGGCCCGCATGTTGACCTGCACGGCGGGCAGAATCAGGCGCGGCATGTTCAGGGTCGCATCTCGCTCGGTGCGCATCCTGACGAAAGCCTCCTCGCTGACGCCCTCATGCACATGGATGTTGTGCTCACGCTGCTCGGCGACGGTGGTGGAATGCCGGGACTCGTCGCGTCCCGGTGTAGGGTAGTCGTGACACAGGAAAAGACGCGTTTCGGCAGGCAGCGACAGCACCTTCTGAATCGAGCGGTAGAGGGTCCGGGCATCGCCGCCGGGGAAATCGCAGCGCGCCGTGCCATAGTCGGTCATGAACAGGGTATCGCCGACAAAGGCCGCATCACCGATCACATAGGTCAGACAGGCCGGTGTGTGCCCCGGCGTATGCAGCACGCGTCCTTCCAGTTGACCGATGGCAAGGGTATCGCCTTCCTCGAAGAGGCGATCGAACTGACTGCCATCACGTTGAAACGCAGTGCCGGCGTTGAAGGCCTTGCCGAAGACTTCCTGCACCAGGGTGATATTGGCACCGATGCCCGTGCGACCGCCGAGCCGTTCATGCAGGTACGGCGCCGCCGACAGATGATCGGCATGCACATGGGTCTCGAGAACCCACTCCACCTGCAAGGCGTTGTCCTCGACAAAGGCCACAATCTCGTTGGCCGAGCGCACGTCGGTACGCCCCGCCGCATAATCGAAGTCCAACACCGAATCGAGAATGGCGCAGGCATGGCTGTCGGGATCCTGAACCACGTAACTGAAGGTATGCGTGGGTTCATCGAAAAAGGCGGTGACGATGGGCTGTCGAGACATGCGATCTACTCCTCTTGCGGCCACGACCAGGGTGTCGTGAGGCGGGCCGTCAGGCCGTCATGACAGCATAACCCAACTTTTCAGTCTAACCTTAGATCGATTAGCTATTAAAATAATTCCCATCATGGCAGCCTGCTTGACTCACCGACGCTGCATGACACAGCGCCCGACTCCCCTGAGGGCATCGGGCGCAGAGGGGACCCTCTCAGGAACCGCCGGTAGGGCTATCAGGTGCCGCAGAAGGTGCGCAGCACCCGCTCTTCGTCGCACGGGGGACGGGTGTAGTCCACCTCGCCGGCGGGCGTCGTGTAGGGATTGGTGACCGCGGCCAGCAACGCCTCGAAGGGGCCGAAGTCGTCCTGCTCGGCGGCGGCAATGGCCTCGGCGACGCGGTGATTGCGCGGCACCACGGCGGGATTGGTGGCCTGCAGGCGCGCCACGATGTCGGCGTGCGACACGCCTTCACGCGCCAGGCGTTCGCGCCAGCGCGGCAGCCAGGCGTCCAGCGCCTCGCGCTGCTCGAATTCGCCGCTGAGCCTGGCCGTTTCACCGCCGGCCTCCACGGCATCGGCCAGATAGCGAAAGCTCAGATGAAAGTCGGCACGCCCCTGCTGCATGGCATCCAGCAGCTCCTGGGCCAGCTCGCCATCGCCGTCTTCCTCGGTGGCAAGCCCCAGCTTGGCACGCATGACCTGGCGCCAGCTGGCCTCATAGCGATCGGCGAGGTCGCGAATGATCGGCGTGGCACGCTCCACGGCGCGATCACTGTCGCTGTCGATCAGCGGCACCAGGGTCTCGGCGAAACGGGCCAGGTTCCACTGCAGGACCACGGGCTGATTGACGTAGGCATAGCGCCCCTGCTCGTCGATGGAGCTGAAGACGGTGCGCGGGTTGAACCTGTCCATGAAGGCACAGGGGCCATAATCGATGGTTTCCCCGGAAATGGCGGTGTTATCGGTGTTCATGACGCCATGAATGAAACCGACGCCCATCCAGCGCGCCACCAGCTCGGCCTGACGCTCCGCCACGGCATCCAGCAGCGCCAGATAGCGTTCGCCATCATCGGTCAGCGTCTGCAGATGCGGGTAGTGCCGCTCGATGGCTTCATCGGCCAGCAGGCGCAGCGCCTCGGTATCGCCGCGCGCGGCGAAGTACTGGAAGGTGCCGACCCGCAGATGGCTGGCGGCGACCCGCGTCATGACGGCTCCCGGCTCCGGCACACCGCGCACCACGCGCTCGCCGGTGGTCACCGCCGCCAATGCCCGGCTGGTCGGCACACCCAGCGCATGCATGGCCTCGCTGACCAGGTATTCACGCAGCACCGGCCCCAGTGGCGAACGGCCATCGCCACCACGCGAAAAGGGAGTGCGCCCACTGCCCTTGAGCTGGATATCCCGATATCGCCCGTGTTGATCGATCACCTCGCCCAGCAGCAGTGCACGGCCATCGCCCAGTTGCGGCACGAAGTTGGCGAACTGGTGGCCGGCATAGGCCATGGCCACCGGCTCGGCGCCCTCCGGGGTGCGATTGCCCGAGAACACCTGGGTGGCCTGCTCGTCATCATAGCCTTGAAGATCGAAACCGAGCTCTTCGGCAAGCGGCCGATTGAAGGCAAACAGCCGCGGCGACGCCACTTGCGTCGGCTGGCAGAGCGCACGCATGTGATCGGGAAAGCGGGCGTAACGCAGGGAAAAGCTCGGGAACATGACGCCTCCTGTGCAGCAGGGCTCAACAGCTTGAGCATGGGGCCGGCCACCCTACCACTCGGCGGCGGGCTCGGAAACGCCAGCCGCCGTCTCCGAGGCGTCAGTCCTGCGGCGTCCCGGCTGGCTCGGCCAGGCTATCGACGAAGGTACGGTAGTCCTGGGCAACGCACTGGGCATAGCTGACGGCCAGGGTGGCGATCATGTCGGCAAAGTGCTCTTCCTGGCCCTCGATCAGCGCGCAGACGTTGCGCGCGAAGCAGCCCGGGTCATCCGGGTACAGGGCCTGGGCGCCGCGCAGATGCTCACGGGCCAGGATCCGCCCCCAGCGCTTGACCAGCTTGCGGTAGTCCTTGCTGCTGTCCAGCTTGTGGGTCGGGAAGTCGTCCTTGAAGGGCGAGCGCTCGCGCACCGAGAAGACGGTATCGCCCAGGTGCAACCAGCCGAGGTACGGGTCGGGATGCTCGGCAATGGCACGGAAGGCGGCCGCATGGCGGGCCCCTTCGTGGGGAAAGGCACGCCGCCAGGTGCGTTTCTCGGCGGCACTCAGCAGGTGCCAGCCCTCCGGCGCGGTCTGCTGCTTGACGTCGAGAATCACGTCATCGTGTTCATGGTCGCGCCCGCCCTCGATCAGCACATAGAAACGGTCCAGGCCGAGCGAGCCAGTGCCGGCGTCCAGGCGACGCGCCATGTCCTTGATGGTGAAGTGCGAGGCATCGGCCTCGGCATGTTCGCTCTGCAGGGTCTGGCAGTATTCCTCCTCGATGGCCTTGCGCAACTGGCTGGCCAGATGCGCCGGCAGACTGGCCAGCTTCTCCGGGCGGTCCGCGAAGCGCCGTCCGTCATCGGTCTGCTGCGTCCACTTGTCGAGCATCTTGGCTCGGCTGCGCTTCTTGGCCACCTTCTTGAGGAAGGGTTCCACCGGCCCCTTGGCCGTCTCCAGGGTCACGCCGTCCGGCGATTCGCCATTCTGGTGCTTGTCGAGCTCATCGTGATAGCTCTCGGTCAGGGCCGCCAGGGCCTTGTAGATATCCTTGGGCGAGAGGCCGACATTTTCCCGCGCATCCAGCACCAGGCTGGCGGCCAGGCGCCAGAGGTCGTACTGGTAATCGCCGATCATGGCGTCATCGAAATCGTCCATGCCATAACGCACATTGTCATCATGGCTGCCGTAGGCCCCGAAGTTGTAGGCATGCGCATCGCCCTGCAACCAAGTCTGGGTCTCCGGCAGACCGCCATACAGGGCGAAGCGCCAGTCATGCCAGACATCATCCCAGTAGAGGTGGTTGGTGCCCCGGAAGAAGCTGTAGGGCGACTCGGCCATCTTGAGGTACTTGGCCTCGCGATCCGCCTCGGCCAGCTCGGCATTGGCCGACTTCACGGCATCCAGCACCTGGCGGGGACGGTTGTGACGGGTAAGAGGTTGCGACATCTGACATCTCCGTATGATCGGCAACGGCCGAAGTGGCTTCAACACAGTCAAGCAAGCCGTGGGCCACCAGGCAAGTCGCCGAACAAAATCCCTGCAAAGCCGGGCTACAGGGAAGTTCGGACCGACCAGAGTTCGGGGAAGAACTTCAACTCGAGCGCCTTCTGCAGATAGCCCACCCCCGAGGTGCCGCCGGTGCCGCTCTTGTGGCCGATAATCCGCTCCACGGTTTTCATGTGGCTGAAACGCCACTTGTGGAAGTTGTACTCGGTATCGATGAGCTTTTCCGCCAGCTCATAAAGCTCCCAGTGCCCTTCCGTGTCGGCGTAGATCTCCGCCCAGACGGCCTCCACGGCGACCGAGGCGCTATAGGGCTGCGACCAGTCGCGCTCCAGCACCGCGTCCGGCAGGTCGAAGCCGCGCCGCGCCAGCAACTGCAGGCTGACGTCATACAGGCTCGGCGCGTTCAGCACGGCCGCGAGCCGTTCGAAGCGGGCCGGATGCGCCCGATGTGCGCGAAGCATGCCAGGATGCTTGTTACCCATCAGAAACTCCAGCTCGCGATACTGATAGGACTGGAAGCCGGAGCTCTGACCGAGGCTGTCACGGAAGCTCGCATAATCGCTGGGCGTCATGGTGACCAGCACCTCCCAGGCCTGAATCATCTGCTCCTGGATGCGCGCCACCCGGCTGAGCATCTTGAACGCCGGCCTGAGCTGGTCCGCCGCAATGTGCCGGGCCGCCGCATGCGCTTCGTGGAGACACTGCTTGAGCCACAGCTCGGAGACCTGATGGATGACCACGAACAGCATCTCATCATGCGCCCCGGACAGTGGCTGCTGACAGGCCAGCAAGGGCTCGAGCTGCAGGTACTCGCCGTAACTCATGTCCTGATCCCAGTGAACGCGGGTCTCATCCTCCAGGTTAACGGCGCCCCGCGGTGTCGGGCTCTCGTCGGAATGACTCATGCGACTCCTCCTGATGCCGGGCATGACGGCCCGGTTGTCGGTATGGCGGGGGGCAAGTGGTGCGGCTCATCCGCGAGCCGTTCCAGAATGTCGAAGTGGTCACAGCCGTCGCGCAGTCTGAGCCGACAGGGCAGGTCCGCCGCCCTGGCCTGTTGCACGAGGCACTCGCTCTGGGCGCGAAAGGCCGGCGGATCATGTTCGCCGCACAGCAGACCTAGCGGTGGCAGTCCCTGAAGCGACCGGCACAGCGGACTCAGCTGCGCGGCGCGCCCGTGATCCAGCCCCAGGGGCGCATTGATACAGGTATCCACCAGCGGCCGCAGGTCGTAAATGCCGCTGATCAACCACAAGGAGTCGATCGCGGTGAGCCGCGGCTCGCCCAGACAGCTCATCAGCGCCAGGTGGGCGCCGGCACTGTGTCCCCCGAGATGGACCCGTATGCCGGGATAGCGGGCGCTCAGGGCGTCCTGCAAGCGGGTGACCGCGCGCCGCACGGCCTCTACCATGGCCTCGATGGAAGCCCCGGGCGCCAGCGGATAATCCACGGACGCAAAGGCCCAGCCGGCCGCCAGCCAGGACTCGGCCAGGAAGTCGGTTGCCGAGGCATCCAGCTCCTGCCAGTAACCGCCATGCAGAAACACCATCAGCCCCCGGGGCTGGCCCGACGGCGGCACAAAGAGGTTGATCCCCTCCCCGGCCCCCGCTCCATAGCGCAAAGGCTGTGGTGGGTGGCGTTCACGCAGGCGGACTCCCAGTTCGGCCTGGCGTGCCAGCGTGGCCTGTGGGGCACGCGCCCAGCGGCTCGGCAAGTAAGCCTGCTCCCGCTCGGCGCCCGCCATCAGGTCACCTCCGAGCGCACCTGAAAACGCTCTGCCCGATATTCGCCGCTCTCCACCACCTCGCGGAAGTGCCGCGCGGCCTGCCAGACATCCTCGTGGCTCAGGTAGAGCGGCGCAAAACCGAAGCGCATCAGGCCTGGCTCGCGATAATCGCCGATCACCCCGCGGGCGATCAGTGCCTGAACAATGGCAAAGCCGTGCTCGCCGGCCACCAGCGACACCTGGCTGCCCCGCGCCTCGGGCGCCGGGGTGATGTCCTCGATGCCGTGGGCCGCAAAGACATCGGCCAGGCACGCCCGGAACAGCTCGGTCAGCGCCAGGCTCTTGTCGCGCAGCGCCGCCATGTCGACCCGCGCCCACATCGCCAGCGAAGCCTCCAGCGCACTATAGGCCAGCGCCGAGTGGGTACCGGTGCGAAAGCGGGTCAGGTCGGCGGCCGGCGCATAGTCCGGCGCGAAGGCGAACGGCGCGGCATGGCCGTGCCAGCCCGACAGCGGCTGCCAGCCGCGGGTCTGATAATCGCGCCGCACATGCACGAAGCCCGGCGCCCCCGGCCCGCCATTCAGATACTTGTAGGTACAACCAACCGCGTAGCGCACATCGCAGGCGTTGAGTGCCACCGGCAGCGCCCCGGCCGAGTGGGCCAGGTCCCAGATGACCTCCGCGCCATGGTCATGCACCAGCCGCGTGGTGTCCGCCATGTCGCGCAGGGCCCCGGTGCGATAGTTGACCTGACTGAGCACCACCACATCGACGCCCTCGAGGTGCGACTCCAGCGGTGCGCCCTCCGGCAGCACCCGGTGCTCATGAGCGGCCAGATGGCTGAACCCCTCGGCGATGTAGCCATCGGCTGGAAAATTGCCGCCCTCACTCAATACCACGCCACGCCCCGCCCGGCCGCTCTCGCTCCCCGGACCAAGGATGTAGCCCAGCAGCTTGAAGAGGTTGAGGGTAATGTTGTCGGTGACCAGCACCTCGTCTTCGCCGGCGCCCAGCACGGGCGCGAGCAGCCGCCCGAGTCGTTCGGGCGCATCGAACCAGCCCTGATTCCAGCCGCCGATCAGCTCGTCGCGCCATTGATCCAGGGTCCCGGCGACGGCCTGACGCGCCGCCAACGGCTGAGCGCCGAGCGAATTGCCATCCAGATAGAGCACGCCTTCCGGCAGCGCGAAGTGCGCCTTCCAGGCGCCAAGCGGATCCTGGCGATCGCGTTGACGCGCATCTTCGAGTGAAACGGACATGGGCAAGCCTCCAGAGGGTCAGGACAGGGTCGGCCGGGAACCCGACGCCATGCCGCGAACATTGCGGCCGACCTGACCACCATTCTAGAGAAACCGGCGTGGAAGAGGCTTGCGTTTTCCTGCTCTTTCGCCAGAATCAACGCAATACTTTTGCATCACACAACTGAAAACAAGCGAATGATTGCACTGGACCGATTCGACCTGAAAATTCTGCATGACATGCAGCGTGATGCCCGCCTGACGCTCGGCCAGCTTGCCGAAGCCGTCAGCCTCTCGGTCAGCCAGTGCTCGCGACGCCTGGCGCGGCTCGAGCGGGAGGGCGTGATCCAGGGCTACTCGCTGCGCTTGTCCGCCGATGCCCTGGGGCTTGCCGTCACGGCCTTTATCTTTCTTTCCATGGACAAGCGCCTGATGGGCGACCCACAGGGCGTCGTGGCCAGCCTGCTGGAACGCGACGAAGTCATCGAATGCCATACCGTCACCGGGCAGCACGACTTCATTCTCAAGGTTTGTGTAGAGAGTCTGAGCGCCCTCTCCGCCTTCCTCGCCAATGTCGTCAGCCCCATGGAAGGCCTTAACGACATCGCCACCCAGGTCGCCATGGACACCCTGAAGACCAATGGCCCGCTCAGCACCCAGCGGGAGTGATGACCTCCCTGGCATCACCTCCGATTCCGGCCGGTTTTACCCGGCAGGCGCGCTACACTGCAGGCTGACGCATGAGCCAGGAGGAAGCAGGCGTGAAGCCGAGGATGGATGACACCAGCGCACCCGGTCCGGGGATGCTGCCCGAGCTGACCACGGAGCAATGCCGACAGGCACGGCTCGCGCGAGATGCCCGCTTCGACGGCCGCTTCTTCGTCGCGGTGCACAGCACCGGCATCTACTGCCGGCCGATCTGCCCGGCGCTGCCCTCCCGCGAGAGCCGTGTGCGTTACTATCCGAGTGCCCTGGCCGCCGCCGAGGCCGGCTTCCGCCCCTGTTTGCGCTGCCGGCCGGACAGCGCCCCGCATTCCCCGGCCTGGCGAGGCAGCCGCACGACCTTCGAGCGCGCCCTGCGGCTGATCGACGAGGGTGCCCTGCGCGAGGGCAGCCTGGGGGAGCTGTGCGAGCGGCTGGGCATCGGCGAGCGCTACCTGCGGCAACTCTTCCAGCAGCACCTCGGCGTCGCGCCGAAGACCTACGCCCTGCACCGCCAGTGCCTGTTTGCCAAGCAACTGCTGCATCAGACCTCGCTGCCCGTCACCGAAGTGGCCCATGCGAGTGGCTTTCACAGTCTGCGACGCTTCAATGACGCCTTTCGTCGGCATATCCGGCTGGCCCCGCGTGAGCTGCGCCGCCGCGGACAGGACGCCGGCGATGGCCTGACCCTGAGCCTCGCCTACCGGCCACCCTATGCCTGGCAGCCGCTCCACGACTTCCATCGCCAACGTGCCATCGAGGGGCTGGAGTGGGTCGGCGAACATCACTATGGCCGCCATGTGAGCTGGGGCGATGCCCGCGGCTGGTTCACCGCCGAGCATCACCCCGAGGAGCACGCCTTCCGCGTACGACTCGAGCTCGACGACCTGTCCGTGCTGCCCCAGGTGGTGCAACAGATCCGCCGCGTGCTCGACCTGGATGCCGACACCCATACCATCGAAGCGCATCTGACAGGGCTGCTGCCCGAGCTGCCGCTGGTCGAAGGATTGCGCCTGCCCGGTGTGTGGTCGCCCTTCGAGGCCGGCGTGCGGGCCATCCTCGGTCAGCAGGTGTCGATCACCGCCGCCCGGCAGCTGGTCAGCCGGTTGGTCGCGCAACTCGGCGAGCCCACCGCGCAGGGCCGATACTTCCCCACGCCCGCCCGGGTCGCCGCCAGCGAACTCGACTTCCTGCGCATGCCCGGCGCCCGCAAGGCCACCCTGCAACGCTTGGCCGCCGCCTTTGCCGAGCCCGAGCGGATGGCGGACCCACTGCAGTGGACCAGCCTCAAGGGCATCGGCCCCTGGACCGCCCGCTATGCCGCCATGCGCGGCACCGGCCACCCGGATATCTGGCTGGAAGGCGATGCCGGAGTGCGCCGCGCGCTCGGCCACCTGGGCGAATACGACCCGGCCGGGGCCGCGCCCTGGCGCAGCTACCTGACCCTCCAGCTATGGGCGCAGCCGCCGGCGCGCGATACGCTGGAGGCATCGACTCGCGACACTCACGTCCCGCATGCGACGGACAAGGAGGCAACCCCATGAGCCAGGCGCTCGACTACTTCGAACCCCCGCAGCGCGACGCGCTGGGCCTGATCAAGCTGACCGCCAACGCCCGCGGCCTCACCGAGATCGCCTTCGTCCAGAGCCAGGACGGCGAACCCAAGCCCAGCGAGGTAACGGATCGCGCGCGCCAGCAACTGGCCGAGTACTTCGATGGCCAGCGCCACGCCTTCGACCTGCCGCTCGCGCCCATCGGCACCGACTTCCAGCGGCGTGTCTGGGACGCCCTGTCGACCATTCCCTTCGGCGAGACGCGCAACTACGGTGAAATCGCCGACCAGCTCCGCTGCAAGGGCGGCCAGCGCGCCGTCGGCAACGCCAATGGCAAGAACCCGCTGGCCATCGTCGTGCCCTGCCACCGCGTCATCGGCAGCGATGGCAGCCTCACCGGCTATGCCGGCGGCATCGGCCGCAAGCAATGGCTGCTGGCCCACGAAGCCGGCGAGGTGCCCTTCGAGCTGGGCTGAGACAGCCGTGGGGTGCCAGGGCCTTGCGCCCTCCGCACCCCGCTCGCGAGACCGCTGGATACACTGTCATGCAACCTTCCATTGCATTCGCTCAATATGTCTGTAATTCTCGACATATGGACAATAGCTGCTTGATCGATGTTTTCTCCGCCCTGTCGCAGTCGACGCGCCTCGAGACGTTCCGGCTGCTGGTGCGTCACGAGCCGGACGGCCTGCCCGCCGGTGATATCGCCCGTGAGCTGGATGTGCCGCATAACACCATGTCGACACACCTGGGCGTACTGGCCCGGGCCGGCCTGGTGACCTCGCGCCGCCAGAGTCGCTCGGTCATCTACCGCGCCTGTCTCGAGCACCTGCAAGGCACTCTGGATGCCCTGCTGCGCGATTGCTGTGCCGGCAACCCTGACGCCTGCGACACCTCAGCAGCGGCATCGCCGACTACCCGCGACGAACCGGGCTCGCCCCCCTCGAGCTGAGCGACTCTTCCACCGAAGCCGCAGGACCCAAGCCCCATGAGTCAAGACGACCTGCCCAACATAGACCCCGAGCAGCTCGACCCCATCGACATCGACGCCCTGGTCGGCCCCGACGCCTCCCGGCATGCCCCGCGTATCCTGGTGCTCTACGGCTCGCTGCGCGAACGCTCCTACTCGCGCCTGCTCGCCGAGGAAGCCGCCCGCCTGTTGCGCTGGTACGGCTGTGAAGTGCGCACCTTCAACCCCGCCGGCCTGCCGCTGCCGGATGATGCCGACAGCGACCACCCCAGGGTGCAGGAACTGCGCGAGCTGGCCACCTGGAGCGAGGGCATGGTCTGGGTCAGCCCGGAGCGCCACGGCGCCATGACCGGCATCATGAAGGCCCAGATCGACTGGATTCCCCTGGCGCTGGGCGGCGTGCGCCCCACCCAGGGCAAGACACTGGCCGTCATGGAAGTCTCCGGCGGCAGCCAGAGCTTCAATGCCGTCAACCAGCTGCGCGTCCTCGGCCGCTGGATGCGCATGCTGACCATCCCCAACCAGTCCTCGGTACCCAAGGCCTTCAACGAATTCGATGAGGCCGGACGCATGCGCCTCTCGCCGCTCTATCAGCGCGTCGTGGATGTCTGCGAGGAGCTGGTCAAGTTCACCTGGCTGACCCGCGACCGCAGCGCCTATCTCACCGACCGCTACTCCGAGCGGGTGGAAAGCGCCGAACAGGTCTCGCAGCGCGTCAACCAGGCCACTCACTGACAACGGAGCCTTTCATGCTGGCATTCGGCATCTTCGTGGCCACGCTGGTGCTGGTCATCTGGCAGCCCCGCGGGCTGGGCATCGGCTGGAGCGCCCTGGGCGGCGCCGGCGTGGCGCTGCTGCTGGGCGTGGTCGACTGGGGCGATGTGGGCACCGTGTGGCACATCGTGTGGGACGCCACCTTCACCTTCGTGGCGCTGATCATCATCTCGCTGATTCTCGACGAGGCCGGCTTCTTCGCCTGGGCCGCCCTGCACATCGCGCGCTGGGGCAATGGCCGGGGCCGGCTGCTGTTTCCGCTGATCATCCTGCTCGGTGCCATGATCGCGGCGATCTTCGCCAACGACGGCGCCGCCCTGCTGCTCACGCCGATCGTGGTGGCCATCCTGGCGCGGCTCGACTTCCGGCCAGGCGCGGCCCTGGCCTTCATCATCGCCACCGGCTTCGTCGCCGACTCCACCAGCCTGCCGCTGATCATCTCCAACCTGGTGAACATCGTCAGCGCCAACTACTTCGACATCGGCTTCAGCCGCTATGCACTGGTCATGGTGCCGGTGGACCTGGTCGCCTTGCTGGCCACGCTGCTGGTACTTGGTTGGTACTTCCGCCGCGAGGTGCCCGGCCGCTACGACGTCGAACGCCTCGAGTCCCCCGCCGACGCGATCCGCGACCATCAGGTCTTCCGTGCTGCCTTCCCGTTGCTGCTGGCCCTGCTGGCAGCCCTCTTCCTGACCGCCCACTGGGAGCTGCCTTTCGCGCTGATCATGGGGTGCGCCGCCCTGGTACTGATGGCCATCGCCGGCCGCTGGTTCAGTGCCGGGCACGTGCATGTCATCTCGCTGAAGAGCGTGCTGCGCAACGCCCCCTGGCAGATCGTGCTGTTCTCGCTGGGCATGTACCTGGTGGTCTACGGCCTGGGCAATGCCTGGCTGACCGACGCCGCCGCCGAGGTGCTGGTCTGGTTGAGTCGGCAGGGGGACCTGGTGGCCACCGTGGGCACCGGCTTCGCCTCGGCGATCCTCGCCTCGCTGATGAACAACATGCCCGCTACCCTGATCGGCGCCCTGGCCATCGACCAGGCCGAGGTCTCACAGCAGCCCCAGCAACTGATGGTCTACGCCAACGTCATCGGCAACGACCTGGGGCCCAAGCTGACGCCCATCGGCAGCCTCGCCACCCTGCTGTGGCTGCATGTGCTGGCCGGCAAGGGCTATCGCATCGGCTGGGGGCAGTACATGAAGGTGGGGCTGGTGATCACCCCACCGGTGCTGCTGGCCACGCTGGTGGCCCTGGCGCTCTGGTTACCGGCATTACCAATGCCCTAGAATCAGGCACTTTTCGATAGTTACCTGCGGGACGACACATGCTGGAACTGGCCGACAAATGGATCTGGGATAGCTGGTACGTCGAGGATCAGGGCCTCTGGCATGCCTTCTTCCTGCAGGCGGATCGCGCGCTGGGCGATCCGGAACAGCGCCACTGGCACGTCAGCCACGGCCACGCCACCAGCACGGACCTCGTCCACTGGAGCTATCAGGGCACGGTGCTTGCGCCCTCGCCCACGCCGGCCTTCGATGACTGCAGCGTCTGGACGGGCTCCGTGGTAAAAGGCGACGACAACCTCTGGCACCTCTTCTATACCGGCACCAGTCACGCCGAGAACGGCCTTCATCAGCGTATCGGCCATGCCACCAGCACGGACCTTCACCACTGGCACAAACAGGGCCTGGCACTGGAGCGCCGCGGCCCCAATGCCGAGTGCTACGAGCCGCACCTGCCCGAGCGCTGGAAGGACGAGTCGCTGCGCGACCCCTGGGTCATTCGCGACCCGGAGGGTGACGGCTGGCTGATGTTCTTCACGGCCCGCTCGCCGCTTCCCGACGACACCCTGGCCGCCGGCGCCATCGGCCTGGCGCGCTCCCCCGACCTGTATCACTGGTCCCTCGAGCCGCCTGTCTTCGTCGGCGGCTTCGGCGAAATCGAGGTCCCCACGGTATTCGAGAAGAATGGCCGCTGGTATTGCCTGTTCTGCACCAGCGCTCCCTACTGGTCGGCAGCCTACCGCGAGACCTACCCGGGCGAGCCGGTCTCGGGCATTCACTACCTGATGGCCGACCATCCGCTCGGCCCCTGGCGCATCGCCGAAGGCCATTTCCTCGACGGCACCCCGGACTGCGACCGCTATGCCCCGCGCTGGCTCCACGCCAACGGCCGGGACCTACTGATGAGTTGCCTGATGCAGCAAAACGGCGAGTTTCAGGGCGTGCTCACCGACCCGGTGGAGCTCGAGGCAGGCCCCGACGGCAGGCTCGAGCTGCGGGCCCTGCCTGCCCGGACAGCCGTCGAGGAAACGGCCAACGGCTAGACCGGCAGATGCAGGATGGCACCGCGCAGGGCCGCCTCGTCGCACCACAGCTTGCCGACCGTCAACGGCAGGGAAAAGCGCCGACGACCGGCGCCGCCGGAATTGAACAGCAGCCGGCCATCGCGCCATTCGTTGCGCGCCTTGTGAGAGTGGCCGTGGAGCACCGCATCGCAGGCGGTGGCCGCATCGAAGTCGGCGAGATCATGCACCAGATGCAGCCGCCAGCCGTTGACCCGCAGGTCGAGATGCCACGGCAGGCGCTCGGCCCAGTCGGCGGTATCGACATTGCCGCGCACCGTATACACCGGCGCCAGCTCGCCCAGCCGCTCGAGGATCGCCTCATCCCGATCGCGGCTGCCCACATCGCCCAGGTGCAGGATCAGCCCGCAGCCCTCCAGCATGCCCAGCGCCTCGTCGCGCAGCGTGCCGTGAGTGTCGGCGATCACGCCGATGGGTGCGTCGAGATTGAAGTATGGCGTGTGCATGCGCACTATCAAGGCTTCGGCCGACCCATCAGATTACTGGCTGGAAACGGCCAGCGCCCCACCCGACGAAATGAACAAGCCTCCAGTCACCCGGTTGAACAGACGCATGCGACGACTAGAACCGAGCCAGCGGCCAACACGAGACCCCACGGCGGCATAACCCGACATCATGGCAATATCGACGACCAGCCAGGTCAGCGCCAGAATCATGAACTGCATCAGTTGCGGCTCTCCCACGGTAATGAAGTTGGGGAAGAGCGCGGCAAAAAACAGCAGATCCTTCGGGTTGCTGATGCCCACCGTGAAGCCGCGGCGAAACAGCTGTCCAGCCAACAGCCTGGATCGCGCCTCCTGCGGGGCCTGAGGGGGCGTGACGGCTGCCACTTCCGGCGCCCTTAACCAGGCCTGCAAGCCGAGAAAGACCAGATACGCACCGCCCACCAGCTTGAGCAGTAAAAACGCCGATTCCGACGCGGACAATATGGCGCCCAGCCCCACGGCAGAAAGCGCCATCATGACCAGCGAAGCCAGGGTGCCGCCCATCACTGTGGCAAAGGCATTCTGGCGGCCGAAGCGTACGCCATGCGTGGCACACAACAGCGCAACCGGGCCGGGAAAGCTGATCAGTGCCGCGATTACCCCCACGTACGTGAGCCAAAGCCAGATATCCATGCGTTACTCCAGAAGCCGTAATTTACGTATGCAAGATAGCGTTTCCAGCAGACGAGCGGCAGCCCTCGATTGCCGACCACAGTGCAGCGTCACATCCGCGAAACAAGGCCCTCAGGACTGCGCCCAGTGCGCCTCGCCTTCTCGATCCAATGGCCGAGCGTCCAGCTCCAACAGAGGCGCCAGCGCCGCCCAGGCATCATCCACGGCGTCCGGGCCGAACAAATAGGCGTTGGCGATCAGACCATCCAGCGTCACCTGGACTAGGCGAGCCAGCCGTGGCGCAGCCGTGCCCTCTTGCTCGGCGAGAATCTCCTCGACCAATGCCTTCACCTCTACCTTGTGGCGTTGCGAAAGCGCCAGCAGGGAAACCGGCTTCCGGGCGTACTCCTCCGTCGCCTTAATGAACATGCAGCCGTGGAAGTGCTCGGAGGAGAACCAGCGCGCATGCCAGTCGAAGACCGCGCGAAGCCGCGCTTCCACCGTGCGTTCCGACTCGACTGCTGCATTCAGGGAAGTCATGAAGCGCTCATGACGCTGTTCCAGCACTGCCTCCACCAACGCTTCCTTACCGGGAAAGTGGTGGTAAAGCGTCATCTTGGAGACTTCGGCCTCATCCCGGATTCGGTCCACGCCAACCGCATGATAACCATGCTCCCCGAACAACCGGGTCGCCGTAGCCAGAATGTCGTCGCGCTTGGCCATGAACTCCTCCTTTTCATCGGAAAGTCTTGCATCAATGCCTTTATGATACTACTGTACAGACCTGTCTGTACACAATTTAATGAGACGATCTCCATGCTCCATAAAATGAAAGGCGGCGGCACCCTGCCGGCGCGCCCCGACACTTTCCAGATTCTCATCGGCCTGGTGGGGGGCATCAGCGGTATCGGCCTGGTGGCCTGGCTGACACAGCTCACCGAGGTGCCACTGCTGATGGCCCCTTTCGGTGCCAGTTGCGTGCTGCTGTTTGCCGCGCCGGGGGCACCGCTGGCCCAGCCCCGCAATGTGATCGGCGGTCACTTGGTCTCGGCGCTGGTCGGCCTGGTCGTCATGCAACTGCTGGGCACCGGACCGCTGGCTATGGCGATCGGCGTCGGCGTGGCTATCGCCGCCATGCAGGGGCTACGGATAGTGCATCCTCCGGCAGGCGCCAATCCGCTGGTGGTGATGATGTCCGGTGCAGTGGGCTATGATTTCCTGCTGATGCCGGTACTGGCCGGCTCGGTGAGCCTGGTGCTGGTAGCGCTGCTGCTCAACAACCTGGGCGAAGGGCGCCATTGGCCGAACTACTGGCTATAGAAGGTCTCCTGCCTCTCTTTTCCCGAGGCATGACCAACGAAGGACGCCGCCGAAGGGGAAGGGTCACGATACACAAAGGAGAGGTCGAACTCGGAGCCCGAATCGGATATTGATCGATAAGTGATCCGGTCATCACGGAATCCGCTCATGCTCTCTGGCACGACGGAAACTCCGAACCCGACAGCGACTAGGGATAGCACGGCGTGCATTCCGTACGCCTCCTGTTCGACTCTCGGCACAAACCCTGCGTTGGCGCACAGGCGGATCACCTGCAGATGAAACCCTCGCCCTTCGAGCATAGGCCATAAAATGAACGATTCCTCCGACAAATCAGAAAGTTTGACCCTATCCTGCTCTCCGAGAGGATGATCCCTCGGTATCGCCATGCATAGCCGGTCACTGTCGAAGCGATCCAGCTCAACATCTTGAGCATTATGGAGTGGCGGTATCACCACACCGACATCCATCGTTCCAGCACGTATTGCGGCAACCTGAGCGGCGGTGGTGGCTTCACGAAGCTCAAGGCGCACCCTTGGATACTGCATCCTGAATGCACGAATGGCATCCGGTAAACGACCATAAAGGGAGCTACCCACATAGCCCAGGCGTACCAGACCTGTTTGCCCTGCGGCCACCTCCTGCGTACCCGTTATGGCCTGCTGCGCCTGTCGAAGGGTCTCACGCGCTTCCTCCAGGAACTTTCTTCCTGCGGGGGTCAAGCCCAGCACGCGATTCCCACGCTTGATCAGGGTTACACCAATATCCTCCTCCAGCTTGCGAATCGCACTGGTGAGGGGAGGTTGCGACATATTCAACCTTTCCGCAGCCCGATGAAAATGCAGCTCTTCCGCTACAGCAACGAATTGCTCCATGGTGCGTAAAGTGATTCGTGCCCTGGCATCTAGCGCCATTTCCATTCCCTCGATCGTGTTTCAATGGCTTTAACACCTCATGATACAAAGAAAATATCATAAAGCATTATAAATAATATTTTATATATCATGATAACCATTTCATGCTTCTCCTGCATGTATAGACCGGAGTATGGAATGATCAATTTCGAAGGCCAGGTGGTACTCATAACAGGGTCTGGGCGAGGGCTTGGTTTCGCCTATGCACGCTGTATCGGACAGCTCGGTGCCACGGTTCTCTTGCAGGATATCGGCGCAGATATTGACGGCAATGGAAGTTCACCCGAAGTGGCGGAAACTGCAGCTCAGCGACTGCAGGCAGAAGGACTGGATGCACGAGCCGTTGCCGGGAATATAAGCTCCCGCGAAGGCTGCCATGGACTCATCGACCAAGCATTGACCTTAACAGGGAGGCTCGATGCCCTCATTCATAATGCAGGCTGGGTTGGCTATGAAAGCATCGAGACGATAGAAGAAACTTCCTTTGACCGAATGATGGCGATCACCGCCAAGGCCCCTCTTTGGCTCACACAGGCCGCATGGCCCGCGATGAAAGCAGCGGGGCATGGTCGTATCGTCATGACGACATCCTGTCGCGCGCTTTATCCTCAATATGTGCATAAAGGGTTGGCATCTTACTCCGCGGCCAAAAGTGCAGTGGTAGGCATCATGAATGTCCTGGCGGCCGAAGGCGAAGAGGACAATATCATCGTCAATGCAGTTTCCCCTGTCGCCAAGACTCGCATGTGGGGCATCAATAGCGAGCCTGACGAACTACGTCCTTCCGAAGTGGCTCCAGGTGTGGCATTCCTCGCTTCCACTGCATGCATCGAAGGTGGATGGGTTCTGCGTGCCGCAAACGGCCAGTTTCATGCCACCAAAGCAATGGAGGCCGAGGGTGTTGATTATCCTCGCAACCTGCAAGCAACTCCCGCATCAACGGCTCATGAGGTGGCGAAAAGCTGGCCCCTGATCGCCATTCCTGACGTGGAGCCGCGCGCATGAAGGCCACATCAGTCGCGTTTTCGAGCCAGGCAACGCTCGGCGAGTCCCCCGTATGGAGTCCATCCAGAGGCCATCTCTTGTGGGTAGACACCCTCGAAGCCTCTCTCAATATCTTCGACCCAGCCAGAGGACACAATATCACCCATGCCTTGCCTGCACCTCTCGGCTTTGTCACTGAGACACATAAGGGCCAGTTGCTCGTTGGTATTGGCTGCCATGTAGAACAAGTCGATGAGACCACAGGGCAGAGGCAGAGAATAGCTACGGCGCCTCACGCTCGGACAGGCTACCGGCTTAACGACGCTTACCTCGACCCTGAAGGCCGTCTTTGGGTTGGCCTGATGGATGAAAGCCTGAGCGAAGGGTCCGGCTACCTTTATCGCCTTGACCCCAACGGAATCTGGAAAACCATCGATTCTGGCTTCACTCTCATCAACGGCATCGACCGGAGCCTTGATGGAAAAACACTCTACGTCACGGATTCAAAACGTGGTGCCATTTACGCCTATGAATATGACATATCTTCCGGCGAGGCCAGCTATCGGCGAAGACTGACCGACATTGACCCAAACCAAGGGAAACCGGATGGACTGGTGGTTGACCAGCAAGGTTTTTTGCTCAGCGTTCTCTTCGATGGGGCCGGCATTGCACGAATATCCCCGAACGGTGACATCGTACAAAAAATAACACTCCCTGTTCTTCGCCCAACGAGCTGTATCTTCGATAGCAGTAACAAGTATCTTTTCGTAACTTCGGCTCGACTGGGCTTATCGACCACTACTCTAGCTGATATGCCGGCCTCCGGATCTTTGCTTCGGATCGATCACGAGCAGGCCTTACAAACTATTTGGTAATGCACCTGACTCTCTACTGACCTGCACGGGCCTGGTTTTCCCAGTGTCAATAAACACCAAGGATGCTGAATCACGCCCAGGTCACTGGTCTGTATGGACACCTAACGCGTCACCACCAGCAGGCCGATAAGCAGGGCCACCCCGCCGGCAAGGAAGTTGATCGTTAGAGGCTCGCCGAGCAGCAGCGCGCCGAACAGTACGCCGAACACCGGCGACAGGAACGAGAAGATCCCCAGTTGCGAGGCGAAGTAGCGCCGCAACAGCGCAAACCACAGCAGCAGCGCCGCCAGGGAAATGACCAGCGTCTGGAAGGTCAGGCTGGCGATCACGGCGCCGGTCGCCTGGATGCGACCCAGATCGCCGAGCAGTGCGGTCACGGGCAGCAACATCAGCCCGGTGAAAGCGAGCTGATAGAACAGCGTCTGGACCGGGGGCACTTCAGAAAGCGAAGAACGGCGTATCACCAGGGTGGTGGCGGCCCAGGCCAGACCGGCCAACAGCCCCAGGATATCGCCCCGCAGGATGTCGGCGGCGTTCTCGATGTCGGTCGCGGGCGCTATGGCGAGCACCATGCCGCCGAAGGCCAGCCCCACGCCTAGCCACTGACGCCCCGTCAACTGCTCGCCGGGAACCAAAAAGTGCAACCCCAACGCCGCAAACACCGGCGCCGTGTACAGAAACACCGACATGTGCGAAGCCAGCGTGTAGTTCAGCCCCCAGGCCACAAACACGAACTCCGCGGCGAATCCCATTCCCACCAGGATGCCCGGGCCAATATGCGCACGCAGATCGTGCATCCGAATGCCTTGTCGGTAGACCAGCGCCGCCACCAGTAGCGCCGCCAGTGACGAACGCAGGGCAATCTGCGCCAGCGGCGAGATGTCCATCGCTACCATCTTGATGGCCACCTGCTGAAACCCCAGCGCCAGGCAGAACAGCACCATCAAGGCACTGGCCGGCATATCCAGCTTCCGGCGCGCCGAGCCGACACCCCTCGCTGCCATAGCATTATTCAACTGGCTGGTATTCTGCATATCGCCCCCTGATCATTGAGTTGCGCCAAGTTCAGCATTTGCTGGCGGCGGCGCCAAACGATTAATCTGGAGGTCAAGGCTCAGGAAAACTCAACTCATGAAGATCGAACGCCTACCCCTGAACGCGCTACGCGCATTTGCCGAAGCGGCGCGCACGGAAAGCTTCAAGGACGCCGCCGGTCGGCTCGGCGTAACGCCCGGTGCGGTCAGCCGTCAGATCAAGCAACTGGAATCGCGGCTCGGCGTATCACTCTTCGCCCGGCAGGCCAGCGGCGTGCACCTGAACGAGGCCGGACGCCAACTGGCCAAGGACATCGACAGCGGCCTCGAGCGCATCGCCGCCGGCGTCCAGACTGCCCAGGAAAGTGCGCGCCGCTCGCCCATGCTGACGCTCAGCGCCCCGCCATCCTTCATGCAGCTATGGCTGTTGCCACGGCTGGCGGACTTCGACGCCAACGTGGGCGGCATCGACATCTCCCTGGAGGCCAGCCAGTCGTTGACGATACCGGCCTGGCAAGGCGACGGGGCCCGCCTGGCGATCCGATACGGCCGCGGTCCCTGGCCGGAGGTGATGAATCACCGCCTGTTCGGCGACGAGTTGTTTCCCGTCTGTGCCCCAGCCTTGCTGGAGCGGAATGACCGCCCGCTGGAACCTGCCGACCTGGCCCACCATACCCTGCTCGAAGTCGGCTGGTGTTCGACACAGGGCGCCACCTTCCCCGGCTGGCAGGCATGGCTCGAAGCCGTCGGCATCGCCGACCGAGTCGCGCCGCCGCAGCGTCGTTATTCGCTATATGGCCTGGCCATGGATCAGGCCATCGCTGGGCGTGGCATCATGCTGGCCAATCACACCGTCGCCAGGGACCGGCTGGAAAGCGGAGTACTCGTGCGCCCCTTCGGCGACCGTCATGTCCTCACCTCACCCATGACCTACGACCTGCTGACGCCCACGCACGGCGAAGCCCCGCCCGCCGTAGCAAGCTTCATCGACTGGCTGTTGAACGAAGCCGACGCCTTCGAGCGAGCGACGATCGGCAAGGCTCACTAACTGTCATCACGCCACTCAAGGGCAACCATGCCGCCACGCCTTCACAGTCCCAGGGCCGGGCACCCCACTGTCTGTCAGGAGTACCGGCGACTCATAGGACAACGCACTGGCCAAGACTGTTATCGGGTTGTTCAAGACAGGAGCGGCGCCGAAGGTGGCCATGACAACACCTAGAAGCCAGTGGCTCGCTACCCTGGAGTGGGCCGACTGGTGCAATATCGGTGGCTCCTGGAGTAGATCGGCAACATGCCACCAACCGAGCGATAAGCGCTGTATTTTGCGCAATAGGGTCAGGCCAAGAAGGCAGCCTGACTCCAACCAACGGATCTCCGAGAAAGCCGGCGCGGTTCACACCTCTGTCGGAGACTGGTCCTGAGTCATCTTGCGAAGACATTGGACGATCTGTCTGCTCTCCACATGAGCACCAGCCTCGTCCAGAGCCTTTTTAAGGTAGTCATCATAGTCCTGTCCCGCCCGACTCAGCATCTCCCTGCCACGATCAGTCAGTACGGTGTAGACGCCCCTCTTATCATCCGGGCAAAGATCACGAGTCGTGTACCCCTCCCGCTCAAGGCGCTCCACCAGCCGAGTCACAGAGCTCTGGTTTAATCCCAAAAGCTTGGCCAGCTCCAGCATTCGCAGCTCGGAGTCAGAGGCATCAGAGAGCAGTTTCAGAGCGCGGTAGTCTGTAAGACCGATCCCATGTTCCCGTAGGAGTGCTTTCGCGACCTGATTTTCCACGCTATCAACAACGTTCTTGACTCTCTGCCAAAGCACAGATTGCGAGATCATAGATAGATATTCCTAAGTGATATAAACATAGTCTATTAAGCTTGATTTCTGTGTACATACATATAGTACGCTATACCGTCCAAGTAGCCTACCGAAGAATGAGCCTCTAGGCTGCGCTCTGCTTCAACCAGGCCCAGTGATACCGCACCACCCCTCTCCCTTTATGGTACTTCCATATAAAATATAAAAACATCAGATAGTTACCGACCTACCAAGCTTCTCGTCCTATAGCAGAGCCAGTGCACGCTATCGAGTGGCTGGTCGGGCACAGCAAGGAAACCATTTGTTTGCATGCGCATGCATCTTGACAGAGCAGCTCCCTGTCCTCTATAAAGTGCATGCACATGCAAATAAATAATCACTACCTTCACCAAGGATAGGGGTCCATGAAATAGCTGAAACTCTTGTCTGCACTGGCTTATTACGTCGAAGGAGCCCAGGCAAATAAAGAGCGGATCGCAATGTAAAGCCATAAATATGTATGCACAAACACAGGATTGAATAATGACGAAGACACTCACAATCTACACCGATTACGTGTGCCCCTACTGCCTTCTCGCAGAGCACGTCATCAGTGAGGTGACTAAAAATCGGGACATCTCGATCCACTGGCGGCCGTTCGAACTGCGTCCCCATCCGGTGCCCACCCTCCGCGTGGAGGACCCGTACCTTCCCGACATCTGGAAGCGGTCAGTCTATCCAATGGCGGAACAGCTTGGCGTGCCAATCAAGCTGCCAGAGATCACCCCGCAGCCAAGGACAGATAAGGCCTTCCAGGTGTTTGCCATGGCGGAAGAGCATGGCATGGGCCACGACTTTACGATGCAGGTGCTCAAAGCGTTCTTTCAGGAGGAGAAAGACATTGGGAAGCACCAAGTCCTGGCAGACCTCGCAGCGGAGATAGGGCTTTCTCGGGATGCTGTACAGGAAGCCCTAGTCGAGGGGACCTATCGCGACCGCCAGCTTGCGGCACAGCAGCATGCAGTCGACGTAGCTCAGATATCGTCGGTACCGACAATCATCGTCGGTCAGAAAACCTTCACGGGGGTCCCGAACCCGTCCGAACTGCGTCAGGCAATCGAGAACCTGGACCAGGTCGATAGTGAGACCTGGTCTGAGCGTCCCTCTCACACGCCTTTCCCATAAGAACGTACTGGTCAAAAACGCATTGAGTCACTAACCAATCAGACTAACCACCCGCAAATAGCTATGTAGGAGAAAGACATATGATTAGCTGGATTTACCTTGGGATTGCCGTACTTTTTGAAACGTCAGTCGCAATTTCTGCAGGAAATGCGCAAGGATTCACCAGGCTTTGGTGGACAGTAGCCACTCTGGTAAGCGGTGCGATTGCCACCTTCTTCCTTAGCCTTTCTCTACTAGAATTCGACGTTGGTGTTGGCTACTCGATCTGGACTTCTGCAGCGGGGGTCGGGGTTGTCATCTTGGGTGCGTTGTTCTTTGGAGAGCGTCTGAGCAGAAAAAAACTGTTAGGAATTTCCCTGGTTATCGGAGGTGTTATTGGTCTTCACCTCAGTGGCGCTGCATAAAACCCCTTAGCTTACCAATACTACCAACTGCAAACTAATCAACCTTTCTGAGAGTAAAAATCATGACTATAGCATCTGAAAAGCAAGCAAGCACTGGCAGGGCATGGATCATGCTGCTACTCGCTGGAGCCTTCGAAATCGGGTATGCGCTGAGCGTGGCAGGAAGTGAAGCATTCAGCGTACTGAGCTGGTCGGTCTCTGCCATCGTATTCTTTCTGCTAACGCTCTATGCCCTAAGCGTTGCCTTGAAAACGATCGATGTCGGGATTGGGTACGCAGTATGGGCAGGAATCGGCGCGGTAGGTTCTGCCGTGTTCGGAAGCACTCTCTTCGACCAAACGCTCACAATGACCCAAGCCTTCTGGTTGGCAGTCATCATCGCCGGTGTCATCTGGTTGAAGCTCGCCAGCAGCGAAAAACTGCAAGACACTGACCCAAGCCTTGCATAAACTTGATGTAATATAAACAAAAGAGAAGGGCAAGTAACTTAATGATCCATAAGTGACGCATTCGTCAACATATGCCTTAAACTACTTGCTCTTCCAATTGAAAATTTTCTTCTGGAGAAGTTGATGCCCACAAGTCAATCCGCTCGTCTTGGTCAGCTCATGATGGATGTTGTTGCTTATTCCACAGAGCATGTCCATGGCGGCGGCATACCATTCACGGCCTTCGTTGTGGATGCCAGCGGTGAGGTTCTGGGGCGCGGCGTCAACCGCGTCCTGGAACATAATGATCCAACTGCGCATGCAGAAGTCGAGGCTATTCGAGATGCATGTCGTGTCACAGGAGTCCCCCACCTACGTGGAGCGATGCTCCTGGCATCGGGTGAGCCCTGTGCCATGTGCTACCTCAACGCACTTTATTCAGGAATCAGAGAAGTGGTGTTCGCAGCCGACCGACACGAGGCTGCCAAGTATGGGTTCGACTACCGTGGGTCTTACGAGATGCTGGCTAACTTCCCGAATAAGTGGCCGATGCACATCCACAAGCACAAAACGGCCGGGTCTCTAGAGCCCTTCCAGCTCATTCAGAGAAAACGGATGAGAGAGAACGATCACTGATCGAGCGCCTCAACCTTCGCTCGCTAGGAATTCCGATTGTCTCCATCTGACTGACCGCCGAGCGGGCCCTTGCCAAGCTAGGTGAAGGGCCCTGGATTAACCACTAACCGAGAGCTCACACCTAGCCCTGGTGATACCTAGGAGTGAGCCATGACTTCCTGCCTCTGACGGAGCTAGCGGATGCGGTAAGCCCGATGCTGATGGCACGGCTGCTCAACAAGGCGTCACGGGCGACACGCAAGGGTCGCCATCAGGAGAACGAACTTTGTGATGACATCGTATATACTTTTTCAGTACCAGTTATGGGAGAGTCACGATGAGCAAAGAGTCCGTGTTCACCATGAAGCTTGAATCCGAGCTACGCGAAGCCTTCATGGCGGAAGCTGAAGCCGCCCACCGCCCAGCGTCTCAGGTTGTCCGCGAGCTGATGCGGGAATTCATCGAGCGGCAGCGCGAAGCACGCGAATATGACGAATTCCAGCGCCGCAAGGTGGACAAGGCGCAGACCTCGGTGCAGGCCGGCCAGGGCCGCTCAAACGAGGGAGTGTAAGCCGGCTTCATGCTTGGGGCGTTTTCCGGCACCATGAGGGCACGTTGTCCGCTGCCAAGGAATCGCCATGCCCGCCTCCTCCGATGCATCCCTGCAACCCGGTTTCATGGTGGTGCACGGCAACCGCCTGGAGGACCTGCGCGATCTGGCGGTGACCTGGATGCGCCAGCACCCGCTCGACCCGCTGGAGGACGAGACCATCCTGGTGCAGAGCAACGGCATCAGCCAGTGGCTCAAGCTGGCCCTGGCCGCCGATGATCCCCGGGGCAGCGGCGTGGCGGCGGCGCTGGATGTCACATTGCCGGCGCGCTTCCTGTGGCAGGCCTACCGCAGTGTGCTGGTGCATCGCGACGGCGAGGGTGCGGTGCCGGCGGAGTCGCCGCTGGACAAGCCGCGCCTGATCTGGCGCCTGATGCGCCTGCTGCCGGCGCTGCTCGACGACCCGCTGTTCGCGCCCCTGTCGCGCTTCCTGGCCGATGACGACGATCTGCGCAAGCGTCATCAGCTCGCCGAGCGACTGGCCGATCTGTTCGACCAGTATCAGGTCTATCGCGCCGACTGGTTGGCGGCCTGGGCCGAGGGCCGCGACGAGATCATCGACGCCCGTGGCCAGGCCCGCCCGCTGGACGACGACCAGCGCTGGCAGCCGGCCCTGTGGCGTTACCTGCGCGACGACATCGCCCATCACCTGGGCGACGCCGGCCTGGCCAGCAGCCGCGCCGTGGTGCATGGCCGCTTCCTGGAGGCCTGCCGCGAACTGGCCGAGAGCCCACAGCAGGGTGATAGAGAGGCGCGTCCTCCCGGCCTGCCGCGTCGCGTCATCGTCTTCGGCATTTCCTCGCTACCGCGCCAGACGCTGGAAGCCCTGGCCGCCATCGCCCGGTTCAGCCAGGTGGTGCTCTGCGTGCACAACCCCTGCCGGCATTACTGGGCCGATATCATCGAGCACAAGGACCTGCTGCGCGCCGCCCGCAAGCGCCAGCAGCGGCGCCCCGGCATGCCCATCGAGCTCGACGACACCCAGCTCCACCTGCACGCCCAGCCGCTGCTCGCCGCCTGGGGCAAGCAGGGCCGCGACTACCTGCGCCTGCTCGACGAATTCGATGATCAGGAAAGCTATCGCGCGCGCTTCGAGGCCGAGGCGCTGCGCATCGATCTGTTCGAGTCACCACTGGAAGACTGCGCGCACCCCGGCCTGCTCCAGCAGTTGCAGGACGACATTCTGGAGCTGCGACCACCCGCCGAGACCCGCGAGGCCTGGCCGGCGGTCGAGCCGCACCACGACACCAGCCTGCGCTTTCATGTCGCCCACAGCGCCCTGCGCGAGGTGGAGATCCTGCACGACCAGTTGCTCGCCGCCTTCGATGCCGACCCGAGCCTCAAGCCCCGCGACATCCTGGTCATGGTGCCGGACATCGACACCTACACCGCCGCCGTCCAGGCGGTGTTCGGCCGCCTCGCGCCGGACGACCCGCGGCACATCCCGTTCACCCTGTCCGACCAGACCAGCCGCCACCGTCAGCCGCTGCTGATCGCCCTGGAGGCCCTGCTGCAACTCCCCGAATCGCGCCTCAGCGTCGGTGAGCTGCTCGACCTGCTCGAAGTGCCCGCCCTGCGCCAGCGCTTCGGCCTCGACGCCGAGGCCCTACCGATCCTGCGCCGCTGGATCGAGGGCGCCGGCATCCGCTGGGGGCTCAGCGCCCGCCAGCGTGCCCGGCTCGACCTGCCCGAGGGCCTCACCGCCAACACCTGGGCCTTCGGCCTGCGCCGCCTGCTGCTCGGCTATGCGGTGGGCGACAGTACCGACAACGAAAGCGCCGACGGCCCCTGGCACGACATCGAGCCCTTTGGTGATATCGGCGGTCTGGAAGCCGCCCTGGCCGGCCCGCTGGTCGACCTGCTCGACACCCTGGAAGCCCTCTGGCTGCGCCTCACCGAGCCCACCGACGTGGCCACCTGGTGCCAGCGCCTGCGCGAGCTGCTGGCCGACTGCTTCAGCGCCGCCGACGAGGCCGACCTCAACACCCTGACGCGCCTCGAGGAGATCCTCGACGAATGGCGCGACGCCACCGACGACGCCGACCTGCAGGAGCCCCTTCCGCTCTCGGTGGTGCGCGAACACTGGCTCGGCCAGATCGACGACAACAACCTCTCGCAACGCTTCCTGGCCGGCGCCGTGAACATCGCCACCCTGATGCCGATGCGCGCCATCCCCTTCCGCCACGTCTGCCTGCTGGGCATGAACGACGGCGACTACCCGCGCACCCAGCGGCCGCTGGACATCGACCTGATGGGCCACGACTACCGCCCCGGCGACCGCTCACGGCGCGAGGACGACCGCTACCTCTTTCTCGAGGCGCTGCTCTCGGCCCGCGACCGGCTGATGATCAGCTGGGTCGGCCGCAGCATCCACGACAACGCCCCGCGGCCGCCCTCGGTACTGCTCGGCCAGCTGCGCGACCATATCGCCGCCGGCTGGCAGCTCGCCGCCGCGCCGGCCGAGGCAGACCCCGGCCAGGCCCTGCTCGACGCCCTGACCACCGAGCACCCGCTGCAGCCCTTCAGCCGCGCCTATTTCACGGCCGCGCCGGATGCCGACAACGCCCTCTTCACCTACGCCCATGAATGGCGCGCCATTCATGCACCGCAGAGCACCACAGCGAGCGACGCAACGGTTACACCCGCAAGCTCTACTAGCTCCACAAACTGTGCGAGCGCAGCCAGCTTGCAGCCCTTGCCGCCCATGAGCCAGGCCGCCCCGCTCACCCTCGGCCAGCTCGGCGCCTTCCTCAAGGACCCCGTCAAGGCCTTCTTCAACACCCGGCTGGGCGTCCATCTGGAGCGCGAGAGCGCCGAAAGCCCCGACCACGAGCCCTTCGAGCTGGACGGCCTGACCCACTGGCAACTGCAGGACGAGCTGATCCGGGCCGGACGCCGCGCCGTGGAAGACCGCTCGCCCCACATGCCCGCCGTCGAGAGCACCCTGGCGCGCCTGGAACGCGAAGGCCGGCTGGCCATGGGCGGCTTCGCCCAGCGCATGCGCGACGACCTGGTCGAACCGCTGGACGGGCTGTTCAGCGAATACGCCGAACTGCTCGCCGCCTGGCCCCACCCCCGCGCCCTGCCGGCGCCCGTCTCGCTGGAACTCGAGGCCGCGGGCGGCCCCCTCGCCGTGGAAGACTGGCTCGACGAACTGCGCGAGAACGACCAGGGCGACGTATGCCGCCTCAAGCTGATCACCAGCAGTCTGGTCAACAAGGGCAAGTACCACTGGAAACACTGGCTGACGCCCTGGGTCGAGCACCTGGCCGCCCAGATCGTCATCGGCCCGGTCACCACCGAGCTGCGCTCGCGCGCTGGCGGCGGCACCCTCCACCCGCTCGACCCGGAACTGGCCCGCGCCCGCCTGACCGCCATCGCCTCGGCCTGGCAGGCCGGCATGACCGCCCCCCTGCCGCTGGCCCGCGACGCCGCCTTCACCTGGATCGAACAGGGCGGCGACATCGCCCAACTGGATCGCTGCCTGGGCAGCCCGGAGCGCCAGGAGGACAACGACCTCAAGGCCTATCAGGCCGCCGCCAAGGTCTTCGAAGGCGACGACTACAACCCCGGCGAGCTCCACCGCGACGCCTACCTGGCCCGCCAGTGGCGCAGCTTCGATGAACTCACCCGTCAGCGCACCGCCGAGCGCCACTTCGGCGAACTGGCCGACGCCCTCTACGCACCGCTGCATCACGCGGTCAAACGCGACAAGGCAAGCTCAAAGGGCAACAAGACCACAGCGCAGGGGAAACAGCCATGAGCGAACAGGCCCCCACCCTGGACCCGATCCACCTGCCGCTGCCCGGCAGCCGGCTGATCGAAGCCAGCGCCGGCACCGGCAAGACCTTCACCATCGCCCTGTTCTACCTGCGCCTGGTCCTCGGCCCACGCGACGAGCACGACAGCGACGCCTTCCCGCGGCCCCTCACGCCCCCGGAAATCCTCGTGGTGACCTTCACCAACGCCGCCACCCAGGAACTGCGCGAACGCATCCGCGCCCGGCTGGTGGAAGCCGCCGACGCCTTCCAACCCGACACCACCGCGGCGGAGACAGGCGGCGACGCTGATAGCGGATCAAGAGCAGGCGCGTCGGAGACAACCAGCGGAAACCTCGAAGGGGCGTCTGGAGCAGGCCTTGAAGGAGGTCCGATGCCAGGTATGGCATCGGTAGCGCCCAGGGATGGGTTTACAGCGCCTCCGGAAAGGCCTGCTCCAGAAGAAGCCCCGTACCGGAATGACACCGCCGACCTCTCCACAGAACCAACGGTGGATACTGCGAGCAGAGAGCCGTCGAGCGCCGACCCGCTACTCGCCCTCCGCGATAGCTACCCCAGGGAAAGCTGGCCGGCCTGCGCCCGCCGCCTGCGCCTGGCCGCCGAATGGATGGACGAGGCCGCCGTCTCCACCATCCACGCCTGGTGCCACCGCATGCTGCGCGAACACGCCTTCGACAGCGGCAGCCTGTTCGCCCTGGCCATGGAACTCGACCAATCGGCCATGAACCTCGAGATCGCCCGCGACTACTGGCGCAGCTTCTACTACGCCCTGGAACCCGAGGAACTCGGCGTCATCACCCGCCACTGGAAATCCCCGGACGCCCTGAACCAGGCCGTGGACCAGCTGCGCGTGCACGCCGACGCCCTGCCCGAGGCCCCGGAGCCCGCCACTACCCTGGCCAACGCCCGCCAGGAACGTGAGCGCATCCTCGAAGAACTCAAGGCCCCCTGGCGCGAATGGATCGACGACCTGCAACAGCAGATCGAGGAAGCCGCCAGCCGCAAGGCCTTCGACGGCAAGAAACTCAACGTCAAGAACCGCACCAACTGGTTCGACAAGCTGCGCACCTGGGCCCACGACCCCGAGGCCATCCACCCCGGCCTCACCGACGCCGCCTGGCAGCGCCTCACCCCGGAAGGCATGGCCGAAATCTGGAAGGACGGCTCGCCCCTCGCGCACCCCGCGCTGGAAGCCACCGAGCCCCTCAAGGCACGCCTCGACAGCCTGCCCGAGCCCTTCGCCGACCTGCTCAGCCATGCCGTGCACTGGATGGCCAAGCG
This sequence comes from Halomonas sabkhae, assembly GCF_030409265.1. Lineage (NCBI taxonomy): Bacteria > Pseudomonadati > Pseudomonadota > Gammaproteobacteria > Oceanospirillales > Halomonadaceae > Halomonas > Halomonas sabkhae. Next base: position 126,737 of record NZ_JAUFPM010000006.1, read on the forward strand.
GCGCAACATGGTCCAGCGCCGCCGCGCCGAGCTCGGCCCCAACGACCTGCTGCACCATCTGGACGCCGCCTTCCAGGGCGAGGCCGGCGAGACCCTGGCCACCCGCATCCGCCAGCAGTTCCCGGTGGCCCTGGTCGACGAATTCCAGGACACCGACCCGGTGCAGTACCGGCTCTTCGACCACGTCTACCAGCTCGCCGACAACCGCCAGGACTGCGCCGTACTGCTGATCGGCGACCCCAAGCAGGCCATCTACGCCTTTCGCGGCGCGGATATTCACACCTACCTCAAGGCCCGCCGCGACACCCGGGGCCGCCATGTCACCCTGGGCACCAACTTCCGCTCCGCCGCCGCCATGGTCGGCGCCGTCAATCGCGTCTTCGCCCACGCCGAAGCCAACCTCGCAAGCGGCGCCTTTTTGTTTCGCCAGGGCCAGGGCGAAGGCCAGGAAGATCCGGTTCCGTTTCAATCCGTCGCCGCCAAGGGCCGCAAGGATGCACTGGTCCGCCAGGGCACACCCCAGCCGGCGCTCAGCCTGTGGCACCTGGAAGCCGAGGCCGGCATCGGCAAGGGCGCCTACATCAACGAGCTGGCCGAACGCTGCGCCAGCGAGATGGCCAGGCTGCTGAACGAAGGCCAGGCCGGGCAGACCGGCTTCGCCCACCGCGAGGACGACAGCTTCCGCCCCCTGGCGCCCTCGGACCTCGCCGTGCTGGTCAACAGCGGCAGCGAGGCCCGCGCCATCCGCCGCGCCCTGCTGCAACGCGGCGTGCGCAGCGTCTACCTCTCCGACAAGGAAGGCGTCTACGAGACCGAGGCCGCCGCCGAACTCGAGCTGTGGCTGGCCGCCTGCGCCGAGCCCGACAACGCCCGCGCCCTGCGCGCCGCCCTGGCCAGCCCCAGCCTGGGGCTCACACTGGCCGAACTCGACGCCCTCAACGGAGGCGACCAGCAGGACGAACTGGCCTGGGAAGCCCGCGTCATGCAGTTCCGCGACTACCACCGCCAATGGTGGCAACGCGGCGTACTGCCCATGCTTCACCAGATGCTGGCCGACTTCGCCGTACCCGGCCGGCTGCTCACGGTGCCGGAGGGCGAGCGCCGGCTCACCGACCTTCTGCACCTCGGCGAGCTGCTGCAACAGGCCAGCACCGAGCTGGACGGCGAGCACGCCCTGCTGCGCCACCTGCGCGAAGCCATCGGCCGCCCCCAGGAGCAGAGCGAGGCCCACAAGCTGCGCCTGGAAAGCGACGCCGACCTCGTGCAGGTGGTGACCATTCACAAGTCCAAGGGCCTCGAGTACCCGCTGGTCTTCCTGCCGTTCATCGCCGCCGCCCGCCAGACCAAGAAGGACGACCTGCCACTGCGCTGGCACGACGACGAGGGCCGACTGCGCCTCTCCCTGGAAGCCGACGAGGCGATTCGCGAACGCGCCGACCACGAACGCCTCAGCGAGGACATGCGCAAGCTCTATGTCGCCCTGACCCGCGCCCGCCACGCCACCTGGCTGGGCCTGGCGCCGCTGGAGCAACTGGAGCACTCGGCCATCGGCCGGCTGATCGGCGGCGACGCGCCCCTGGACGGCCAGAGCCTGCGCCCGGCCCTCGAGCCCCTGGACGACACCCATCACCCGGACGGCTCGACCGACGACGGCGCGCGCATGATCAGCGTCTGCGAGGCTCCGGCGCGTGACGCCACCCCGGTGCCGAGCCGCGAGGACACCACCCCGCTGGCCCCGGCCCGCAGCCCGAACCGCAGGATTCGCGAACACTGGTGGATCGCCAGCTACTCGGCGCTCGGCTACTCGCAGCGCCAGGCCAGCGACACCGCCGATGAACCGAGCCTGCCCAGCGAGCCCACCACGCCCGGCGAGGAAAGCGCCCGGGAAGTGCATGACGAACCCCAAGACAGCGGCAGCCTGCCCCTCCACGGCGGGCCGGCCGGTGAAGGCGCCCTGCATGCCTTCCCCCGCGGGCCCTCGGCGGGTACCTTCCTCCACGGCCTGCTGGAGTGGGCCGGCGAACAGGGCTTCGCCCGGGTGGCCGAGGACGCCGAGCTGCGCGACGAGACCATCGCCCGCCGCGCCAAGCGCCGCGGCTGGGAGCACCAGATTCCCGCGCTCAGTGCATGGCTGCCCGAGCTGCTCAGCGCCGAGCTACCCCTGCCGGGTAGTGACGCGGATGCCGGCGGCACCACGCCGCTGCGCCTCGACCGGCTCAGCCGCTACCGCGTGGAAATGGAGTTCTGGCTGGCGGTCCATCAGGTCGACACCCGCCAGCTGGATGCCCTGGTCAGCCGTCACACCCTGGGCGGCCACGCCCGACCGGCCCTCGACCCGGACCGGCTCAACGGCATGCTCAAGGGCTTCATCGACCTGGTGGCCGAGCATCAGGGGCGCTATTACGTGCTCGACTGGAAGTCCAACCACCTAGGCGCGGATGACGCCGCCTACGCCCCCGAGGCCATGACCGAGGCGGTGCTCGCCAAGCGCTACGACGTGCAGTACAGCCTCTACCTGCTGGCCCTGCACCGGCTGCTCAAGGCCCGCCAGCCGGGCTATGACATCGAACGCCACCTGGGCGGAGCGCTCTACATCTTCCTGCGCGGCAGTCGCGCGCCCTCGCGCGGCGTGCATGCCGAGTGCCCGCCCCGCGAGTTGATCGAAGGGCTCGATGCCCTGTTCCGTGCCGCCGAGGAGGCCGCCGCATGAGCCCGACGCATTCCCATCCGCCGCTCGACGCCGCACCGCAGGGCACGCTTGATCAAGCACCCGAAAACGCGCTGGCCGAGCCCGCGGCGCTGTTCGCCCTGCTGGAACGCTGGGTGGCCCGCGGCTGGCTGCGCTCGCTGGACCGCGCCTTCGCCGACTTCCTGTATCGCGAGGTCGCCGACGCCTCGCCCCGGCTGCTGCTGGCCGCCGCCCTGGCCAGTCACCAACTGGGGCGCGGCCACGTCTGCCTGGATCTCGCCCTGACCCTGGAAACGCCGGACCTGGCGCTCTCGCTGCCCCCCGAAGGCGACAGCCTGGAGGAGCCACCGCCGCTGCCCAGCCAGGTGATGGCCGGGCTCGAGGTCGCCGACTGGCGCGTCGCCCTGCACCAGCCCGAACTGGTCGGCGACGGCCCCGGCGCCACACCCCTGGTGCTCGACGGCACGGCCGAACGCCCGCGCCTCTACCTGCGCCGCTACTGGCAACACGAGCAGGATATCCACAGCCGCATCGCCATGCGTCTGGCGGTTGATAACTCAGCGACCGAGCCCCCGGAGGCCGCGCGCCTGCGCCCGCTGCTGGACACCCTCTTCGCGCCGCAGGACCAACACGACTGGCAGAAGACCGCCTGCGCCCTGGCGACCCGCTCGCCCTTCGCGGTGATCACCGGCGGCCCCGGCACCGGCAAGACCACCACCGTGGTACGCCTGCTGGCCCTGCTGCAGGGCCTCACCCTGGGCCGCGGCGAACAGGCCCTGCGCATCCGCCTCGCCGCGCCCACCGGCAAGGCCGCCGCCCGGCTCAATGAATCCATTGCCGGCCAGGTCGGCCGGTTGCCGTTCGAGGCCCTGGCTCGACAAGCCGGGCCGGATGACACGCCACCGGCGGAAGACGAGCCAGGCGCCACGGCGGCGTTGCAAAAGGCAGTGCCCAGGGAAGTGGCAACACTCCACCGCCTGCTCGGCTCGCGCCCCGACACCCGGCGCTTCCGCCACGACCGCCACAACCCGCTGCCGCTGGACGTGCTGGTGGTCGACGAGGCCTCGATGGTCGACGTGGTGATGATGGCCGCCCTGCTCGAGGCTCTGCCGCCGCATGCGCGGCTGATCCTGCTCGGCGACAAGGACCAGCTCGCTTCGGTGGAAGCCGGCTCGATCCTCGGCGACCTGTGCGCCCGCGCCGAAGGCGGCCACTACACCCCGGCCACCGCCGACTGGCTGCATGAGGCCACCGGGCAGCGCCTGCCCGACGAGGTGCTCGATACGCACGGCCAGCCGCTCGACCAGAGCATCGCCATGCTGCGCGTCAGCCATCGCTTCACCGCCGAGAGCGGCATCGGCCAACTGGCCGCCGCCATCAACGCGTCGCTCGCCGAGAGTGAGGCCCGCGAGAAACGCGCCGCCATCCACCGCGTGCTCGACAACGGCTATACCGACCTCTCGCACCTCAAGCTGAAAAGCGATGATACCCAGTGGCTGCCGCGCCTGGCCGTCACCGGCTACCCGCAAGGCTTCCCGCAGAAGGACCATAACGAGACACGCCAGGAAAACGCCGCAAAACCTGTCCCGCCCGTGGGCTATGCGCACTTCCTGACCATCATGGCCAGGGAGCGCCCCGCCGATGACGCCCCCCAGGCCGCCTTCGACGACTGGGCACGCCGCGTGCTCAACGCCCACGGCCAGTTCCAGCTACTGTGCGCCCTGCGCCGCGGCCCCTGGGGCGTGGAAGGCCTGAACGAGCGCGTGCGACAGGCGCTGGAGCGCGAGAAGCTGATCGACAGCCAGGACGGCCGCCAACTCTGGTACCCCGGCCGCCCGGTACTGGTAACCAAAAACGACTACGGCCTCGGCCTGATGAACGGCGACATCGGCATCACCCTCGCCATGCCACGCCCCGACGCCAGCCCGAGTGGGCAAAGTGGCTACCTGCTGCGCGTCGCCTTCCCCGCCGGCGACGGCAGCGAGCGCATCAAGTGGGTACTGCCCTCACGCCTGCAAGCCGTGGAAACCGTCTTCGCCATGACCGTGCACAAATCCCAGGGCTCGGAATTCACCCACGCCGCTCTGGTACTGCCCGACGCCCCCAACCCCATCCTCACCCGGGAACTGGTCTACACCGGCATCACCCGCGCCCGCCACTGGCTGACGCTAGCAGAAACCGGCCGCGGCCAGTTGATGGATGCCGCGCAGAGGAGGGTGATGCGGGTGAGTGGGTTGGGGGGGGGAAGTGAAGTGAAGTGAAGTGACCTGATAGCCTATTTTCTGAATTCCCGGGTAAAGATGAAAGCTATCAGAAAAAACACACCAGACACTCCAGTCAAATCACTCAAAACAATAGGGTAAGAAAAAGTAACCTTTTTGCCTAAAACAAAAACGGAATAGCTTCCTTCCGCCCTACCAGTCAAAGCTCCAATTCAAAACCGGCTCCAGTGACGTGATGTTCTTGATGCTTAGTAAAAGTCTGGGCGGTCAAGTAATTAAGCCGCCTACCCAACTGGCGCCAAAGCCAAATAAGAAAGCCCGTAACGGACCCTTCATGAACAACTGACACATGGACCGTAAAGTCATGCACTTCCTGAACCAGTGCAATGTTGGCTTTACAGATATCCATATGTGTCATAGGTTCCTAACGCTTTTCTCACTGAAAAACATGTTACATACTTTCACTTGTGTAACTCCAAGTTCAACGTTGGATATACAGATGTTACCGGATTTTCTACCGAGTCAGGATCATCCATAACCCTTCTGGCTTGTGCAGCGATTTCCGACTTGTACGTTTCAAGCTTAGGCACCAGCGTATATATATCCGCACAATCAAGAATAATTGTCCTAAAATTACCGATATCGAAAGGTATTTTGTCGCCTTTACGTACAATTTGTATTGCTGGTAATCTTGAAACATGCCGCAAGGCTAACTCATAGAAAACATTGGGGTTATTAAACGATAAATCTGCGACAACCAACTTTGACCTAAGAATATATTCAATTATTTGATTTGTAATTAGACCAGGCTGATCAATCGCGTCGGCACGCACAACCTTCAAACCAAGAGATTCGATAGCTGGCTCTATAATAGATCCAAGAAAAAGATCAGAGTGTTTACGGTTTTCAGAATCATCCTCACCAATTGGAGTAATATAGAAGCAGGTAGTATCGAAAGTTGAGCTCCCGGAAGTGGCGGTTCCAGAAGCCTCTTTTCTATTACTTTCTGCAGTAGCTTCATCGTGCACCACTGGCAAAGCAGAATGAGACCTAGATAATTTCTCAAGCGCATGATCTACTGTGACGATTCTCTCTGCTCCGGCGAGGATTTGCAAAACACCAACATACTCAGCATTTACTACAAAAATATCAACAATCGTATCAATTACGTTTTCATCTATCTCATTTTCTCTTAACGTATCTGCAAGGACCATCTTAACTGGCATCTTATTTCCAGAAAACTTTTCAAAGAGAATCTGAAAGGGCGAAACATTTAGTATTGCTAAATAAATCTTGGCCTGTGCTTTTTCATATTCTGAACTTGATTCGCTGAAAGCTTTAATAGCCTCAGAAGTGAGCTCAAGCTGCTCCGCCTGATACCCGCCCTTAACCAAGCCATACTTATTAGAGTTAGTAACTAGCGTTCTTGATGGGCCGCTATCAGGCGACTTGCCAATATGGTCGAAAAGAGTGACACGTCGAACTTTATGCCCTGACCCAAGTTCGTACAGCGCCTCCGCAAAGTCTACGACTTCTTCAAAGGCACAAAGTGGATATGGTACAACTCGTCTTTTTCGCTTCTTGTTAGACTTTACTTCTTTATCTTCTTCAGACACGAACTCCTCCTTCTTCGTGACACGTAACGCGCTGCTCACCAGAAAACTGGGAGAGTAGCGAGCAGTATATCCGAGTAAAGCTTACTTGTTAAGCCAGCCTAAAAGCCATACTTAAGTTCTATTCATCCTCATCTTTTGGCTTCTGAACTGAAGGCTTCAATGCGTTTACAGATCGCTGCATTGAATCGATATTCTGCATCGCTTCCAGGACTCTCTGCATCTCAGCAGTAGGTTTCATTGCCTCCATAACCCGTTGCATCTCGACGCTAGGCTTCATTGCTTCCATGACTCTCTGCATCTCAGCGGTAGGTTTCATTCCCTCCGTAAACCGTTGCATCTCGGCACTAGGCTTAATTGCTTCCATAACCTGTTGCACCTCGGCAGTAGGCTTCATGGCTTCCATAACCTGTTGCATCTCGGCAGTAGGCTGCATTGCCTCCATAACTCGCTGCATCTCAGCGGAGGGCGCCATTGCCTCCTTAATCCGTTCCAGCTCGGCTAGCGAGAACTCAGATTGAATTGAAGTTGACGAATAGCGTGAAGAGTCTACCGGAGGTAATGACCTCTCCTCCGTTTCGATTTCCGTTATCTCTTCAGGGCTAAGTTTTATGGTAGCGTCAACTTTCGTTGTCTCGACGAAATGCGTCAGGCCCTCAACTAAATCTTCAAATATGTGCACAATGAATTCATTAGCAATTTTATCAATCTCTGATCTCAAGAAGCTATTTAGAAAAAAACTTCCTCCAAACGCAGTGCCATAATCACCGTCTCGTGAAATTATCCAAAGCCGTCGTTTACCCTCGAAGTGGCTGAGAACCTGTTCCCATGTAATTTCATCACCAAGGGGATCGCTTGCCTTTCCTGGAGGGTTTCCGGTTTCTTTTCGTTCTCGTGCCCGTTTCATTTCATCGCAAGTGGCCTGAACTGCCTCAGAAAAGATAGGAGCCAAAGCTTTCGAAACTTCATCTTTAGATTCAGCCACTTGTGTCATTATTTCATGTGTATGGGTGTCTATCTCAGCATTAACTGCCACTACAGATCTATTGATATCCTTCATTTGGCCAAGAATTTCTTGGTTCTTGCCACTTTCGGACCCAGAAAAATGATCGGGAACATTGATGCCATGAAGTTTCATGCCTTGACTCTTCGTTCGCAGAAAATCTGCTGCTGCACGAAGCTTGTTTCGCTGCACCTCATCAACTATCTGCTGAGTAACGAAAATGTGAGATGCTTGTTCGGACAAAGGTGCCAGTAACTTACGACCTTTATCTGTTCGATAAAGGTCCAGATACTTGTTAGCATCAATCAGAAGCACTGCATCGATTTCTGACATCTAATGGTGTCCTTTACCGTAGCCCTTGTGCTTAAAGGATTTTACTTGGACTTTTTCAAGACACTGATCACACATGTAAAAATCACCCGATTTAAAAACCCATTATCCTATAATAAAAACCTTAAACCCAAGGAGCAGCATAAGACGTAGCAAGAACAGAATGGAGCAATTGAATGTGATGTTTTGTAGACCAGCGCTTTGGAGAACCTAAACCAGGGAAAGTGCCCGCAACAAAGTTGTTACAGTAATCAGTCACGCCCAACGTACTGAATGGACCTACACCTGGCGATCCCGTATGCCCTATCAACTGAGACAAGGCATCAAAATACTTCGTCTGAACATCTGTGGTTTCTGGCGGAACAGAAGAAACAAAATGCAGGCACTGAAAAGTTTTATTCTGATGAGGTTCTGTGAGGTGAAGAGCAACGTGACTCGGTTGGCCTCCGCCTGTGTTATAAGGCACATCCCCTATGGTTGCAAAATCACCAAAACCATCGAAACCATGTGTTCGATAACTGTACACCAAATCGTCAAAATAAGAGGCGGGAGGGTAGTTTCCGTTAACAGGTTGCTTATTGAATCCATCACGAAGAATCACGCGCCGCGACGCAGAAAATGCAGAAATAAAGTGTGGGGATACCTGATTCGATTCAAAAATATGAATTGCACCGTTTTCGGGAAAAGCCGCAGCACTAAGGGTATGTGCCCGATGAACAAAAACTTGAGTTCGCCCACTGTAGGTGGTCAAAAACCAGCTCACATCAGAAGCCGTGACACCGGGGTGTACCTCCAATGCTGGAAATATTTGATCTGGATATTCATTTTTTAAGTTGTTTTCCATCGCCACAATCTGTGCGATTGAAGGCACAGGAGAACCCTCGTTTGTATTAATAATAAGTGCTGCCCGCAAACCTGTCTGTACAACCCTAGATATCTGCCCTTCAACCCGTTTCCCCGCGTCATGTGGCTTGATAATGGGGACTAAAAGGTTACTACCCATATGGTACCCAAGCTCTTTTAGCGCAATCATTTCTTCTTGCTTAGAGCGAAAAAATGGCCAGTACATCATTACTCTCCATGTTGATAACTGTGCTTTAACCTAAAGCGCACTGGAAGCTGGCTCTCGAAGTTTCGAAGCAAGGAGAAACCAGTCGGCATTTCTCATTTTGTAACCGAATGCAGCGGCACGTAATGAGTTCGGTAACCTATAAGAAATAGCGGCTTTCTTTGTCGCAGGCTCTCGTCTTCGGAGCGCTTCGACCAAATTTTCTTGAATAATTTTCGGGTGGATCAAAGACACGGCATCACGGGCCGAAGAATATCGTTCTATCGGCGGCAAGTGGTCGGTGAAAATGCCGTGTTTCTTCTGTAGATCCTCACGTTCATTTTTTCTAAAAAGATAAAACATTGCTTCCGAAGAAAGACCATTTGTGTATGATACAGCTCTTCGAATTTCCGAAAGTTGACACCTACTCGAAAGCCTCAAGATCCCTACATAATCCGGCAAAAACTGAAGAGCCTTTTTAACCTGCCCATCTCCAACAACAAAAAAAACTCTGTCGAAACAAGAATAGTAGGCCTCTAGCTGAGACTGAGCACGGGAAAAGTCATCAAGATCTGTTTTAATTTCGAAGGCTGTTGCAACTCCATTAATCAAAACTGCATCTGCACGCGCCTCACCAACTCGAAATTCATATAACCAAGATGTAGTAGCTGGACTATGTTTTCCAAACACCATTTTCGACAAAAGAACATTTTTATACACGTATTCAGGACGGGACGACAGGAGCAGGCGCTCATAGGCAAGATCACACGCATAGGCGAGCGAATCTGTCTCATTCATTACACGCTCTTCGACTAAGTGCTTAACCACGTCCCGTGTAACTTCCGTAGTCCCGTGCCAAGCAGTTTCGATAAGATTTTTTGAACGAAAAAATGCTGGATATAGAGTATTTATCAAGAACCTTATCCTTCCGTCTGCGTGTAGCCCTTCTAGGCATTGAGAATCAGGGCGCTGATCCTAGCAGATTCACTCCATCAAGTGACAGATGACTTTAACAGGTATTAGGGGAACGCTGAATAACTCGCCGAGCATAGTGAAGCGCAAGGCGCACGAAGCAAAAAAAAGCTATGTATAACAAATATTTAGGCGAACCTTAGACGCTGGATACCACGGTTGATCCTGTCCATTGAACTTGCCCCGGCGTTCCCTCACTACCTCTTTCCCCACCCTTGTCTGTATCTGGCGCGAGCCTTGCGTGGGATAGCGTCCCCATCACCAAAGGGAGTTCGCCGTTCCGAGCGGTATCAGCGGAGATAAGGTAGCCGTCGCGGTAGGGGGCGCGGTAAACCCCGGAGGTGATGATAGCGACCATGGCAGTTCCCTTGCTGGTTGGCGTCTCGGGTCAGCTTAAGCCGATTTGCTCATACTGTCACTGTTTGGAGACAAGCCGAGCTCAGCAATTCGTCTAATCTGCCTAAGGCCCTCAATTGGCGGGGGTTTCGCGTCAATCACATACTTGCCCCTTGGCGCCGGCGCATTGCCCATGATGGTGGCGTTGCTGGGCGGCGTGGCTCTCGAGTTGCGTCGGCATACAGCCGCGGCGGTGAGGTCAAGCACTGGGCGAGCAGCGCGGAGGGTCGGGATGTAAAGCTCAGCCAACAAAACAGTGTTTGTTTATTGACGAAAAATAACCTTGCTGAATGCGTTGAATCACCACCAAAAAGAACAGTGTTTATATACTCATCCTGCTGATTTTCTTGTTGGCTTTTCATCGTGAAAGTCTTGTCACTGGCTGCTTTGATCCTTGTCTTAAGGGGATAAATCGACATTAATTGTCAGGCTTTTCTTGCTGTATGGGCTGGCGCTTTCTATCTTCAACTTTATTAACTTTCAGGCTGTTCGCTTCACGACAGAACAAGAGGCAAGCCGATGCCGCGCCATGCTGGTATTCCCCTGCTGGAGCTGTTCTCCGCGGTGGATCAGGTCGAGTCCGTACTGCCTCAGGCGGTGCGGGATTTCGTGGGGCGCTTCGCGGTCATCGGCCACAGCAGCCGCCGCTCGCCGGGTGCCATCATTCACCAGGGGCGCATTCAGGCGCTGGATGCGTCGCTTGATGCCGATTCCGAGGGCTTTGATGTCGGCATCGGCATCCTGTCGTTACCGCTGATTCACACCGGCATGCCGTTCCAGCTCTCGCTTGAGCGCCAGGGCATTGCCGACAACCTGGAACCGGCGCCCGATGCCTGGCAGCTCGATCTCTTCCTGGCCGATTTCAGTCTCAGCGTCGACGGCCTGCAGCCGGCCCTGTTCGTCGAGGAAACCGGCACCACGCCACGGCATCTGCTGCGTGACCCGGACAACGACACGGTACGCATCACCGGCTCGGCGGTGTTGCGGCTCCAGAAGAACGCCGGCAGTTCCGATGTCGACTTCCTGTTCATCGACCAGCCCGACCCGTTCGACCCGACGCTGAAATCCGGCGCCGTGGTGTCGCTGAACTTCACCCCGCCGCACTTTTTCCTCGGCTCGTCGGATATCGGCCTGTCGGTCGGCAAGTTGACCTTCGACTTCTCTTCCAGCTATTCGCCGGCGGAAGTGCTGGAGCGCAATCAGGGGCCGGCCTGGATGGGCCTGGCCATTCGCGAGGCCACCGTCTACGCGCCGCGCAACCTGCCGGTAGTCGGCGATCTGTCCGGCGGCGTCAAGGACTTACTGATCGGCCGACCGGCCGGCATCCAGGGCGAGTTCGAGTTGCAGTTCGGGCGCACGGCGCTGGACCCGGCCACCTTCCAGTTCGAACAGCAACCCAGCGGCGAGAACCGGCCGGTCGACATGAGCGACCGCTTCCCGCGGGTGATCTTCGAAGGCAGCACGGATGAGCGGGTCAACTTTCGCGCCGGCTTCAACGCCCCGGCGCCGCCGGACGATGGCAGCCTGCCCGACGGCGCCCTGCAGGACTGGACCGCCATCTGGACCTGGCCCGACCGCGAGGACGAGGAAGGCGACAGCTCCAGCGGCAGCGTCGGCCAGAATGAGGTGCTGACCGTCCAGCCCGTCGAGATATTGACCATCGACGGCCAGGAGCAGCGCTTCAAGCACCCGCCGTTCACCTTCCGCTTCATCGCCGCCGGCGACCCGCCGAGCATTGCCGTAATCACCAGTGGTGGCGAGCGGCTCGACAATGTCGTCCAGCTCAACGGCACCACCGCGGAGATCGAGCCCCTGATCCTGGAAGCGGTCTCCCACGCCGGCGACCCGAGCACGAGCGAATTCGACTGGAGCATCGAGGCCAATGGCAGCAGTGCCACGGGGGCCACCTTCAGCCCCGACCTGACCGGGCTCTCGGCGGACCGTGACGGCCACCTCTTCGTGCGTCTGCGCGAGAAGGTCGATGGCGAGAAGGGCCATCGGGTGGCGCGCCTGCATCTCAAGCTGACCGAACGTACGCCGCTGTTGATCGGTTGCGAGAACGGCGTCTTCGATGCCGCCGACGCCAGCACCCCGCTGGACCTGGTCGAGGTCGAGAAAACCTTCGATCTCTCGGACTTCCACGCCCAGGGCGACTTCACCGACCGGCTGGTCAGCGCCATGCTCGACGCCTCCCCGGCCGGTGTCAGTGTGCCCAGCGACGGCCTGGCACGGGTGGTCATCGGCGATGGCAGCAGCCCGCCGCCAGCCGAGAACATCCGCGACGATCGCCATGTGCAGATCCTCATGGAGTTCGAGAAGAACAATCCGCTGAGCTGGGGCGAGCACACCCCCAAGGGCGTCCACAGCGCGTCGGGCGCGGCCAATATCCATCAGCAACTGCTCGACTGGGCCAGCAAGTACCCCGGCGCCGATTTCCTGATCATCGGCCGTACCGATGACCTGAACTTTGACGAGCCCGGCCCCGCGGCGGCCCAGGGCAATATCACTCTGGCCCGCGACCGCGCCGACAAGGCCCATGAGTTCCTGACCACGCCCACCTCTGGCCGGACGGCGATCGAGAGCAGCCGGATCGTGCGCCGCGGTGAGCACAGCGACTGGGATGCGGCCAACAGTGACGGCGACAGCCTGGAAGAGAGCGCCGACATCGGCCTCGCCCCGGCCGAGAAATCGGAAGCCTTCGGCGACTCCGCCTTCGCGCTGGGCTGGTTGATTCGCCACCAGCTGGAGCGCAACGGCTGGGAGATGGAGCACGATTCGGCGCATCCCTATGAGCCGAAACGCCAGGCCTACCGTCGGGCCGATATCTACGCGATTGGCGGCACCCCGGAGAACGATGAGATTCAAACGCCCGATAACCCGGGGGACAGCGCCACCCTGCGCCGCTCGCTGGTGCCGGCACCGGGTCGCGACCCGGCCGCGGTACCGCCCAAGGCCGCCGCCATCGACTACCGCGTCAAGCTGCGCTTCGTCTGGGACAGCCCCACGGTCACCCGCTGGGAAGATGCGGTGCCGACGCTGGCCGAAGCCGAATTCGTCTGGTCGCCCACCGAGCTGCCGCTGCCGGATGTCGGCGGCCAGCCCACCGAGCTGTCGCGCGAGACGCTGACTATCCACGCCCAGTGGATCCACGATGTGCGTACCGGCTTCACGCGCACCACGCTCGGCATCCGCTCCGACGGCGATCCGGACGGCCTGGTATCCACTGAGCAGAAGAACCTGACCGCGGCGCTGGCCTTCGGGCCGATGCTGCTTTCCGGCGTCGATTCCGAGACCGAGATGGTCGAAGCCGGCGCCCGCGTCGCCGCGCTGATCGCCGCGGCGGCCTTTGCCGATGTGCCGCTGGGCGGCAGCGACCCGCTGGTCGGCAACGGCTCCAAGGCCGCGCTGATCGCCGTCGAGGCCGAGGCGCAGACCCGTGCCATCAGCGATGCGGCGGCGGACTACCAGGTCAAGCTGACCAGCGACTACACCTGCACGCTGCACATCAATGGCGGCGCACTCGGCATCAGGACCGCCGCCGACCGGCCGATGAAGATTCGCTACAAGGGCGTCGGCTTCGAGTTCGACAACTCGCAGGAGGGCTGGGACAAGATCGGCCTGGCCTTCGATACCAGCAGCATGGAGATCGAGGACCCCGGCAAGTGGCAGATCGACGGCGTGCTCGGCAACCTGCTGCGCATCGTCGAGGTGGCCATGGGCCGCGGCTCGCTGTGGATCGAGGGGCGCATCGCCGTGGCCCTGAACATCGGCGTGGTGGAAATCTCCGAGGCCATCATCCGGCTCACCTTCGAGGACGGCAGCCCGCTGCCGACTTTCGAGCTGCGCGGCTTCGTGCTCAAGGCCGACGTACCGGCCGTGCTCACCGGCGAGGGTCGGCTGCGCATCGAGGATGGCGGCCTGATTCGCGCCGGGGTCGATGCCGACATCATCCCGCTGGATCTCAAGGCCAGCGCCGCCCTGGCGCTCTCCCAGGAGACCGACCCCAACGACGAACCATACACCTTCCTCAGCCTGGCCGTGGGCGTTCAGTTCTCCACGCCCCTGCCGTTGCTGCAGACCGGCGCCGCCCTGTACGGCATGAAGGGCATGTTCGTGATGAACGGCGAGCGCGACACCCCCGCCGAAACCGACGACCCGGTCGGCCGCGAGCTGGATTGGTGGGGCGAGCGCCCGGAAGACAAATACCGGGCACTCAAGGGCCAGTACGCGCTGGGCGTGGGTGTGGTGGTCGGCACGCTGCCCGATGTCAGCTTCTGCTTCTCGGCCTCGGGCATGGTGGTGGTCGGCTTCCCCGACCCGGAGGTGATCCTCGGCGTCGACGTCAAGGTCATCGAGGTGCCGAACACCACGGTCAGCGACGAAGGCTCGTCGGAGGGGGCGATTACCGGGCTGATCGTCATCGACGACGAGGCCGTCACCGTGGCCGTCTCGGCTCAGTACAAGATTCCCAAGGTGCTCGAGGTCAAGGTGCCGTTCGGCGCCTACTTCCCCTACGACGGCGACGGCACCTTCGTGCGCCTCGGCTGCGATGGCCAGACAGAATTCGGCCGACACGGCGAACCCATCACGCTGAAACTGCTGCCCGACACGCTGAACGTGCAGGCCTGGGCCTACCTGATGATCGAGCAGGGCGGCCTGGAATCACTGGGCGGGGATTCGCGCTTCTCCTTCGACGGCTTCGCGGTGGGCTTCGGCGCCGGCTGGGGCATCGACTGGAGCGCCGGGCCGATCAGTCTCTCGGCCTCGGCCAAGGTGCTGGTCGGCTTCGGCACCAAGCCGCTGCTGATCAAGGGCGGCGTGTTCGTCGCCGGCGAGCTGGATCTGGTGGTGCTGTCGATCTCCGCCCGCGGCGAGCTGATCCTGACCTACCTCGACCCACCGGACCAGAGCGCCCTGCTGCGCCTGGACGGCGAATTCTGCGGCGAGGTCGATCTGTTCTTCTTCTCCATCAAGGGCTGTGTCGGCGTCAGCATCGGCGACAACCTGGAAGCGTTGACGCCACCGGAACCCGAGCCGCCGATCGCCTCGGTCTCGCTGACCGACCGGCGCGACCGCATCATGGGCACGGCCGCGCCGATCGGCACGGCGATTGCCGCCGAACCGCTGTTCGACCTCGACGAGGAAGGCATCAACCAGGGTGCTTCGCCGGACGACAACCATACCGTCTGGCCGGATACCGCGCCGGTGCTGCATTTCAGCCACTTCATTGCCAACGGCCTGGGAGGATCGGCGCAGTTCGACCCCGGCGATGCCCAGGCCCCGCCGCGCTGGTTCGGCAGCAGCCGTCTCAAGTACGCCTACCGGCTCGACAGCCTGCAACTGCGCCGCAAGCGCGATGACCTGTTGGTCGGCGAAGGCGCCCAGCTCGAATCGGTGTGGATGAGCAGCCCCTACCGCCAACCGGTCAGCGAGGCCGACAACCCGGAGCCCAGCGAGCACGAAGGGCCCAACCTGAAGCTGCTCGACTGGAACCCGTGGAACTGGGTGCTGAACCTGCCGGGCGATGACGCCGGCGACGGCTTGGCCGGCGACCCGGCCGAGGAAGTCAGCAATCTCTGTGAGCCGGTGCCCGAGGCGCGGCGTGCCTGCGTGTTCGGCCGTGCCGCCACCGGGCTCGGCTGGCAGCGTGTACAACTGCGCCAGGAAAAGCGGACCGAGCCGCCCTACCCGAGCCATTTCCATCTGACGGCCGAGCCGCTGCTGCGCAGCGGCGGCAGTGTCTACCGGCGCCGCGACCTGCAGACCCTGCTGAGCCATTTCGCCGCCCACCTGATCCCGGGCCGACTACAGTCGCTGCCGTTCCCGGTCAGCGTCGCCGGCACCGCGCTGCAACGCGGCTATCGGCTGCCCTCGGCCCAGCGCAGCGTCGAGGGCGGCCAACTGGCCCTGCCGCTACCCTGGGAAGCCCGCTTCGACCGTGAGCTGGCCAGGCCGCGCGTCACCCTGCTGGTCTGTGATGCACCCGGCCAGCCCGGCCGCACGCAAAAGCAATGCATCGACTTCGGCCAGTTGCGCCCCAGCGGCAAGAGCACCCGCACCCGCATCGACGGCATCGAGGTGGTCGCCATCGACCCCAACCAGCCGTTCGTCTTGAACGATGCAGTCGACGCCGAGCGCTTCCGCCCCGGCCAGGATCAGCAGACCGATATCATCCTCCCCGAAGCCGGTATCGAATTGCGCCTGCCGTCGCCGAGCCTGCAGATCGAGCTGCGGCTGATGAAGTTCGACCAGGCCGATCTCCAGGTTCGTGCGCTGGATGCCAATGGCCGCAGCGTGGCCAGCGACACCGTCAGCGGGCCGGTCAATGTTCCCCTCACGGCACACCTCAACGCGTCGGAGGGCATTGCCCGCGTGCAGGTGAGCGGCGGCCTGCGCGCCGTGCTGTTCGGCTTCTGCTTCACGGCAACGGCCGAGGGCGATGAACCCGACGACCAGACGTGCGAGTCCTTCCTGCACCTCAAACCGCACCGCGAGCCGTTGAAGGTCCTCGAACACGGCAATATCCGTTTCACGCCGCTGCGGGATGGCGAGCCACTGCGCCTGGTCGATGCCGTCGACCAGAACGGGCCAACACCCGTGCCCGGCAGCGACAGAAGCGCCGAGATCAACTTCCCCGACTCCGGCCTGCACATCGAGTTGCCCAACCGCTGCCGTGCCGTCGAGCTGTGGATCATGCTGTTCAACAACAGACCGGTGAAGGCCGAGGCGTATGACAGTGACGGCAATAGCGTCGCCGGCGGCCAGACGCCACCCGACCAGCGCCAGGCTCACCGTGTGCTGCTCGACGCCGGCGACGCGGGCCACATCAGCCATGTGAAGCTGGCCGGCGGTGCCGGCGAAGCGGTGCTGCTGCGCCTGTGCTGCCGCCCGCTCCAGAAGAAGGTCAGCACCGATGCTCCGCCGCTCACCCATGCCACTCACGCCGCGGCCATCGACGCCCTCAAGCCCGACGGCCCGGCCGGAGCATCACTGGCGGCCTTCATCAGCGGGCGTAGCGACACGGCACCGACGCAGACACTGGTGCGCGGCATGGTCGGCGAAGACGTGGATGCCCAGTGGCCCGGCCGCGTCCTCGATGAGCATCGGGATAAGGGCCGGCGCTGCCAGGTGATCGAGTACAACCCGGCCAGCGACGCTGCCGGCCCCTGGAACGGCTTCCAGATCCACGCGCCGCCGGGCAAGCAGGTCAGTGTGCTGGCCGTCTGCGGTACCGACCAGGTCATGGTGGAGCGCCGGCAGAACGATGCCGAAAATCGCGAGCGCCGCCGCAACAACACCGAGGACCAGGCCGGCCAGCCGCCCGATCAGCGCCGTGCCCTGGTGCTCGAACCCGGGGAAGAATACGAGCTGGAAGTCCAGTGGTCGTGGCAGGCCTGGCAAGCCAATGAGGATGGCACCAACGAGCCACCGTCCACGCCGCCGAGCGACCAGTGGACGTCGGCCGCGGCGCCGCAGCGCTTCCACTTCGCCATTGCCGACGAGCAGCCGGCCGACAACAGCCCGCAGGATGGCCTCAACGAGCACCTCTTCGATGTGCGCGACATCGGCCGCCACCTGAGCGCCGTGGAGCCGGCGGATGGCCGCGCCTGCCACTTCCTCGACGACGCTCTGTGGGTGCATTTCGACGCCGGTCACATGCAACAGCTTGCCGAGCTCTATGGCCGCGAGCTGCGCCTCAACGTGCGCCGCACCGACCCTGCACCGCGGCCCGCGGCCGAGCCCCTGCCGGGCCTGCTGGCGCCGCTTCCCGGCGAGCTCGGCTGGAGCCATAGCCCGCCGCAACTGCTCGAGCCCGGCTATCAGCGCATCAACGCGGCCGCCGCGGCAGCACCCTGCCTGCCGGACGCCCCCGTCGTCGGCGGCGCCTCGCTGCACGCCCGGTTCCCGCTCGAGCCACAGGCCATGTACGACTTCAGCCTGGTCGCGCCGCGCCTGGGTGCCAGCAGCGAGGCGAGCGATGCGCCCACCGTCAGTGCCACGCGTTTTGTCACCTCGCGCTACGCCAACCCGCGGCAATTGCTGGAACACCTGGGCTATTACCCGGGCGACCCGGCGCCGTACCGGCCGGACGACATCATCCTGCCCGCCGGCGCGACCCTGCCCGGTGGCGCGGAAGAAGTCTCCGACAGCCTGTTCGACGAGCTGCTGCGTGACATGGAGGCCGATACCCTGCCGCTGCCGACCGTTACGTCGGCCAGCTACGTGGTCTGGCGCCAGGACGGTGCCCAGTGGCGCATCGAGGGCCTGCTGGTCGACAGCCTCGAGCCGCTGATGCGCACCACCAGCGTGCTGCAGGACGACGACCGAGCCGAGCTCGTCACCCGTTGCGATGTGCGCCATGCCGAGGTGGAGGGCCACAGCCTTGCCATACATCGCAGCAACGAGCGCCGCACGCGGATATTTCTCAAGGCCGAAAGCCCCTTCACGCTGGCGACCGGCAGCTACACGCTGCGCCTCGACATGGATACCAGCGACGGCGTGCTGAGCGGCCGCCGGCGCCTGAGCCATCGGCCGGCCATCATGGAACGGGAGGGCTTCTGATGAGCGACTTCGTAACGCCGTACCTGTTCAATGCCCATGCGCTGCCGGTCGACACCGACGAGCCACATGCTCAACCCGGCAATCACCTGCGGGTGAACCATCATCCGTTGCTGGGCCTGCCGGTGGCGCCCTTCCTGGTGGCGCGCGCCTCGGTCGACAACCTCAAGCGGCTCAACACGCGCAACGATGTACGCTTCTACCTCAACATCGACAGCGACAACCAGCAGGAGCTGCTGCCGCCCTTCAACGTCACCCCGGAAAGCCCGGTCACCGCGGTGATCAGCCTGGCGGCGGGCGAGACCTGCCTCTGGGCCCAGGTCGAGGCGCAGTCGATGGCTGAGCTCAAGCCGCAGGAGCCTGGCGACCCAGCGCCGCCGGTCACCGATGCCGAGCCGATCCCGTTCAACCCGATCCCGTTCAATCCGATACGCCCGCGTCCCGGCGTGGTACGACCGGGGGGCTCGCGGCCAACACTTCCCGATAACCGCTTTACCGAGCGCTTCACACGCCGCCCGTTGCCCTTCTTCGACCGCGAGCGCTGGCGGATTCCCGAGATCGACCCCGACCTGCTGAGGCGCAACCGCAAACTGACCTGCGAGGCCTTCGTCGACTCCGCCGCCGGGCCGGCCACAATCGGGCGCCGCTCCGCGTATCGCTATGCCTTTTCCGGCCCCGGCATTACCCGGATTCGCATCACCGGTTGGGGACGTGTGGGCGGGGTGCGCTGGATCGAGGCGCAAGACGAGCAGCGGCTCGAATACGAACCCTACGCCATCATGAACCTGCCCCATGAAGGCGGCGCACGCTACTTGCCGATCCACGACGCCCTGACACGGGCCGATCAACGCGTTGCCGAGCAGGCCCCCAAGCGCCGTCCGCTGCAGGAAACCCACAATACGCCGGCCCCGGCGGCGGCACCGCTGGCCGACGCCAACTTCGAACGCAAACGGGTGGAGTCGCTGAGTGCCACGGCGGTGACCGACCTGGAGCCACTGATCAACGACCTGAGCCAGTCACAACACGACCAGTGGGTCGACGCAGACTTCTTCGATGCGCATGGCAAGAAAGTCGGCGCCAGTACCATCAGCCGCCTGAGCCGGGTTCTGCAGATGCTGGCCGACCCCGGCACCGCCAGCCGGCTCGGCTACAAATGGCGCGACGATACTTACCAGGAAAACGAGGAGCGGGTGGTCTTCTACCGCGTGTTCGGCTTCTTCGCCGAACCACTACCCAGCCGACGCCAGGACGAGCGGCCCGTCGAAGACTTTCTGGTCGAGGGCATGATCAATGCATTACCACCACAGCACCGCCACTGGTCGCGCCACAATCTGCTGAAAACACTGACCTTGCTGCTCGGCCACAAGGGCGAGGATCCACCCCTCACCCACGCCACCGAACGCGACCCATTGGCGGGCGTGAATACCGAGGCGCTGAAAAAACTGGAAGATCACGAGCGCTACTTCGGCGTCTCCAGCATTGCCATTGCCGACCGCGGCGCCCCGCTGGACCCGCTGCGCCCGCCGCAGTTGCCAGCCCCGGAGGAATCGACACCCCTGCGCGACAACTGGCTGCCGGAAACGCCGCCGACCGCACGCCGCGAAGTGATCATCGATGTCCACAAGAGCCGCGTCGGAGGCCTGCTGGCCGCCGGCAAGCGAGCGCCGGCCTCCGCGCCCGGTGCCGTTTACCGGCCACTGAACAAGGCCAACACCGACGGTTTTCACCTGCCGCTGGTGCTGGCGCTGAACAGCGATGACGGCACCCAGCCCCCGAACCCGGAACCCGGCACTGGCTTCGTCGCCGATCGCCAGGCCGGCCCCGAGGCCATCCGCTACTTCATCGCCGAGCAGGACCGCTTCGGCCGCTGGTCGAACTGGGCGCGCCGCGAACACCGCAAAGGCGAGCGGCCGCTGCCGCCGCGGCCCGAGTTCCAGGCCTACTACCGCCAGCCGGCCATCGAGGATGCCGCCACCCAGGGCGGCAGTGTGCTGGTCAAGGTCATGGTGCCGGATGCCGAGTCGCTGGCACCGGGCAGCCACCTGCTGCAGACCCTGCGCGTGTTCCGCGTCGACGAGGTCGACGGCAGCCTGGCCCCGCTGGACGCCGCCGAAGCCGACAAGCAGGTACACCCGGCCGACGAAGATGCCGACGCCGAAGATCAACGCTTCCTGCTCGACCTGCGCTGGACCGGTCCGATCCTCGCCGCCACCGAGCAGCGCACCCTGCGGCTGACGGCCCGCTGGATCGATACCCAGGGCCGCCAGTCCGAGGTGTCGACGCCGACCACCCTGCGGCTGGTCGATCCGCGCCCACCCGCGCCCGTGCCGGTGCCCGACGAATTGCAATACGCCGCCCGACCGGACGTGACCGGCCTGTGCTGGGTGGAATACCGCTGGAGCCCGCAGCCGGGCCAGCACCATTTCGGCGTCTACTACAGCGACGAAAACCGGCTGCGCAGCCACCTCGGCGAGCTCAACCGCCAGGACCTGCTCGACGACCTGGATGCCGCCGACAACGCCGCCGCCCGCGCCACCATCTTTCGCGCCAACGAGGTGCTGTTCCCCGACTTCCTGTTCGAGCGCCTGCGTGAGGTCAACGTGGCCTTCAACTCCGGCGAACGGGGCTTTCGTCATGCGGTTTCCGGCAGCCTGCGGGTTCTCAACTTTTACAAGGTCGCGGCCGAGGCCGAAAGCGGCGCCAAGCCGGTGCTCAGCGATGTGCCGATGATCGTCTATGGCGTGCCCAATGCCGACCCGCCGCCGCGCCCCACCGTGCAGGTCACGCCGGTGGCCGCCGAGGCCGGCGAAAACCCGCTGGTGGCCGAGGTGACGATCAACCTGCTGACCGGCACCACCCAGGGGCTGAACTGGCGACTGCGCCGCAGCTCGGTAAGCACCCAGACGCTGGCCAGTGTGCCCATCGTCGCCACCGGGACCATGGGCGAGGTCGACGAGGCCAGCGGCCGCCAGCAATCAATCTACCGCGACGACGGCCCGGTGCAGATCGCCGCCCACGCCCGGCTGCGCCCCTGGGTGCGCTATAGCTGGATCGCCGAGGTGCAGGGCGCACCGGAGTCCGGCTCCGAGGCCGCCGGCCAGGCCGTGCCCGGCCTGTGGAGCCGGCCTTCGGACCCGTTCAGCCTGGTGCTGCTGCCGGATCAGCCACCGGCGCCACCCAGCATCGATGATGTGCAGGGCCAACCCTCCGGCAGCGACCGCAGCCGGGTGCAGATCACCTTCAGCCACCCGGATGAGCTCTCCGGCGGCAGCGTCGGCAGTTACCGGCTACGGCTGTCGCGACGCCTGGCAAGCGGCGCCCCCCTGGAGCTGCTGCGCGATGAAACCATCAGCGGCAGCGGGCCCTTCGTCATCCACGATGAAGCCAGCGACAGCACGCCGGTGCCGGTGGGTACCGAATACCGGGTCGAACTGATCGACCCCCTGGGTCGCGCCAGCGAACCCGGTCTGGCGGTCGTCACCTAGGAGCACAATCTCATGGTCGATCTCGTCCCCGCCCCCGATACACTCGGCCTTTCTTCCCCGGCCCTGGGCCCCTGGTTCCGGCACAGCGACACCAACGTCACCCTGCCGACGCTGCCACTGCCCGACGCCGACCTGTCGCTACCACTGTCGCTGGGCACCGATATGCAGTGGCGTACGCCAGCGGTTGCCACACGTTCCTACCTGTTTGCCAGCGACCCACGGCCGCCGGCCCTGCGCGGTCTGCGGAAGGAAGACGGCAGCCATGCCTTCACCGACGGCAACCTGGTGGTGCTGCTGACGCTGTTGCCGGAAGCCGAGCTGCGGCTGTGGTCGCTCAGCCAGATCATCCCGTCGCCCGATGGCAGCCCCGCGCCGCCGGCCAACCAGCCGGCACGCCCAAGGGTGCGCTGGCTGGCCATGGAAGTGCCCGCCGCCAGCGCCGCCAGCATGGCCGATATCGAGAACCTGCGCGGGGCCGATCTGCCGGCCGATCTCAGCAGCGACGCCGACAAGGCGGCCTTTCTCGGCCTCGACAGCAGCGCTGGCTTGGCCAATGCCAAAGAACCCGTGCACGAGCTGCGCCAACCGGAGACGCCCAGCGCCGTGGCACTGCAGAACCGCAGCGGCACCGCGCTGAACGTCAACCTGTGGTGCTTCGACTACCGCGGCCGCCCGCTGGACCCCGGCGCGGTAGCCAACTGGTGGACCTTCATGGCCCAACCAGATAACTGGGGCAATCTGTGGGCCGACGACGAAGAGACCGAGCCACTCACCGCGGCAGTCACGGCCGGTCGCGTGGTGCACCTCACCAATGCCCACGAAGGCCCAATCGACCCACCGCTGCTCAACCGCCTGAATCTCAACGACCTCAACAGGACCGACGATTCCACAGCGCTTTACCAGGCCGACGCCAACCCGGCCATCACGCTGACCGAGGCGGCCGATGCCGATACCGACAGCGCCCCGCTGCCGCGCTTGGCCGCCCTGCCGCTCGGCCACTACGCGCCACCGGCCACGGCAACGCCCTTCGCCGGCTGGACCGGCGGCAGCTTCCCTGCCGGGATTACCCGCGACTTCCTGCGCATCTCCTGTGTCGATATCGAAAAACACATCGTCGGCCTGGCACGAACAGCCGGCACGCCCCAGGCCGACCCGCGCCAGCGCCTAAGCGCGGCGCGCAACACCGCCGCCAACCCCGTTCTGGCCACCAGCGACGCCGTCACCGGTCAGATCATGACCACGCTCGACGCCGCCGCCAACGGCATCGCCATGGCACCGGTCATGGACCGGCTGTGGGGCCAGACCACCCCGCCGGCGGACTTCGGCACCGACGACCTGCCAGATGCGCTCGACTTCAGCGTGCGCGCCCTGGCCGGCGAAGGTCAGACCTCCGCCGGTGGCTCGGTCGCCGAGCAGCGCGTGGCCGTGCACTTCGAGGGCTCGCTGCCCCCGGGTGGCTGGGTGCGCCTGTGGACTCACGGGCTGGATACACAAAGCGGCCGCCGCTTCCGCCAGCACGGTGGCGCCGCGCTGGCCGATGCCAATGGCGATGCCTGGCTGGTAGCGGCGGTGCCGGACGGCGCCGCGGCCCCCACTGCGCCGGATGCCGACCCGGTGCCGCTTTCCTGCGATGCGCTGGTCATTGCCGATGGCCAGAGCCGCTATTACCCCGAGCTGCGCTTCGACCGCCCGGCCACCATCGACGGCAGCCAGTTTAGCCTGGCCGCCCCGCCCGACATCCCCGCCGGCATCACGCTGTGGCTGTGCGAACAGGGCGCGGCCATGAACCGTGGCACCGGCCAGTACGCCAGTGGCCAGACTCTGTTGGCCATTCCCGACGATGCCAACGCCGCCCCGCAACGGGTCGACCTGGCCAGCCTCGACGCCAGCGACCTGGCCGCCAGTACCCTGCCCAATGCCGCGAGCGCCGGCGATACGCTGGTCATCACCACCCCCGCCTTTGGCCAGACCCCGGACGGCGACCTCGAAGCGGCCGGCAGCGCGGCCACTCTGGTCAAGCGCGAGCGCAATGGCCTGAGCGAAGTGGCGACCATGGGCCGTCCGGCTCCCTCCCAGGAGCGCCGCGAACTGGCCGCCTACGATGCCGAGGGGGCCAGCGGCGTCATCGGTGCCACACCGGGGCGCGCCGCCTACCACGAGTCACCGCCCATGCAGCTTGGTCACCCCGGCGTGCCCGCCGCCGCGGAAATCCACGGCCCCGGCGCGGCCCTGGCCGGCCCCGCCGCCGATGCCCTGCGTCAGCCCATGGCGGAGCGACGCGCCGACAACCTGCTCGACTTCGTCACCCACACCAGCGTACCGGTCACCGCCACCCCGGACCCGGGCGGCACCACCACCTGGGCGGCTGTGCTGGAAACCGGCACCTACGGCGTGGCCGGCGATGCCGCCATTCGCGCACTACTCGCCAACAACCCCGGCTTTCAGCCCGGCCAGAGCTGGCTCAATCTAAAGAGCCAGATCGAGACCGCCGTGGAGAATCAGACCGGCCAGCCGGTCGACCTGGATACCATCATCGACACGAACACTTTCGACGACGACGCCCTGGCCGCCGCCCTCGACCGCATGATCCTCAACACCCGCGACGGCAACGCCCACTTCGCCACTGCCCTGCAGGCCGCCATCGAACGCGCCGAGGATTTCCTCTACCTGGAGACACCGGCCATCGATGCCATGACCGCCAGCCCCGGTGGTATCGACCTGCTCGGCGCCATCCAGGCCCACTGGGCCGAGCGACCTGAACTGCGCGTGCTGTTGTGCGTGCCGGAAAAATACCTGCCGGACCAGACGGCCAAGCTGGAGGACGTGCGCAGCGCCGGTGTACGCGCCGCCCTGAGTGCCCTGCGCACGGCGGGCAGCGACCGCGTGCAGCTGTTTTCCCCCGTGGCCGGCCCCGGCCGACCCGGCTACCTGGCCAGCACCAGCGTGATCGTCGACGACGCCCTGATGCTCACCGGCAGCACTCACCTGTGGCGACGCGGCCTGACCTTCGACAGCTCGTTGGCTGTCGGCCTGTTCGACGAAAATGTCGCCGTCGGCCGCCCCGCGGCCGTGCGCGCCGCCCGGCAACAACTGCTCGCCAATGCCCTCGGCCTGCCGCTGAACTTCCTGCCCGACGACCCGGAAGACTGCCTCGACGCCATCACCCAACTCAACGCCAGCGGCGGACTCGGCCGCGTCGACCCCGGCGCCTACCTCGCCGGCGGCGACAACGCCCCGAGCAGCACCGACATGGACATCTGGAACCCCAACGGCCGCCCCAACGGCACCTCGGACTGGCTGACCTTCTTTGCCGCACTGACCGGCGACGCCTCCACCGAATTCAACAACGCCATTCGGTAGCCGAGAGACTCAGCGGGATGGCAATTGATAAACCGCCTGGCGTACGCTATTCTGAACATGAACAACATTCTGTACAGAGAAGCATTATGGATGCCATTAGTTACACAGCCGCCAGAACCAATCTGGCAAAAACCATGGAGCAGGTCTGTGAGGATCACTCTCCCGTGATCATCACCCGGAGTAAATCGCCATCCGTGGTAATGGTCTCGCTGGAAGACTACGAGGCCCTGCAAGAAACGGCCTATCTTCTACGCGCTCCCAAAAACGCCCAGCGTTTGCTGGGATCCGTTGCCGAGCTGGAGCAGGGCGAGGGTCAAGAAAAGGAACTTCTTGAATGAAACTCATCTTCTCCGAGCACGCCTGGGAGGACTACCTGTACTGGCAGAAAAGCGACAAAAAGATCCTTACTCGCATCAACAAGCTAATCAAGGAGACCAAGCGAGAACCATTCGAAGGGGTTGGTAAACCGGAGCCCCTCAAACACAGCCTGGCCGGGTACTGGTCCCGCCGCATCAACGAAGAACACCGAATGGTTTACAAGGTGACCGATGATGCCCTGCTGATCGCTCAGCTTCGGTATCACTACTGATTTAACGCCGCGGTCACGCGCTTGTCGCGTGCATTGCATTGTTAAACCGTTCGTTGGTGTAAAATTTCGCCACAAAACTCGAGAGTCAACCTAAGCATATCTTTTTGCTGAACCCCATCTTCAACTATGGGTTCTGGATAGTTCCTCAAAAAGAAGCGCTTATCAATGCGGTCAACCCTGAAGCCCTGCCGTTGGTAGAAGGTCAGTTGGTAACCGAAGGTGCCAGTCCCGACCTCTAGCCCCCTTGCACCTGACTCTTTTACTTTGTCGATAACATTTCTCAGAAGTCGCGTTCCAATTCCACTCCGTTGGTTCGATGGTGAAACGGCAATATTCATTAACTCTACCACTCCTCCTTCGATCGGCTTGAGTACACAGGACCCGACTACAACATCGTTGGCATATGCGACGAAACACCTAGACTGATTCAGGTACTCTTTGACCGCATCTTCAGAAGGGTCTGCCAAAAGAAGAAGGTCCATTGGTACCTCTGAAGGCGGCCCTTCATCTATTTTCAACGGCATGTGCGCCTCGAAACTCGCTATTGGGCTTAACGCTCGCCATAACCGGCGGGCCAAAGCAGAGCGAAGCGGCGCTTTTGCCCGTCCGTGTTAATGGCGTTGTTATGCTCTCATCCTCACGCCGATGCAGGCATATCATCGGCTAGTCCTTCGACATCGCCTCAAAGTGCTCCGGATAGCCCGCCTTTTCGAAAACCGGCCTCAAGCCTTCCTTAAATACGTCATAATCAAACTCCTTCATATCAATAATATTCTGGCCCAGTGAATGTGATTCACGATTTATGTAGCGATAAAACGCCTGAAATCGAACATCTTGAAGCTCCGGCATTTGAAAGACATTGTTGAGATCTTTCTTTTGTACAAAGCCAAAGAAATACTCCACGATATTGCGCATGCAATTGGCGATAAGAGCCGGTCGTTGATCCGGGTCGTTCACGACCGACCAGTACGCTTGATAATCATTCTGAATCTCCTCGTATTTCATCTCTTGGATAGCGCTTCCAGATGCCGCTTTGGTGATTCTGAATAGACTTTGCGTTTCTTTCCGTCTTTTATGGTTTGGGTCGGTGAGTTCATAGAAGAAATATAGGCTATGCGTCAGCACGAAGACCTGAGAAAACCTTTCGCTCCTAAAGAACACTGATTTTATCAACTGCCCTACATTGAATATGAAAACATGTGACAAACTCGATATTGGATCGTCAATAACAGCTATACGCCGCGTGTGCGTGTCATCCACCGTAGTTTGACCTTTGCATAGTTCGCAAAAGTACAGAAAACTAATCATCATCTTCTCGCCTTCACTAAGTGTATGAAAGGCATCCTTTGAATCACCGGTTCGCACAACACGGTAGAGATTATCGGAGTATTTGCACACCTCAAAGTCATCTATGCCCAGATCCAACAGGCCCGCGTTTATCGCATCTACTGCTTCTTCAACATTTACAGTTTCTTTCCGTGCCGCTGCGATCTCTTTCTTTTTATCCGCAATCTCCGAACTGATTTGGCTCATTTCCTTATCCAAATCTTTGAGTCTCTGATTCGCTGCCTGCTGGTCGGCTTCAAATCTCGATATTGTCTGATCGTACTGCCAGCGCATAAGCCGCCAGAACTCACCGCGTATCGCCGCGAGCGCCTTATCGCGATTCTTTAGTCGTTCGTTGTACTCGTCAATGGCCGCGTTAACAGCTGCGACTTCGGCATTGAAGTTCGCGACGGAAGTGGAAGTGTCTTCTAATGTCACCGGAGTCTTCGGGGTTGCTGACTTCTCTTCTATCTTCTCTGCGTTACTTCGCAGGCGCTCAATGAGCTCATGATATGCATCATGTAACTCTGTTTTATGATCCTTGGCAAACGGGTGGTTTGCATAGTCACTAACATCTGGCAGACGGCGAATTTCGGAGGCGTACCTGGAATGGAGAGTCTCAAGGGCGTCCATCTGCTTCTGATAGCTTGCATCAAAGTATCCTTTCACGCTCTCGACAAACTTTGATGAGATTGTGTTCTCTTGGCAGAAGGGGCAGGGTCCTCCATACGCTTCCACCTTCTCCGGCAGGTAGGAAAGGCCCTGCTTTACCCAATCTGAATTGCCGAGTTTTTCGATCAGGGCCGCGACTTCACTGTCGGTGTTGCCAAGGATGGAGGTACCAAAGATTTCATCTGATTCGACATCGTGAGCTGAGAAGAGAAGCGGGGAGAGCCGCTGGCGGGGCTGGGCCGTATCGCCCTTAAGGGCTTCGACTTCGTTGCGAAGCGTCTGAATACCTCTCTCTGGCTCGGTGCTTGGCTTTGATATTTTCTGCAAGTTAAAAAAGAGCTTCTCCTTTTGCCCTTTTAGTCCATCTAGGCAGTATTCAAGGACCCGATCTCCTCCCGTGTATGTTGTCTTTATCTTCCAAACTTCATTCACGGCCTTTTGTTTTTGACCCTCAAACTCTTGGTTGATATTTCCTCTTACATCATGATTTTTTGTAGTAACTCTTCTAATTCTGCGTTCCTCTTCGTAGCATCTGCGATTTTCTGTTCAGCTGCCTTATTCTCCTTCGAAAGGCTAAATATCCCTTTCAGATTATCGGCAACATAGAAATTGTCTTGTATAAACCTTTGATTATAAACAAGAATTGGAGGCGTGCTTTCCGGCTCTTTTTTGCACCTCGAAAACTTTGAATCGATCGGGTCATAAAGAAAATCGGAAACAGTAGACTTCCCAGTGCCATTCAATCCGTATATGAGGTTGATTTTTTTGTCTGTCAAAAGGGATGCAGCGTGCTTGAAGCTCGCAACTGCTTCGATGTGGATTTCAGTAATCATTCAACACGACCTCTGACACCGAAGTGCATAACAGGTATTAGATGCATGCTCGTTTTTCCACTTGAACGAGCATGCGCGTTCAATTTTCTTATACCAAACCACCAACCATCTGATTTTCATGACAATGGGCATCAGTCACGCAATATAAGCCCAATCAACGTGCACGCTATATAACACGGGCTCCCCCCGCAGCTCGTGGCCTGAGCCTCGATTCCCGCTGTCATTCTACCGTCTCCTGTACCTTGTCGGCATCGAAAGCTAATCGGCCGGCGATTTCTTGCATCTCGTCGATAGGGCTTTCGTAGCTCCAGGCGGTATAGGGGCGGTCGGGCAGTGAGTAGTAAGTGCTATCGCCCTTGAAGGGGCAGTGGGTCACGGTGGTGGAGACGCTGAGCTTCGACATATCCACATCGGGTTGCGGCAGATATTGCCGTTGCGGATAGCCTTTTTCGCGGAGCTCAAGGGCGTCGCATGTATCGGCGAGCAGGGTGTCGCCGTGGTAGATCCGCACCCTGCGTGAGTGCGGGTGCAAGGTGATGCGGGGCTCGAGGTGATTGGCCATCGGCAGGTCCCTTGCGAGTTGGCTGATTAACTAGCTTAGAACCCGAGCGTATTGTCTGTCACCGTTTGGCGCCCTTTTCCACACCCGTTGATTCACACTGCACCCTCGCCATGGGGGCTCTTACTCGTGTTGCAGGATGTTGACCAGTATGCCGAATGGGTCGCGGACGTAGAAGCGCCGTACGCCCCAGGGTTCACTGACAGGGCCGTATTCGATGGGCACCTGTGCTTCCCCGAAGCGAGTCAGCGCTGCATCGAGATCATCGACTTCGATGGAGAGGTCAGGCACGTCAGTGCCCGAGCCGCCCTCGGCACCAAAGCTGACCTGAACGCGCATGCGTTCATCCGAGCCGTAGGTGCGGAACCAGCCGTGATCCATCAGGAGCTCCAGGCCGAGTATGCCGCCATAGAAGGCTTCTGCTTTATCGAGATCTTGCGTGGCGGTGTTGGCCATGATGCGCTTGACCTTCATTCGTCACCTCGTCATTTTTCCCGTCTCAGGGCGGAAGTCTTGTCTGAAGCTCGCCATTGCCAGTATCTCTCTCAATAGCTGTCACGTGGCAGATGTCAGGCAGACTATCTCCGATGATAGCAACTCCCCTCTGGTTGATACCCGGTCAGAGGAGAGATCCTCGGCCACAGCCAGCTGACGCGCTACGCTTTGCCTGATGGAGTAGACGGACATCTCGACGCATTCAAGGAGGCACCATGCCCGCCACCCGCACGACGTCGCCTGCCATGGAGCGGGTCCACCTGGTGTGGGACCTGTTCATCCTCGTGCTGGTGGTCGCCAACCTGGCGCTGTTGCTGTTCGACAGCCTCTTTCTCCTGCCGCCCTTGAACAGTGCCTTTGCGTCCGTGGCGCCGGGCCTGCATGAAGCCTATGAGCAGCACATTCATGCCAATTTCCTGCGCATCGACCTGGCCTTCGTGGCGGTCTTCTTGCTGGATGTGCTGCTGGGTTGGGCCGTGGCCATTGCCGAACGGCACTATCATCGCTGGTTCTTCTACCCCTTCGTGCACTGGTACGACGTGCTGGGTTGCATCCCGCTGAGCGGCTTCCGGCTGCTGCGTGTGCTGCGCGTCATCTCGCTACTGCACCGCCTGCAGCGCATGGGGCTGATCGATGTGCGCCAGTGGTATCTATATCGGGTGGCCGCCAAGTATGTCGATATCCTGATGGAGGAACTCACCGACCGCATCGCCATTCGCATGCTCGATAACGTGCAACAGGAGCTGCGCAACGGCGATGGCCTCTCGGGGCCACTGATCGAGCGAGTGGTGGAGCCGCGCAAACAGGCGCTGATCCGCGAGGTGAGCCAACGGCTGGAGGCCATGGCGGGTGATGCCTACTCCAACAATCGTGACGATACCCTGCGTTATGTGCGCGGGCTGGTGAGCCGTACTTTGGCGGAGAGTCCCGAGATCAAGCGGCTCTCGCGCCTGCCGATGGGCAGCCAGTTGAGTCGCAGTCTGGAGGGGTCCCTATCCGACCTGGCCTGCCACCTGATCGACGAGGCCCTGGCTGGGCTGCGTTCGGCGGAGTTCTCATCGCTGGTGGAACATCTGGCCGAGAGCGGCTTCGATGCCTGGCTACATACCGACCAGCAGACCGAGCAGATTACCGAGCAGGTGCTGGTGGACATGCTGGAACTGCTCAAGGATCAGATCGCTGTGAAGAGTTGGCAGAACAAGTACGAGTGAGGGCGTCGTCGGGCCCTGGGTGGCGCGGCCCGACGGCAGCGGCATGCGTTACGCTCGCCACGGGTTGAGACTGATGGAAACCGGTCATGGCCATGGATGAACGCGGCGCTGTGATGTGTGCTGCGCCTGAGTGGATCGCGAAGCAAGAAGGCGGCGCATCCGGAATCAGCTCAGGTGCCACTCGCTGCGCACGTCGGTCCCCCGCTTGAGCGTTTGCATCACCACACAGCAGGCTTCGGCGCTGCCAGCCAGCGTCTTCAAGCTGGCGGCATCATTGCCCCCGGATACCACCCGCCCGGTCACGCTGACATGCATGCGCTGAAAACCGACTGGAACGGATGCGTCCACCCGCAGCGAACCGCGCACATCGGCTTCCGCGCTGACATCCACCGCGAGATCGGCCAGTTCCATCTCGAGCCACTGCGAGACCATACCGATCGTCGAGTGCAGGCAGGCGGCAAGGGCTGACGTCAGCAAGTCACCGGGATTGGGGGCGTCGTGATCACCACCGACTGCTCGGTGAATGCCATAGGCCCAGCAGTGTCCGGCATTGTTGGCCGGTTCGACCTCGCCGTGGAAAGGGTCTGAAGTATCGCCTGAAACCGTCCGCGCGTGATCGCGGATCCATGCCTCGTCAGGCGCTTGCCGATACTGTTGGTGCAGAATTCTCTGGCGCGTTGGCACCACTCGCTCGCTCAACATGTTCATGATGCATCCCCCTGTGGAATTTCGGTGTGCCCGAGTCAAGTTTGGGAGATTCGCGACATGACGGCATAAGGCAGATGTCCCGAATGGCCGAGAAAATTCGACAAAACATGGGGCTGGAGTCCCGAAACACCGTAGAGACACGGAGTTGTGGATATCAATTACGCACTTGAGGGCGCATCCTCATGCGCATAGACTACAGGAACAGGCACAACGCCCGCAGGAGGCTGCCATGGCCGAGCTTTACAACCCAGCTGCCCCCAAAAAAGCAGCGAACCTCTCTATCAATAGTGATCTGCTGCACAGGACCCGCGCGCTGAACATCAACCTGTCGGCCACCCTGGAACGAGCCCTCAAGGAAGAGCTGGCCAGACACGAGGCCACCCAATGGGTCAAAGAGAATCGCGCCGCTATAGCAAGTTATAATGAATTTGTGGAACAGCACGGCTGCTTCGGCGACGAATTCCGGGATTTCTAATGCCACAGTTCGATGTTTATCCCAACCCCAGCCAATCCAGCAAAACGCACTACCCTTACCTCGTCGATGTGCAGAGCGGTCTGCTGAGCGATCTGTCCACGCGCATCGTCATCCCCTTGGGAAAACGTGCCGCCTTTGACGGTAAAGCCATGCAAGGGCTCACTCCCGAAATACGTTTTGCCGATCAGGATCTTCTCCTGCTAACTCCACAGATTTCCTCTATCCCCGAGAAGCATCTCCAACACCCGGCTGGCTCACTGTCGCATTACAGGGATCAGATTGTAGGAGCTCTGGACCTGGCCATCACGGGCGTTTAAGAATCTGCTGATACAGTCGACACTGA
Organism: Halomonas sabkhae; assembly: GCF_030409265.1. Classification (NCBI taxonomy): domain Bacteria; kingdom Pseudomonadati; phylum Pseudomonadota; class Gammaproteobacteria; order Oceanospirillales; family Halomonadaceae; genus Halomonas; species Halomonas sabkhae. The sequence goes on from NZ_JAUFPM010000006.1 coordinate 159,625, forward strand.
GCACCAGCCTTTCTCACTCCACCCTCTCCGTTACCTTGTCGGCATCGAAGGCCAGATATCCGGCGATGGCGTCCATGTCGTCGTTGGGACGGTCGTAGCTCCAGGCGATATCGGCCAGGTCGGGCAGCGAGTAGTAGGTGCTATCGCCCTTGAACGGGCAATGCGTCACCGTCGCGGAGACGCTGAGTCTTGACATGTCGACATCCACTGTCGGGATGTAGTGGCGGGGTGGATAGCCCTTCTCGCGGAGCTCGATGGCGGCGCCTGTATCAGCGAGCAGGGTATCGCCGTGATAGACCCTCACTCTGTTGCTGTGCGGATGCAGGCTGATGGGATGAGTGACGTCGTCGTTAGCGTTTTCATCCGCCGTTTGCTCAGCATCGTCCTGCGGGTCTTCGGGATCTTCCAGCGGCTCGCCTTCCTCGTTCTGCAGCTGATGATCGTAGGCGGCCTGCAGGCCGGTGTCTTCCTCGACGATTTCTTCATCGCCCACCTGGTAGATGTGGCCCGGGTAGAACGGCGAGAGAATGGCCACCAGGATGCCCAGCGAGGCGAAGATGGAGAAGGCACCAGCATAGTCGAAGGCATCCACCAGGGCGCCGACGACCGGAGAGCCGGCCGCCTGGCCGAGGGAAACCGCCATGAAGGGCAGTACCGGCCCTACCGAGAGGCGTCCGGGCAGCAGGCGGATGCCAGTCATCAGGTAGAGGCCGGTCAGACTCATGTAGGCCAGGCCGAACACCAGTGCCGAAAAGGTGGCGAGGACCGTCTGCGCGGGGCTGGCGGCCAGCAGCACCAGGCTGGCGGCGAGCATCATCAGCATCAGCGCATGAGTGATGGGCGGGTTGTTGCGGTCGGCCAGGTCGGCTGCCACGGCGCCACCCAGCCCGGCGATGCCCACGGCGAGCCACAGCCACCCGGTGGAGGCCGAGGACAGACCGCCCAGGGTGACCACCAGATCGGGCGCGAAGATCCAGTAGGCGGAGGACACGAAGCCCATCACGAAGGCGAAGATGGTCAGCCGGATCAGGCGTGACCAGGGCAGCTCGCGCAGGGGGGCCGGGGGCGCCGCGTTGGCCGGCGTGATCTGCGATACCGAGGGCAGGAAGAGCCAGGCGGCCATGACCCCGAGGGCGGCGCAGATGGCGAAGGAGAGATAGGCCAGCCGCCAGGCGCCGACCATGAAGAGTACCGTCGGCACGGCGACGATCAGGCCGATGCTGGTGCCGGCATTCATCACCGAGCTGACGCGGCCGTGCATGGAGCGTTTGACGATGGCCTGCATGCCGGCGGTCAGCGCCGGCATCATCAGTCCCGTACTGATGCCGCAGGAGAATACCCCGGAGCCGAGCATCATGGCATCGCTGGCCCGGCTGATCAGCAACAGGCCCGCCACACCGAACAGGCCGGAGAGTACCGCCGTATAGCGGGCGCCGAGGCGGTTGGTGATCAGTGGTGCGACGGCAGTGGCCAGCAGGAAGCTGATCAACGGCAAGGAACCGATGATGCCGATCACATAGGTCGAGAGTGCCAGCTCGTCGCGTATCTGCGGTACGAAAAGGCCGAAGGCGAAGCGCGCCAGACCGTAGGTGATGGCGATCAAGGCCGCGCCGAAGATCGCGAATCCTGTGCTCGATAGAGACTTCATGGCACCCCCGCCTGATGCGTCCCGAAAGTGGCCGGTCCAGCACGCTTCCGGGCCTGCCCGGATGGCGATGGACGCTCGTTGTGGCTCGAAAACCAGGAGGTCCTGACCAGCCCGCCCCTTGCCGTCGCGACAACCGGGGCCATCGCAGCGCGTTGCGAGCAGGAGCTCAGGTACCATGCCCTGATCGAGACCACGCAAGCATGCCGCAGAGCGCGGGTATCAGCAAACGCTCAATGGTGGAAGCGGGCAACGATCCACGCCATGGGTGCCGGCGGAGCGGGGCGCGCCCTGGCCATCAGCTATTCACGACCAGCCGTGGCCAGATTTGCTGCCAGCCTTTTGCCTCGAGGCGATGCCTGAACGCCCGGGGCCTGGGACGTTCGGGGTTGAGGGTGATGGTGCCTGCGAGAAGGTGTTCGAGGCCGAGGGGCGCGACCAGCACCACCCTGCCCTGCTCATCCAGCCTGGCGCCGATGGCGGTTTCCACTTCGACCCAGTGGCGCATGGCATCCGCCGTCGACCGATAAGGGGCGTCGTGATTCCGCTCGTGCATGCGTGCCTGGTTCTTGACCGACCAGGGCAGCGCCAGGCTGTCGTCCAGCCGGGCTTCGAGCTCGCGATCCCTGGCCGCGTCGGTGACCGCAGGCTCGAAATAGATCAGGTCAAGGTCATTCAGCGGCGTGGGCACTGAAAAGCCATGCAACCGATCCCAGACCAGGTTGCGAACGAAGCCGGCCGCCAGGCACCAGTCCGGCAGCGCGAGGTGACGCGCCGCCTCGAGGGCGGCCATGCGCTGACCATCCTGCGAAATCCAGCGTTCGAGGTCGGCGGCACCAGTCATTCGCGGCTCAGTCGGCCGATCTGCTGAATATCGTGCAGATAGCCATCGAGCTTGGCGGCGCCCCAGGCCAGCAGCGCCGAGACGTAGACAAGCGCCGTCAGCACGCCCAGGTGATTGGCCCAGGCAAGTCCCGCTCCCGGCAGCGGATAGCCCAGCGTGAACACGCTCATGCCGCCCCAGAACAGCGCCAGCAGGCTACAGATGATGAGACAGGTGAGTATCGGCCCGCGGGGATAGCGTGCCGGAGGTCGCGTCTTCCAGAACGGCAGGTGGGCGATGATCAGGCCGTCACGGTTTTCCACCCGGCGGCGACGCCGCAGCAAGGGCTCGAGGCATCCGGTATGCACCGCCGTCAGCACCAGCCGGGCACTCACCGACTGCCCGAACAGGCGCCTGACCTCCGCCTCGAAGCCGGGTGACGGCTCACCCGAAGCGCCTGATCCGGCCTCCTCGACCAGGGTTTTCATGTCCCGGTTGACCTGCGCGGGCCGCTCTTCCTCGTCATCGAAATTGAGGGTGTAGTGCACGCTGTATACCTGATAGAGCGCGAACGTCACCCCGACGAAGATCAGCAAAAACGCCACAACAACCATCATGCTCACCACTCTGCTATCGCTTGCCCCGGCGAGCCCTGCGGCTGCGCCGAGGCCACCGAGATGACACTGGGCATCATCGCATAACAGGGCCCTCGCCGTGGCATAAAGCCTGTCCGCAGGCGCCTGCCACTCGGCGCGACGCCGGCAGCGCGTGGAAGACGACCAGAAAGGCGCTGGCTCATCGGCGGGCAAAACTCATGGCAACCTCAAGCATCGACGAACACTGCCGGTGGCTGGTGAGAGCGGTTTACCGTCAAGGAAAAGATATCCGGGCGACCATAGTGTCCGCTTACATCCAGGGAACGACGTGCTCGCCGAGCGGCTTCCATGTCGATTTCGCCATACAGGATGCCTTTTTCACGATTCAAGGGCCCCGCTGCGATGCGTCCCGAGGGGTCAACAATGACGGCATTGCCCTCGTTGATCCACTCCTCCGGGGTATAGAGCTGATCACGCCCCGGGAAGGTATCCGGAATATCACTGCCCTGAATCGCCGTGGCCGTGCCGACCACCCAGCAGCCTCCCTCTCGGGCGATGTGTATCAGGCTGGCAAGGCGCATATCACTGGAGTCCCAGGTCGGATTGACGAAGATGTCCATCGCTTGCGCATACAAGGCATGGCGAGCCAGGGGCATGTAGCATTCCCAGCAGATCAGGCTACCGAGCCGACCGGCGGGAGTGTCGACCACTCGGAGTCCACTGCCGTCCCCCATCCCCCATATCATGCGTTCAGGGTTGGTCGGCATCAGCTTGCGATGGCAATTCAGCAAGGCGCCATCCGGCCCAATGGTCACCACACTGTTGTAGAGCGTCGTGCCGCTGTAGCGACTATCAATCTCGTTGATGCCCACTACCAGGGTCACATCATGCAGGGCCGCGGCATCCTGCAATGGCATCAGGTGTCCGGCGGCCAGATCGACAGCGTTGACCCGCAGTTGGGCATGAATGTCGCTGGAAAGCGCCATGTCGCCACCCGGCTTGAGCCGCCAGACCCAGGTTGGATAGCCGGGGATGTAGGCTTCCGGGAAGACCAGGAGTGTCGCCCCCTGGGTTGCCGCCTCTTCGATCGTGTCGAGCATTTGCGTGATGGTGGCATCTCGCTGAAGCATCACCGGGGGTTTCTGAATAACGGCAATCTTGTTAACCATGACGATAATCCTCATGCATGGCGCCACTCATCCGGCACATCCGTTGGATGGGCCTTTCGCCATGGGACTGGGGCAACTGAGCAGGCTGTGGACTTGCCTGTCAGGCGGCACAGCACGGCTGGAATCCTGACGCGCGAGGATCACCGTCGACTATGCGGGGTGGCACGAGAAATCGCTTCCGGGCAGGAATGCCTGCGCGCAGTCAGGATGCTGAGCGCACGAAGCTGGAAGTGTCATGGGTCATGCGACCCGTTCATGAATAAGTATAGGCGCGAGCGCGCGAAGCCACGCCATTATTCATGGCTATTTCACCAGCCAGGCACTTCGCCGAGCACAGCGTCGGACAGGAATCACCCTGAGGCCAGAATAAGCCCGGTTACTCGACACGCTGCCGGGATACTCCCCACAGCGCCAGCAGTGCAAGAAGAATGACGTAGCCGCCGAGGCCATAGACGGTGGGTTCCAGGCCGAACTGCTGGGTGGCGAAGCCGGCCACCAGCGCGGGCAGGCTGGCGGAGAGGTAACTGACCACATACAGCACGGCCATCAGTGAGGCGCGTTCGCCGTCCGGGGCCAGGGGCATGATGGCGCGCATGGCGCCCATGAAGCCGCCACCGAAGCCCGGCCCGGCGATGCCGAAGCCGAGCAGCAGGGTCACGATGCTGTCGGTCATCACGCCCAGCAGCACGATGCTCACTCCCAGCGGCAGCAGGGTGCTGGACAACAGCAGAATATGCCGCGTCTCCTTGCGCCGCAGGCGCCATACACCGGCGGCGCCCATCAGCGACAGCAGGCAGACCATGGCGCCGCCGATCAGGGCGGTCTCGATACCGGAGACCTGTTTGGCCAGCACCGGCCCCAGCGAGAGACTGAAACCGCCCAGCGACCAGGAGGCGATGCAGGCGGGAATCACGCGCAGAAAGGTCGGCCGCACCGGCACCGGGATACGCGCCGTCGGCTTCAGGGACACCAGCGCGCCGGAGCGCGGCGCGACGCTCTCCCGCGTGCCCCGCAGACCGATCAGTTGCCAGACGAAGATACCGGTCATCAGCAGGAAGCCCAGGCGCATGGGATAGGGCGCCACATCGACCAGCAGCCCGGACCCCAGGGCCCCCAGCCCCATGCCGACGAGCGGCGCGACACTGGCCAGGATGGGACCGCGCTGGTGGTCGGTGTCGATGATGGCGGCGCCCAGGGCACTGGTCGCGATGCCGGTGGCCAGGCCCTGCAGGGCGCGAGCCAGCAGCAGGATGCCGAGATCCTGCGCCACCAGAAAGCACAGCATGGCAGCCGTCTCGATGCCCAGGCCAAGCAGAATGACCGGTCGACGCCCCAGATACTCGGAGAGCTTGCCGGTGGTCAGCAGCGCCAGCAGCAGGGTGAACATGTAGAGCGCAAAGGCCAGGGTCAGCATCGGCGTCGAGAACTGCCAGTTCGCCTGGTAGAGCGGATACAGCGGCGTCGGCACACTGGAGGCGGCCAGAAAGGCGACCACCACCAGGGTGTAGAAGGCGAGTTGTCGCGGGGCGGGGGCGTTCTCCGCCCTCGCGCTGTCAGGCGGAGCCATGTGATCTCCCCGGGGGCCGGCTTATTTCATGTCGAAGCCGCGCTTGAGCAGGAAGTCACGCATGTGCGGACGGACCTTGGTGCTGAACAGCGGCGTCAGGTTGTGCGACCAGTCGGTGTCCTTGTTGGTGCTGCTGCGGCCCCGGTAATAGAGCTTCATGTTGCTGTCGAAGGTGGCGACATGCTGCGCGTCTTCGGTGTAGGTGTCTTCCTTGAGGACGGCCTCGACCGGCAGGCGCGGCTTGACCTCGGGCAGCTTGTCCGGGTCCGGGTAGCCCAGGCACAGGCCGAAGACCGGGAAGACGTGGTCGGGCAGTTGCAGCATCTCGCTGATCGGCTGGGGGTTGTTGCGGATCCCGCCGATGTAGCAGATCCCCAGGCCCTCGGATTCCGCGGCGACGACGACATTCTGTGCCATCAGCGCGGTATCGACGCTGGCCACCAGGAACTGCTCGGTCATGCCGCGTGTCACCTCGGCGCCGGTGCGCGCGGAGGCCTCGGTGGGCCGCTTCATGTCGGCGCAGAAGACCAGAAAGTCGGAGCAGCTGGCGATGTAGGGCTGACCGCCCGCCAGCTCCGCGATCTGCTCGCGGTTGGCCGGATTCGTCACATGGATGACGCTGTAGGCCTGGACGTGGCTGGAGGTGGCCGCGCTCTGGCCGGCACGAATCAGCTCGAGCAGCGTCTCGTGGGGAATCTTCTGGTCGAGGAACTTGCGCACCGAGCGGTGGGACTTCAGCAATTCGATGGTGGGGTTCATGTGGCCTCGTGTCGGGACAATCGGATGTTGCAGACATCGCCAAGATACTTAACCCGCTTACGTTTTTCCATCCCGGTGGCGGCGAATGCCCGGCGTCACCAGTAAAGCGGGTCGTCGAAGGCCTTGACGCAGAAGCAGTCGCCCGGCACCTCGGGCACGCTCTCCTCGGTGAGCGACAGCCCCAGCCAGCCTTCCGGAAACGAGAGGTCGTGCGGGGCGGCCAGCGTGGTTTGCGGCAATGGCTGAAAACCCAGCCGGCGGTAATAGGCAGGATCGCCATAGGTGGTAACGATCGATACCCCCTCCTGCCGCAGTTGTTCGAGCGCATGCGCGACCAGTGACTGCCCCAGGCCCGTGCGCTGGTGTGCCGTCGCGACCGCCAGCGGCGAGAGCATGAAGATGTCCGGCCGCTCGCCGACCCGCAATCGGCTGAAGAAGACCAGCCCGGCGGGGTTCTCGTCATCGACGGCCACCCAGCCCTGCATGTCGTGATCGGGTGTGTCACTGATCAGCTGACCCACCAGCTTGCTGACCATGCGCCCTTCCGCCGCGTTCTCCGATTCGGCGAAGACCGAATAGCACAGGGCTTCCAGTTCACTGGCCGCACACTGCCGGTAATCCACTATCTGCATGCCATTGCCTCGCGTTTCCTGATGATGCCCCGACATTACGTGACCCAGACAAAACGGTCGACGGTAAGCGGCTCACCAGCCTCGAAGCGGTAGGCGCAGAGCTTTCCGCCGCCACTGCCGGCAACGCTGTAATCCAGGCAGACGACCTGCTCGCTGAGCGGCGCCGGGTCACCGGTCAGCCAGTAGTGGCCGATGAAGATCGGCTTGCGACCATCCTGCTCGGGCAGGGTATCGGCCGCGACCTCCTGTTCCGGCAGTTCGGCGCGCTGCGACTCCGGCACCATGGCCAGATCGCGATAGGCCCGCGAGTCGCTGCGCCACCAGCGAATTCGCACATTCGAACGCGGGGTTCCGTCCTTGTCGTGGAAGCACATGCCCTCGGGCAAGGGGATCTCGAGCCCCTTGACCAGGGTTTCGATGCTGTCATAGGCGACACTGCCCTTGCGGCTGGTGGCTTCCCAGGCCTCGGGCAGCAGACGGTCATGGGCATCCAGATGGGGAGCGATCTCCGCGAGACTCGCGGGATGCCAGCAGGCATGCACCACGCGCAAGTCGTCGAGCTCCAGATAGACCGGCAGGGTCTTGAACCATTCGATCATGGCGCGATGCTGCTGGCTGCCCTCGCCGACCTGATCGAGGAAGGCCTGATGCTGGCGGCGATTGCGGGCGGTATGCGGGCGCAGAAATTCACCGGGATGCTGCGGGTCCGGCGTCGCCCAGGCCACGGCATTGAATTCATGGTTGCCGAGCACCGCCAGGGCGTGGCCACCCTCGACCATGGCGCGGGCGATATTCACGGTCTCGACCTGCTGCGGGCCGCGGTCGACGAAGTCACCGAGGAAGATGACGCGCCGCTCGGGATGTTGCCAGACGCCGGCCCGTTTCTCGTAGCCCAGCTTGTCGAGCAAGGCCTCGAGCTCGGCCGCATAGCCGTGAATATCGCCGATCAGATCAAACATGGAGGGTCCTTGTGCCGTGCCCTGACGCCGGAACACGATGTCCCGGCGTTTTCGAACAGCTTAACCCTCGGCCCAGTCAGAGGAAACCGGCCATCACCCCAGGCGTCTCTGGATAGTGGATCCTCAAAAGTCCAGGTACTTCCAGGCCTTCTCGAGCAACGCCATGGTCGAGTTGCCGACCGCTCCGGCAACCGCACCGCCCGCGGCGCCGGGCCCACAGCCCACCCCGCCACCGAGCATCCCGGCTACACAGCCACGTATGGCGCCATGGAGAGCGCCCTGGGCATCCTCCACCGCCAGTTCCGTGGCGTGTTCCCGCGCCGTCCTGGCCGGAACCTGAGTATTGTCGTTGGCGTCCTGTTCCAGGCGCTGGAAGATCTCTGCTTCTGGATCATAAAGCCCTTCGTCGAGGCCATCCTGCATGATGGTGCCAACCTCACTCAGGCCTGTTTCGACATCACCTTCCAGCTCAAGGGCTTCCTTTTGCTGCGCCAGAATGTCCACGACCGCTGCCGGTTCCTCGGCCTTTTCCAGGGCCTCACTACCCTGCTGCATCAATCGGGACCAGTCCTCTCCGGGTTCGGCATCGGCATCGACCATCCAGGCGAGACATTCCTGTGCCCGTACCACCCGGGGACGTGCGGCTTCGCCAAATACCTCGAACTCGACCAATTGCGAGAGTACATACGCCTGCTGGCTCATATCACGCTGAGAGACATCGATCTCCTTTTCCTGGGCGACCATGAGCGCAGGTTCTATGTGTCGCTGCAGATCATCCATGATCAGGGTGTGGTCGCCGGGCTCCAGTGTCATGCAGGGGGCTTCGCTGGATTGCTGACCCTGGACGGTGGGAGAGATCAACGCCAAAGCCACCACAAAGATGGTAAAGACTCTTGTAGAAGACATTATTATTTTCATCCTGACGCCCTCATATTGACGTATTTTTTTGTTCTTTCCGTCAGACTTTTTTCTTAACCCCTCCTGAGCTCGGTGACCTTTAATAAATAGAGTAGCAGGCAAAATCAAGAAGAATAAAAAAACAAGCAACCCGGCCACGCCATGTTCTTTTCCCGAAACGGTTATCCGCAAGTCATGGTATCAACCATGCCAAAAAGACCGCGCATAAGCGCGGCCCGGTCGAAAAGCAGCGGGGCCTGGAAAGCCCCCGCGGGGATGGGGTATCAGTTCGCTTTATCGCCGGCGGCCAGCCATTTATCGATGATGTCGCGGTGGTTATCGATCCATTGCTGGGCACCTTCCTCGGGATCACCGACTTCCTCGATGGTCGCCATCAGGCCGCCCAGGGTGTCATCGTCCATTTCCCAGGCATTCAGCACCTCGGTCAGCCAGGGATCATCGGCGGCGAAGTCGCCACGCGAGAACCAGTAGATGGTTTCATTCGCACCATATACGCCCTTGGGATCCTCCAGGTACTTAAGATCGTACTCGGCGAAGGCCCAGTGCGGGCTCCACAGAGTCACGACAATGGGCTCCTCACTGGCATAGGCACCATCGAGTGCCGCCATCATGGCAGGACCGGAGCTGTTCACCTGTGACAGCGGCAGTTCGTACTGCTCGATGGCCTCATCCGTCAGGCCGGCGATGGCCGAGCCACTGTCGATGCCCAGGATCGAAGGGCTGCCCTGGTATTCGTACTGGTCGGCGTTTTGCTTGAGCTCGGGGATGGTATCGATGTCGACATAGCTGGGCACGACCAGACCCAGTCCGGTACCTTCATACCAGGCTTCATGGACCTGGAGTTGATCTTCGTAGGGTTCGAGAAAAGGCTTGTCGGTAATCGGCAGCCAGATCTCCATGGAGAGATCGATGTCGCCCTGGGACATGGCCGTGTACAGCGCATTCTTGCTGACATTGGACAGTTCGATGTCGTAGCCATGCTCGTCTTCCAGCAGGATCTTCCACATGTTGGCGACGGCAATATTTTCGGCCCAGTTGTTGGTGCCGATGACCAGTTCCTTGTCCTGGGCCATGAGGCCTTGGCTCGCCGGAATAAGGGCACAGGCCAGTAGTGCGGATGAGACGGTCTTCATATGAAACTTCATTTGAATTTTCTCTCCGTTATCGCGTTTTTTTGTCGATGCTTGGCTATTTTCAGGAACCTGATAGTAACAAGGTCGACGCTATTCCCCGCCCTTGGATTGAGAATGCCTGCCATGAGAAAAGGGAATGCCGCCGACCTGGCGACTGACCCTGGGTCGAGCTAGCCGATCAGTCGTGGGTCGAAAGGGTAATCCGAGAGCAGTTCGACGCGACCGTCGTCGCGCACGTAGAGCTGTTCCTCGAGCTTGACGCCTTCGCCACCGTCCTCGTGGCCGATGAAACTTTCCACGCAGAGTGTCATGCCCGGCGCGATGATGCCGTCGTAGCCCTTGTCGTCGATGTCCTCGCGGTGAACGATGTAGGGGTATTCGCCGTTCATGCCTACACCGTGCGCCAGGGCGAAATAGCGTCGTGCCCGGTAGGCGGGAGGTATTTGCCAGGCACGTTCGGCATATTCCTTGAAGCTGACGCCGGGCTTGAGGTTTTCCATGTTGGTGCGGATCTGCTCATGGGCCAGCTTGTAGAGATCGCGCTGTGCCGGGCTGGCCTCGCCATCACCACACAGGAAAGTGCGCGAGAAATCGGCATAGTAGCCGTATCGCCCCACCACATCGGTGTCCAGGGCAACCAGTTCACCGTCGCCCATGGGGCGCTCGGAGCTTTCCTGGAACCAGGGATTGGTGCGCGGCCCGGCGTTCATCAGGCGTGTCTCGACGAAGTCGGCATCAGTGGCAATGATATGCTCGTGCAGCTTGGCCCAGGCGGCGTTTTCGCTGACACCGGGGGCAATGGCGTTTTCCAGCTTGCGCACGCCGTCTTCCACGGCCCGCAGCGAGGAGCGCACCATCTTGATTTCGTTGGGCACCTTGTAGGCACGCGCCTGCTCCAGGGGCTCCTGGGCATCCAGCACCTGATAGCCGCGACGCTGCAGTTCGAAGGCCGCCTGCGGCGTGGCACTCTCCAGGGCAATGCGCTCGCCGCCACCACAGTGGCGCGCCAGTTCACTGATTTCGTCGGCCCAGGCACGAGTGACCGCCTCGGTGTTCTTCTCGTTGAAGTAGTAGGAAATGGCCTTGGCCGGGCGGATCTCGTCGACGGTGGGCAGGTGGCTGGCGAGGTGCTCGCAGCCGGAGAACTCGAACAGCACCACTGGCCCTTCGGCGGGTACGAAGGCGTAACGCGCCGGGTTGCGTGAACTGTAGACCTGCATGTTGCGCGAGCCGGTGGCATAGCGCACATGGGCGGGGTCGAACAGCACCGCGGCGGTGATATCGCGCCTGGCCAGCTCGGCACGAACGCGCCCTAGCCGGTCCAGCAGGATGCGCGGAATCTCGTCGGCGGTGGGTTCGCAGTCAGCCGGGTCCTGTGTGGGCGGCAGGATCCCCAGGGACGCCAGGTCCATTTTCATCGCTTTCTCCTCGTTGGGATATCGTCATGCCGGGCCGTGCTGGCCCGCTGGTCAGTCGATCAGGCCGTCGGCGCGCTCTTCGCGACGTTCCTCGGCCAGCATGTGCTGCTCCGAGACCCGGCCGTAGAGCTGCCGAGTACGCTCCAGGCGCCCCACGACGTCGGGCGCCTGCGAATAGGCGAAGATCGCCGTCAGGCGAGGCGTATTGCCTGCCACGCGAGTGACGCGGTGCAGGCTGAAGCGTCCCTTGAACAGCTGCAGGTCACCCGGGCGCAGGTCGAGCCGCTGAACGCGTTCGGTCTCTTCCCCGCGAATCACCGCCCCCACGTCGTCATAATTCTCGTCCCGAGGGTTGCGGATATTGGGGCAGTACTCGAAGATGCCGCCATCCTCCGGCTGCTGGGTCATCATGGTGACGATGAATTCGTTGGTGTCGTAATGCCACGGCTGCTGGGTGCCGTCCGGCAGCACGTTGAGCACCAGGCCGGCGTAGGGATCGGCGTACTCATAGATGCGCGACTCGCCCAGGCAACGCTGCACCAGGGACTTCATGGCGCTGGACACATAGAGCCGCTGCATCAGGGTATCGGCAGTGATCATGTCGCGGGTCACGAAGCCGCTGGTACGCGTCATGAACAGGCGACGCGGGTCATCTTCGGGGAGTGCGGGGTCGTCGGCGGTGAAGTAGGCGTTGACCTCGCGGGTGTTGTAGAAGCTGGTCTCGGCCATGCGCGCGCTCTCCTGGCGCAAGCGTTCGAGGCGGTCTTCGCGCAGGAAGCCACGCAGTACGGCGCAGCCCTCATGGTCGAGATGCGAGCGCGCCAGCTCGATGGTCTCGAGCAGCCGCGGATCATCGGGCCGGTGAAGGGGATAACGCTCGGTATCGACGATGTCGGAAAGGTCCAGGGCCTCGGCGTCGGCCAGGCCAGGGTCGGCGGCGCTCATCGGTAGCCTCCTTGGGTGTTGGGTGTCGGTTACCCTTGGATAGGCTTATGCTGGACGCCCCACAGCCATTCGAGAAACGAGTCATTCCGATGGATTCAATCGGCGATTCCGATCGATCGCGCCTGCCGGCCCTCGACAGCGATCTGCTGCTGGCTTTCGTCACGGTGGCCGACAGCGGCGGCTTCACGGCAGCCGCGCGCTATCTGCACAAGACACAGTCGACCATCAGCCTGCGGGTCAGCACCCTGGAGGAGCGCCTGGGTACTCGACTGCTGAATCGCACCAGCCGACACCTGGCGTTGACGGCGGACGGCCAGACCTTCCTGGTCTATGCGCGACGCCTGTTGCAGCTGCAGCGCGAGGCACTGGGAGCCCTGAGCGTGTCGAGCGAGCCGATCACCCTGCGTTTCGGGATTCCCGAGGACTACGCCGATACCTGGCTGCCCGCCCTGCTCGAGCGATTTTCGGCGGCGCACCCGGAAGTGCGGGTGCATATCCACTGCCGCATGTCCACCGAACTGCTCGAACAGCTCGATGACGGCTCACTGGACCTGGTACTGGCGGTACGTCATGCCGCCGGCAGTGGCGGCGAGGTGGTGGGCGAGGAAAGCGTGGTCTGGGCCGCGCATCGCGACTTTCATCTCGACCTGCAACGCCCACTGCCGCTCGCGGTGTTTCCCGAACAGTGCATCTATCGGCGGCGCGCCCTGCAGGCCCTGACCGAGCGCGGCCTGGCCTGGCAGGTCGACTCCACCAGCCAGAGCCCCAGTGGCCTGCGCGTCATCATCGACCGCGCCCGGGCGCTAACGCCCTGCGAGCTGCGCTCGATACCCGCGAACTGGCGGGTCCTCGGGGAACAGGAGGGCCTGCCGCCCCTGCCCGCTGCCGAGCTGGAGATCCATCGCTCGCCCAGCCTGACGCATCCGGCCTTTCAGACCTTCGTGAACCAGTTGCACGACGTGATGGCGGAGGCCGCTGGCGTGACGTCCTGACCGCCCCGCGTCAGTGGCCGTCGCTGGACACGGCGCCCTGCAGCCAATCACGCAGCAGTGTCAGCATCGGCGCGTCGCCCTGCCCCGGCCGGGTGACGAACCAATAGGATTGATGGCCCGGCATCGACGCCGCCAGCGGCTGAACCAGCGCCCCCTTGGCGAGTTCCCGGGCGACCATGGCACGGTCGGCGATGGTGATGCCCAGACCCTCCAGGGCAGCGCGGATCGACAGATCCAGCAGGTCGAATTCCAGCCCCTCCTCGGTATCGACGCCTTCGATACCCGCCGCATCCAGCCAGTGCTGCCAGGTCGGAAAACGATCCTCGGCAGTGCGCATCACATGCAGCAGCGTCTGCTCGCGCAGGTCCAACGGTCGACCGCCACGCAGCAGGCGCGGTGAACAGACCGCGATATGGGTCTCCTGCATCAGGAAATGCGGTTCGACATCGGACCAGTCGCCGTCACCGAAGCGAATGGCGGCATCCAGAGTGCTGTCGGCGGTCAGGTCATCCGCCTCGCGTGTCGTCAGGGTCAGCGACAGGGACGGATAGCGTCGGCGCAGATCTTCCAGACGCGGTACCAGCCAGCGACTGGCCAGGGTCGGCGGCACATTGAGGCGCAGGCGGGTGAGATCCGTCGGCGAGGCCAGGTCACGCACCGTCAGGGCGATGCGGTCGAAGGAGGTACTCAGCGCCGGCAGCAGGCGTCGCCCCGCCTCGGTCAGTCGCAACTGCCCGGGCCGGCGCTCGAACAGGGTCACACCGAGCTGCTCTTCCAGATGTCTCACCTGACGGCTGATCGCGCTCTGCGTCACGTGCAGTCGTTGCGCGGCCTGGGTGAAGTTCTGGCACTGCGCCGCGGCCTCGAAGGCCTTGAGGGCATTGAGTGGTGGCAGATGACGACTCATGGGCAAGGGTTCTCATGCGTTTTGATCGGGATATGACACCCCACCACGCAGGGTGAAACGGCATGCCATGCGTTTTTCTCATGCCAAGGGTACCAAATCCTCGTTTGTCGCCCTATACGCTGCTGCCCAGACTGAGCGGCGCACGCTTCAACCCTCAGTTCTGGAATCGAGCACCATGGCCGACGACACCGTGATATTGACGCCCCGCACACGCGACCTGGCGGGCTGGCAGAAGCTGGTCACGCGGCTGCCGCTGCCTCGCCACGCCTATCTCGACGGCGAATGGCAGAATGCCGCCTCCGGCCGCACCTTCACCGCCCGCAACCCGGCCAACGGCGAGCCTCTGGTCGAGGTAGCGGCCTGCGACGCCGCCGATGTCGAGCGGGCCGTGACGGTCGCGCGCCGCACCTTCGAAGACGCTGAATGGCGCGACCTGCCGCCCACCGAGCGCAAGGCGTGCATGCTCGCCTGGGCCGATGCCATCACCACCCACGCCGACGAGATCGCCCTGCTCGAGACCCTGGAGACCGGCAAGCCGATCGGCCAGACCACCAGTGTGGATGTGCCCGGGCTAGTAGGCGGGCTGCGCTGGTATGCCGAGGCACTCGACAAGCTGTACGGCGAGACCGCGCCCAATGGCGCCTCCAGCGTGTGCCTGATCGATCGCGAACCGGTCGGCGTGGTCGCCGCAGTGGTGCCCTGGAATTATCCGCTGATCATCGCCGGCTGGAAGCTCGGCCCGGCCCTGGGGGCCGGCAATTCGGTGATCCTCAAGCCCGCCGAGCAGTCGACGCTGGCCACCCTGCGCGTCGCCGAACTGGCGCGGCACGCCGGCATCCCCGCCGGCGCCCTGCAGGTGATCACCGGCCTGGGCCACGAGGCAGGCCAGGCGCTGGGGCTTCATCCCGACATCGACGCCATCGGCTTCACCGGCTCCACCGAGATCGGCAAGAAGTTCCTGGAGTATTCCGCACACTCCAACATGAAGCGCATCGGCCTGGAGTGCGGCGGCAAGAGCCCGCACATCGTCACCCGCGACGTCGACGACCTCGACCGCATCGCCATGTATGTCGCCTACGGCGTCTGGTACAACCAGGGCGAAACCTGCCACGCCGGTACCCGGCTGATCGTCGATCGCAGCATCAAGGACGACCTGCTGGCCCGGGTGCGACAGTGGGCCGACAAGCTCCAGCCCGGCGATCCCCTCGACCCCGAAAGCCAGATGGGCGCGATGATCGAGCCCGAACACGCCGACAAGGTCATGGACTATCTCCAGCAGGGCCGCGACGAGGGCGCCCGACTGCTGTTCGGCGGCGAGCGCGTGCGCCGGGACAGCGGCGGCGACTTCATCACTCCGGCGATCTTCGACGACGTCACCAATGACATGCGCATCGCCCGCGAGGAAATCTTCGGGCCCGTGCTGGTGGTGATCCCGGTCGATGGTCTCGACGAGGCACTCGAAGTCGCCAACGACACCGACTACGGCCTCGGTGCGGCGATCTGGACCAACCGCCTCAACGACGGTCATCGCGCTGCCCGCGCGCTGCGCGCCGGCACCGTCTGGGTCAACTGCTACGACCACACCTCCATCAACGCCCCCTTCGGCGGCTTCAAGCAATCCGGCCAGGGCCGCGACAAGTCGCTGCACGCCTTTGACAAATACACCGAACTCAAGACCACCTGGATCGAGCTGGATGACTGACATGTCGATGAACTTCACCACCGGCCGACAGGTGCCCTTGATGGCCGGCGCCGGCGTGCTGTCGCGGCTGCCCGAACTGTGCCAGGCCCATGGCGCCAGCAGCGCCCTGATCGTCACCGATGCCGGCATCGACGCCACCGACCTGGTCGATCGGCTGGTCTCGCTGCTGGACGATACGCTGCCGGTAAGGCGCTACATCGCGCCCGCCGGCGAGCCGACCCTGGCCACGGTCGACGCCGGCACCGAGGCCGCCCGCAAGCTCGCTTCCCCGCTGGTGATCGGGCTGGGCGGCGGCACGGCGCTGGACATCGCCAAGCTGGTCGCCGCCCTGGCGACGAGCCCCGGCACCATGGCCGATTACCTGCTCGCCCGCCGGCCCTGGTGGGGCCGCCTACCGGCGGTGATGATCCCCACCACTTCGGGTACCGGCTCGGAGGTCACTCGCACCTCGATCGTCGCCGACGACCAGGGCCGCAAGCAGTGGGCCTGGGGCGACGAGCTGCTGCCCGATGCGGTGCTGCTCGACCCCGAACTGACGCGCACCCTGCCGGCGCCGCTGACCGCCGCCACCGGCCTGGACGCCTTCGTGCACGCCCTCGAGGCGACCAGTGGCCAGGGCCGCCACGTCATCATCGAGGCCAGCGCGCTGCAGGCGATGCGCCTGATCGAGCAGGCCCTGCCGCGTGCGGTGACCACCCCCGACGACCTGGAGGCGCGCCAACAGATGCAGGTTGCCGCCTGCCTCGCCGGCCAGGCCATCGACAACGGCGGCACGGGCCTGGGGCACAACATCGGCCATGCGCTCGGCTCGCTCTATCACCTGCCGCATGGCATCGCCGTGACGCTCGGCGTGGAGGCCACCCTGGCCTGGACGATAGCGGGACGCGAGGCCGTTTTCGCCCCGGCGGCCGCGGCCCTGGCGGGTGACGACTCGGCCGGTGACCTGCCTGACCGCTTCAGCGCCCTGGTCGATGCCGCCCGCTTCGACGCGGCGCTGGCGCCCTTCACCGATCTCGAGATGGATGCCGAGGCCCTCGCTACGACCATGCAGGCCGAGGAGAACGCTCCCATGGCCAACAACGCCGCCCGACAGCCGGACCGCGACGACTGGCGCAGTCTCGCCGAAGCCACGGTGGCGCTGTTCGAGCGCCGCCGAGCCGCCCTCGACACCGTCCGGGAGGAGACGGCATGAGTGTCATCGAACGCATCGACATCAGCCACCACCAGCAACCGCTCGAGCCGCCCTTCCCGGCGGCCTGGGATAGCCAGCCGCGTCGATTGTTTCCGGCGACCCTGGTGCGGGTGACCGACAGCGAGGGGCGCGAAGGCATCGGCTCCGGCGATGTCATGTACGGCTTCGAGGACTTTCGTGCGCTGTTCATCGGCCGCGATCCGCTGGACCTGGAACGCCACAGTGGGGTGATCGACAACATCGGCTTTCACGCCGGCCGCTGCTGGCCGCTGGAGGTCGCGCTCTGGGACCTCGCCGGCAAGATCCGCGGCGAGCCGGTCTGGCGCATGCTCGGCGGCACCTCGAATCGCCTGCGCGCCTATGCCTCCAGCGGCACCCACCGCCCCCTCGAGCAACTGGTCGCCCTCGCCGAGCAGGTGCGCGACGCCGGCTTTCCGGCCATGAAGCTACGCTTCGGGCGTCCTCGCATCGAAGACGACCTGGCGGCCCTGGCGGCGGTACGCCGGACGCTCGGCGAGTCCTTCACCCTGATGGTCGACTGCAATCAGGGCTGGCGCATGCCCTGGGACGTGCAGGCGCCCTGGGACCTGGCCAAGGCCACCGAGGTAGCCGAGGAACTGATCCGTCACCGGGTGCTGTGGATGGAGGAACCGCTCTACCGGGGCGACTATCCCGGCATGGCGGCGCT
The DNA here is from genome assembly GCF_030409265.1 of Halomonas sabkhae. Taxonomy (NCBI): domain Bacteria; kingdom Pseudomonadati; phylum Pseudomonadota; class Gammaproteobacteria; order Oceanospirillales; family Halomonadaceae; genus Halomonas; species Halomonas sabkhae. The sequence goes on from NZ_JAUFPM010000006.1 coordinate 177,670, forward strand.
CAACGCGCACACCGGCGATCAGCTGAAGATCGCCGGCGGCGAAATGACCCGCGAGCCCTACGAGTTCCACGAAATGCTGCGCCGCGACTGCCTGGACGTCTACCAGCCCGATGCCGTCTGCTCAATCGGCATGCTGGGGCTGTCACGGCTGGCGCAGGACGTCACCGAACAGGGCAAATGGTTCACCCCGCATACCTGGGGCAACGGCATCGGCGTGATCGCCAACCTGCACCTGACCGCCGGCAGCGTGGGTCCCGAAGGTTGCCCCTACCTCGAGTTCCCCTTCGATCCGCCGGAGTGGACGCCCGAGGCACGCGACTTCCCGCTCGCCACACCGCTTATGACCGACGGGGCCGGCTGGCTGACCCTCTCCGACGCGCCGGGGCTGGGCATCACACTCGAGGAGCAGCGCCTGAACGACACCCGGGCCGACCGGGCGACCTATAGGTAAGCTCGGTGCATGCCACGCCAGAACCTCGCCATGGCCACAGCGCCAGGAGAGCCATGCCTGATTGCCATTAGTCCGGGTAAATTTACGGACTTTTTACAGCGACCCATGATTTCATACCCATCTCAGTCAGTGAGGCGGATGAAAAGGGGGCCTTCCATGCCTTACGCCCCAAGGGTCACGGAGACGTTGCGCCGGTGGGCACCCATTCTCAAGGTGCTCGCCGTATTATGGCTGGTGCTGGCCATCTTCATGACGGTGCCGCTGCTGGTACTGATCATCGAGGAAGACCCTGATGCAGGGGCCTTCGCCCTCTCGGTGGGCATCGTGCTGGCGGCCACGTGCCTGTCCTGGCTATTAACCTGGCGGATTCCACTCAGTCTCAAGCCGTGGCAGATGTTCGTCCTGACAACGACTTCCTGGGTCTCCATCAGTAGCTTCGCCAGTTTGCCGCTGGCTCTGGGAGCGCCGCAGTTGTCATTGACCAATGCCGTGTTCGAATCCGTATCGGCGATCACCACCACCGGGTCAACGATACTGGTCGATATCGAGTCACTGTCGGATGGTCTCAAGCTGTGGCGGGGCATCATGCAATGGCTCGGCGGTATCGGCATCATCGTCATGGGTATCGCCATCCTGCCATTTCTCAAGGTCGGTGGCATGCGCCTGTTTCATACCGAATCCTCTGACTGGTCCGACAAGGTGATGCCGCGTACAGGCGGCATTGCCAAGGCAACCTTGGGGATCTACTGTAGTTTTACCTCGCTGGCCGCCGCGGCCTACTATCTGGGTGGCATGCCCCCACTCGACGCCATCGTGCATGCCATGACGTCCATGGCCACCGGAGGCTTCGCCAATTCCGATGCCTCCTTCGGCGCTTATGCCGAGCAGCCCCATATCCTCTGGATGGCAAGCTTTTTCATGCTGTGCGGCGGTTTGCCTTTCGTGCTCTATATCCGCTTCCTGCGCGGCTCGCGCATGGCATTGGTGCGTGACCAGCAGGTACAGGGGCTGGTACTTCTGCTGCTGGTCGTCATTCTGACACTCACGGCCTGGCGTATCAGTCAGGGCACCCCGGCATTTGCTTCACTGACTCATGTGACCTTCAATGTCATTTCCGTGGTCACCACCACGGGCTATGCCTCGGACGATTACAGTGCCTGGGGCGCGACGGCCTTCGTCGCGTTTTTCTATCTCACCTTCGTGGGTGGCTGCAGCGGCTCAACCAGCGGCGGCATGAAGATTTTTCGCTTCCAGGTAGCCATGCTGTTGCTGCGCGATCAGTTGCGTTACCTGATTCATGCCAGTGGTGTCTTCGTCTCACGCTACAATCAACAGGCGCTGACAGACGATATCACCCGTGGGGTTGTCGCCTTTTCGTTTTTCTTTTTCCTGACAATAGCCGGGCTGGCGCTGGGGCTGAGCCTTATGGGCCTGGACTTCACCACATCGCTGTCCGGTGCGGCCACGGCGGTTGCCAACGTCGGCCCGGGGCTGGGCGAGACCATCGGTCCAGCCGGCAATTTTGCGCCCCTGCCGGATGCTGCCAAGTGGTTGCTCTGTGTCGGCATGCTCATGGGACGCCTGGAGATCCTCACGGTCCTGGTTCTGTTGACCCCGATGTTCTGGCGACAATAGCCGGTACGTGAAACTGTACTGGATTGACAGGACCCTGCCATGACGCGACTTTCCCACACTTCAATGTACGGCCCGCAAATACTCGCGGCCCTGAGTGGCGGCAGCGAGGATGCCGCCTTGATTCGCTCGGCACACCGTTTGGCCGAGCGCGATCAACTGCCCTGGGGAGCCGTTCATGTGGACAAGGGTGACAACGATGCCGACCGTCGCCTCGCCCTTGAGCAGGGAGCGTCACGAGTCGCGCTCCTGGGGGGCGATATGCACTGGATCCAGGGGCAGAACCGCCAGGCGGAATTGCTGCACTTTGCTGAGGAAAAACGTGTCGCGACCCTGCTGGTAGGCCACCCGCGCCCTTACGGGTGGCGCTTCTGGCGCCGCTCGCTGAACGAGCGACTGCTCCGCGGGGGCGGCTCCTTCGATCTGGTCATGATCGCCGAGACACGCAAGCGCCCTCGGTTCACACCACATCGCACCTGGGCACGGCCACAGCTGCGTGAGCTATTGATCGCAGGATCGAGTTCTCTGCTGGCACTGGCGGCAGCCGGCCTGCTGCAGACCTGGCTGGAGCTGGCCAACCTGTCACTGGTATTTCTCGCCGCCGTACTGGCGAGTGCCGCTCTGGCCGGGACCAGGGCGGCCATGCTGAGTGTTCTGCTGGGCTTTCTGTTCTTCAATTTCTTCTTTACTCAGCCACGCTTCACACTGGTGATTCTCGAAACTGAGCAGTTGCTGACGGTCAGCTTCTTTCTGCTGGTGGCGGCGGTCGTAGGTCAGTTGGCCGGCACCGGACGGCGACGCCTGTATGCCCTTCGCCATAGTCGGGAACAGTCACAACGTTTACTGGCCTACTCACGCTCTCTTGCCGCAGCCACCGACCGGGACCAGGTCTGCACCATCAGCCTCTCCACTATTGAGCGATGGCTGCATACTCCGGTCGCCTTTCTGGAGGTTGAGCCGGACGCCAGCCAGCCCCGCATTCAACAGGCCATTCCTCAGGGTACCGTGCTCGACGCCTCTGCCCTGAGCGACGCCAGCTGGAGCTGGCAACATCAACGCCCCAGCGGAGTGGGCACCGGCCAGGTCGACGAGATCGCCCCGAACTGGCGTATGCTGCCACTAATATCGCGAGGCCGTAGTATCGGCCTGGTCGCTATAAAGCTGGGCGAACGCCACACCCCGCTCGACCCCGAACATGAAGCCCTGCTGGAATCCTTTACCAGCCAGATGGCCATGGCGCTGGAACGCACCCGCCTGGTCAGCGAACTGGAGAGCACGAAAATCTCCGAGGAGAATGAACGCTTGCGCTCAGCGCTTCTATCGTCCGTCTCCCATGATCTGCGCACTCCTTTGGCATCCATCATCGGCTCGGCGAGTTCATTGCGCGACCTTGAGTCGCAACTGAGTACGCAAGACAAAAAGGAACTGCTGGCCGGCGTTCTCAGCGAGAGCGAGCGTCTTGACCGCTACATTCAGAACCTTCTGGACATGACCCGGCTAGGACACGGCACGCTCAGGATCGAGCGTGACTGGGTCTCGCTGGATGACCTGGTCTCGGCCGCCGTGCAGCGTCTTGGACCTGAGCGTGACAGCATCGAACTACAGCGTGACTGGGCAATGAACCTGCCACTACTGCATGTCCATCCTGCCTTGATCGAGCAAGCCTTGCTGAATGTCCTCGACAATGCCGCGCGCTTTTCTCCTCCGGGCGGCCTAGTGTGGATTCAGGGACGGCTCGATGCCGACTGTCAACAGCTCGAAATACGTGTCGTGGACCAGGGGCCCGGGATTCCTCCTGACAGGCGTGAAGTGGTGTTCGACATGTTTCAGACCGGCAGTGATGGCGACCGCAGCCGATATGGCAGCGGGTTGGGACTGGCCATCTGCAAAGGCATGGTCGCTGCCCATGGCGGAAGCGTGAATGCGCGCCTGGGGCCGCATGGGGTTGGAACAATGATTACGCTCTACTTGCCATTGCCCGATATGCAGCATCCGCAATGCCGGGAGTCTCAGCATGCCGACTGAACGCGACACGGTGCTGGTGATCGACGATGAGCCTCAGATCCGACGCTTCCTGCGCATCAGTCTCGTGTCCCAGGGGTTCAAGGTGGTCGAGGCCGACACCGGTTCAAGCGGCCTCTTCAGAGCGCGTGAAACATTACCGGAGATTGTCCTCCTCGATCTGGGGCTGCCCGACATGGATGGTCAGCAAGTACTTCAGGAATTGCGCACTTGGAGTAAGGTCCCTGTCATCATTGTCTCGGTGCGTGGCCAGGAAGCCGAGAAGGTGCGTGCCCTTGACCAGGGCGCCAATGACTATGTCACCAAACCGTTCGGTATCCAGGAGCTGCTGGCTCGCGTGCGCTCGCTGTTGCGGCAGCAGCGGCCAATGGATGTGACAACCTCCGTCTACCACGCCCCTCATGCTGGATTGACCATCGACCTGGCCGCCCACTGGGTCACCCTGAATGGTGCGGCTGTACACCTGACGCCAAAGGAATTTGCGGTGCTCGAGACACTGACCAGGCAGGCCGGCCACGTGGTGACACAGACACAGCTGCTGCGTGGCGTCTGGGGCCCCGGGCATGCCCGCGATAGCCACTACCTGCGTATCGTGATCAGCAAGCTACGCCAGAAACTGGGCGATGACCCGCAATCACCAACGCTGCTGCAGACCGAAGCCGGCGTTGGCTATCGACTCAAGGTTTTCCAGGCCCACTCACCCTGAGCCATGTCGCTGCGCCAGCGGCGCACAGGCAGTAGACTCTTGGCGCGGACAAGCCCCATGCCAGCGGGCCAGGTCGCGATTTCCCGCGAGCGGGTCGGCAAACCGGGGGTCGGGGGCCTATGCTGGGGCTTGTGATGTCGAGCAGGAGAAGCGGATATGTCGTCCCTGAGTTTCAAGCCTCGCCCGCGGGGTGGCCGCTGGCCGGTGATGTTTGCCTGGCTGGGTGTGTTGCTGCTGGTGGTGGCGCTGATCATGATGGCCATGGCGGGGCCGGCCTACCGCCTGGAATGGCTGTCGCTCGCCGACTCGTTCAACCTGCTGCGCAAGGGCGCTCATCTGGCCGTGGGCGCGGGAGTGCTGGGGCTGCTGACCTTCATGGTGGCCGGGCTGTGTCGTCGCTGGCGGCCGGCACTGGCGGGCATGCTGGTCATCCTGACAGTGGCCGCGGCTGTCGCCCTGCCCGCCCACAAGATGCAACTGGCCCGCAGCGTGCCACCGATTCACGACATCACCACCGACATGACCGAGCCGCCGGCTTTCCAGGCCCTGGCCGAGGCGCGGCGCGAAGCACCCAATGCGCTGGCGTATCCGGGTGACGCCACCGCCGACCAGCAACGCGCCGCCTACCCGGAGCTGGCGCCGCTGCTGCTCGATGCTTCCGTCAGCCAGGTCATGAGCGCCGTGGAAGCCGCCGCCAGGGAGCAGGGCTGGGAGATCGCCGAAGCCACGGCAACCCGCCTGGAGGCCACCGCCACCACCCGCTGGTTCGGCTTCGAGGATGACATCGTGGTGCGGCTGAGCGAGACCCCGGAGGGGGTTCGCGTCGACATGCGCTCCGCGTCACGCCTCGGCCGCAGCGACCTCGGCACCAATGCCGCCCGCATTCAGGCCTTTCTCGAGTCGATTCAGGGACGGATCCCTGCCGCGGACTGATACCTGCACGTCATGGCCGGATTCGCTATCATCATGAGCCTGTTAACCACTCACGCGGGCAGGGATGATTCAAGGAGCCGCTCATGAGCCTCGACACCGTACGTCTTTTTCTCGCCGAGCACGCCCCCGACATCGAGATCCTGGAACTCGAGACCAGCACGGCCACCGTGGCCGAGGCGGCCGAGGCACATGGCGTGGCCCCGGGGCAGATCGCCAAGACCCTGGCCTTTCGCATCGGCGAGCGGCAGGTACTGATCGTGGCCGGTGGCGATGCACGCTTCGATAACCGCAAGATGCGTGACACCTTTCAGGGCAAGGCCAGGATGCTCGATGCCGAGACCGTGCTGGCCCTGACCGGACATCCCGTGGGCGGCGTCTGCCCGTTCGGCCTGGCCACGCCCGTGCCCGTGTATTGCGATGCCTCGCTCAAGGCCCATGACGAGGTGCTGCCGGCCGCCGGGGCGTTCAACAGCGCGGTGCGCCTGGCTCCGGAGCGTCTGGCCGAGCTGGTCGATGCCGAATGGGTAGACGTCTGCCAGGCCAGGGAGGTGGTCTGAGCCATGGCCGACCTCTTGTGGTATCAGTATGCCCTGATCGGCCTGATCTTCACCTGGAGCGGCTTCGTCCGCACCAGCCTTGGCTTCGGCGGTGCGGTGCTGTCGCTGCCCTTCCTGTTGCTGATCCTCGATGAGCCGGTGGTCTTCCTGCCGATCATCGCCATTCAGTTGCTGATCTTCTCCAGCTGGATCGCCTGGCGCGGCCATCGTCAGGCGCGTGCGGCCGAGAACGATGCACAGCGCGCTGATGGCAACATCGACTGGCGCTATCTGTGGCGGGCGCTGAAGGTCATGATCGTGCCCAAGCTGATCGGCGTGGTGGGGCTCCTGACGCTGCCGGGCAACATCATGTCGATCATCATCTTCGCCATCGTGCTCATCTACGGCACCAGCTATCTGCTCAACAAGCCGTTTCGCAGCCGCGGCAAGGTCGTCGACTGCACCTTGCTGGGATTGGGAGGCTATGTCAGCGGTACTTCCTTGATCGGGGCGCCGCTGATCGTCGCGGTGTTCGCCAGCCACGTGGCGAAACACCAGCTGCGCGACACGCTGTTCGTGCTGTGGTTCATCCTGGTGGCGATCAAGATGGTCTCCTTTCTCATCGCCGGCGTGGACCTGCAGCTGGTCCATCAGCTGTGGCTGCTGCCCTGTGCCCTGCTCGGCCACCTGCTCGGCGAGCGCGCCCACCGCTTCATGCTCGACGCGGGCGGCGAATTCTTCTTCCGGGTGCTCGGCGGGGTGCTGATTGTGGTCAGTATATTGGGGCTGATCGTCGGCGCCGGCTGAGAGGGTGTTTACAAACTACTGCGCTCGCCCATGCGGCGTTGAAATCAGCCTCAAAATGCTCATTTACCAACTCGTAAACTCCGCTTTTTCGGCTGATTTCGCCTGGTCTGGCCGTCGCTCGTGACTTTTGTAAACACCCTCTAAGGCGGGCATTCAGGCGCGAGCCGCCAGGGCTCGCTGGTATTCGGCGCGATAGGCTTCGGCCTGGAGCGCCGGGTCGGCGGGCAGGCGCCCCAGCTCGGCGGCCAGTTCGAAGAAGCCGGCGGCCGGCAGCCCTTCACCGCGCTGGCTGATCACCAGCGCGGCGATCATGGGCCGTCCCTGCTGGACATCGTCGCGCATCAGTATCTCCAGCGCCGTGGTGACGCGCTGGATGGTACGCGGCGGCGTCAGCGCCAGCACCTCGGCCAGGCGCCGATAGGTCAACGGCAATGCCGCTTCGGGGGCGTTTTCCAGCACCTGGCGCACCCGGTCGGCCAGGTCACGCGCTTCCGGCGATGGCATACGAGACTCCGTCACGACAGGGCGTCGCCGATGTCGCGCTGCCCATCGAGCAGAACCAGGTCGCGATCGACCAGCGAGCGGGCCTGCACCGCGTGCAGCAGGGCATGAGCCACATTGGCGCGGGAAATGCGATTCTCGCCATTGGCCTCTTCGAGCGAAGTGGCCAGCTTGCCGGTCGCGGCCTCGTCCGTCAGACGGCCCGGTTTGAGGATGACGTGCGGCACGCTGACGTGGCGCAGGTGGGCATCGGCGGCGAACTTGGCGGCCATGTAGGGGCGCAGTTTCTCCGGCGCGGTCAAGGGGTCTTCGGCACGCATGGCGCTGACCATCAGATAACGCGACATGCCCAGCTCGCTGGCTAGGTCGGCCGACCGGATCGCGCCGTACAGATCGATCAACAGCGTCTTGTCGGGGCCGGTATGCGGACCGGAGCCGGCGGTGAAGACCACCTGATCGCAGCCCGCGAAGGCATGGCGGAAGTCGCCCTCCAGATCGCCGATCACGCTGTCGATGCCGTGCTCGTCGAACCAGGCCTGCTGATCCTCACTACGCACCATGGCCTTGATCGGCTCGCCGGCCGCCCTGGCCAGCTCGCAGAACTGGCGGCCGATCTGCCCGTTGGCACCGATTACCAATGTCGTCATGCTGCCTCCTTGGATGGGAATGCTCTTCCGTCAGTGCGGGCCACCGGGCCACTATTCAAGGTCGAGCGGATCATGACGCGACGTGACTCGACCGCCGTCTTCTCGCAAGATGTCAGGATCATCATGCAAGGAGCCCAACCGTGAACCCCGAGGACCTGGAACGACTGCTGACCCTGAAGATGCCGTTCGGCAAGTATGAGGGCACACTCATCGCCGACCTGCCCGGCCCCTACCTCAACTGGTTTGCCCGGGAAGGCTTCCCCTCCGGGGAGATCGGCCGGCTGCTGCATCTCATGCATGAAATCGATCATAATGGTCTCGGCCATCTGCTCGAGCCCCTTCGACAGTCATCGCCAACATGAGCGCGCTTTCAAGGACCCTATGCTACGCATTTCCAATACGGTCGAGCTGACCGAACAGGAGCTCGAGATCTCCCAGATTCGCGCCCAGGGCGCGGGCGGCCAGAAGGTCAACAAGGTGGCGTCGGCGGTTCATCTGCGGTTCGACATCCCTCATTCGACGCTCCCCGCCTTCTACAAGGAGCGCTTGATGACGCTGCACGATCAGCGCATCAGCAAGGACGGCGTGGTCGTCATCAAGGCGCAGAATCATCGCACTCTGGAGCTCAACAGACAGGATGCCCTGGAGCGGCTGCGTCAGCTGATCCAGGACGCCGTCAAGCAGCGCAAGACCCGCAAGCCGACCAAACCGACCAAGGGCTCGCAGCGCCGCCGGGTCGACAAGAAGGTCAACAAGGGCAGAACCAAGGCGCTGCGCGGCAAGGTCAAGCTGTAAGACCCGCACCGCTCGGGAGGGACCCGCCACGGCCAAGGCGACGGTGCCTATCCGGGCAGTTCCACCGTCTATATATTAGATAATAATTATACATTATTTTACATTTGTTGCTTTGTCATAATCTGTGCTGCCGACTCAGACTGAAAATGGTCGTTCGTCCCAGCGACCCAAGACTCTTCCACGTCGAGAGAGCTTTGATCGACGCAATGTCTTGGAGGGACATGGACATGGAAAGATATATCGCCGAGTTCATCGGCACTCTCTGTCTGGTCTTGTTCGGTTGCGGCAGCATAGTGCTCAGCGCGAGTTTTCCGTCGCTGGGCATAGGGCTCCTGGGTATTGCCCTGGCCTTTGGCCTGACCATGCTGACCATGGCATTGGCCATCAGCCATATCTCCGGCTGCCACCTCAATCCCGCCGTTTCCATCGGCCTATGGGCGGGTGGCCGCTTCCCCGGCAATGAACTGCCCTACTACATCGCTTCACAGCTCATGGGGGCCCTGATTGCCGCGGGCATGCTGTACCTCATCGCCTCAGGCAAGCCCGGCTTCGATTTCTCGCAGGGTTTCGGTGCCAATGGTTATGGCGAGCATTCCCCGGGTGGCTACGATGTCATCTCCGCCCTGCTGACCGAAACGCTCATGACCATGATCTACGTCTTCGTCATGCTCGGCGCCACCGACAAGCGTGCCCCCGCAAGGGTCGCACCCTTCGCCGCCGGCCTGTGCCTGACGATGATCTACCTGATCAGCGTGCCGATCACCAATGGCTCGATCAATCCAGCACGCAGCACCAGCGCGGCGATGTTTGTCGGTGACTGGGCCATGGATCAGCTGTGGCTGTTCTGGATCGCACCCATGACCGGCGCCTTGCTGGGCGCCGTGGTGTACCGCATGATCAGCGGTGCCTGGCAGGAAGAAGACGCCGAGGAAGCCGCCCCCGAAACCGAGAAGGACCCGAGCCACATCGTCTGACGCCGGGCTGCTCGATCCGCTCCGCCAGCCACTTCCTCGCGCGTTCTCCATGCCCCACCCTCGTGGCATGCCCCCTTCGGGCGCGTGGATGCTCGCGAGTTCCGCGCCATGGGGTATAGTGGCAGGATCGGGAATGGCCATGATGACGACACTGCGATGGATGCCCTGATCGCGGCTGCGGGACGCGCGCTCGCGAAGGGCGACCCGCTCGACGCACTGAACCGAATCGCCTTGCGCGAGGACGCGTCGGCCCTCGCCCTGAGAGGCATTGCCCTGGCGCAGCTCGGCGATCTCGCGCTGGCCCGGGAGCGCCTGCGTGATGCCACACGCGCCTTCGGCTCGCGGGCGGTGGTGGCCCGAGCGCGATGCGTCGTCGCCGAGGCCGAGATCGCGCTCGTCTCGCGTGATCTCGGCTGGTCCGCGCCCGCCCTCGGCGACGCCCGTACCACCCTCGAGGCACACGGCGATCTCGTGAATGCCTCGCATGCCCGCCACCTCGAGGCCCGCCACCTGCTGCTGCGCGGTCGCCTCGACGCTGCCGACCAGATGCTCGCCGCCATCGATCCCGCTGCCCTGCCACCTGCCTTGCGGGCCGCCCACGAGCTCGTGCTGGCGGGGGTCGCGACACGACGCCTCAAGACCGGCCGGGTCCATGCCGCACTCGCCAGGGCCGAGCAGGCCGCGCGTGCCGCCGGCATTCCGGCCCTGCTGGCGGAGATCGAAGCCGCTACCCGGGTGCTGCACACCCCCGCGGCGCGCCAGATGACGCGTGGCAACGAGCGCCCGCTCCTGCTTGCGGATGTCGAGGCCCTCCTGGCATCACAGGCCTTCGTGGTGGATGCGTGTCGTCATGTCGTGCGCCACACCGACACCCTGGTATCGCTGACCCGGCGGCCGGTGCTGTTCGCGCTCGTGCGTATCCTGGGCGAGGCGTGGCCCGTCGACGTACCGCGGGAAACCCTCATCAAGCGCGCCTTCCGCACGCGCTACGTCGATGAAACGCATCGCGCGCGATTGCGGGTCGAGATCGGTCGGCTGCGCACGGTGCTACGCTCGCTGGCCTCGGTGAACGCGACGCGCCGCGGCTTCTCGCTGGTACCCGATGACGCTCACGAGGTCGTCGTGCTGGCGCCTCCCGACGATACCCCGCATGCCGATGTGCTGGCACTGCTCGCCGACGGCGAGGCCTGGTCGAGTTCGGCCCTGGCATTCGCTCTGGGAGTCAGCCAACGCACCGCTCAGCGCTCGCTCGATGCGCTGGCGACGACCGGCAAGGTACAGGCGTATGGCCGCGGACGGGCACGACGCTGGATGGCAGGCACCATCCCCGGATTCACGACAACCTTGTTACTCCCCGGTCCACTGCCGAGCGGCTAGCCTTAGCCAGGTAACCGACAACCCAGGAGAAGACAATGCAACGACATTCAGCCGAAGTGATCCGCGAGTACGGCCCCTTTCCCGGCATCGACTGCGTGCATGGCGTGTCATTCGATGGCCGCTCCATCTGGCTGGCGACCGGCGAGACGCTGACCACCCTCGATCCGGGCAGCGGCCACACAGGGCGTGCGGTGGATGCCGCCGCAACCGCCGGCACGGCCTTCGATGGCCAGCACCTGTTCCAGATCGCCGGCAAACGCATCCAGCGCATCGACCCGGAAACGGGGGACGTGCTCGCGACGATACCCTCGCCCAACGGTGAGGATGACTCGGGACTGGCCTGGGCCGAAGGCACCCTCTGGGTGGGGCAGCACCATGGGCGCAAGATTATTCAGGTCGACCCCAGCACCGGCGAGGTGCTGCGCACCCTCGAATCCAACCGCATGGTCACCGGGGTCACCTGGGTCGACGGCGAACTCTGGCACGGCACCTGGGAAAACGGCGAGAGCGATGTACGGCGGATCGACCCGCATACGGGCGAGGTCCAGCAGAGCCTAGACCTGCCGGGCGACACCGGCGTCTCGGGCCTCGAGTCCGACGGGGCCGACCGCTTCTTCTGCGGCGGCGGACCCAGCGGCCGGCTGAGGGCCATCCGCCGCCCGCAGCGGGATATGTGACCTCCCGGCCTCGAGCGAGGGTGCTGGTCGTCCTGTCAGGGAGTCTCGGCACCCCGCTCCTCGATGTGTGGCCCCTCACGATGCGACCGGGTCGGTCCTGCCGCCAGCATGCATATCGCGCCGCACCGGGTATGGCGGGCATCTCGCACATGCTGTTGTTGCCTCGGCAGCCTGTTACAGCCAGCGCTTGCGTCGGAACAGATACAGCATGCCGGCCACCAGCGCCAGCATGACGCCAAGCAGCAGGAAGTAGCCATAGCGCCACCCAAGCTCGGGCATGTGGGCGAAGTTCATGCCATACAGCCCGGCCAGGAAACTCAGCGGCACGAAGATGGCGGTAATCACCGTCAGGATGCGCATGGTGCTGTTGAGCTGGTGGGAGGACAGCGAGAGATAGCCGTCCACCAGATCGCCGCAGATGTCGTAGTACATCTGGGTCAGCGTCAGCAGACGATCGAAACGCTCATGCACATCATTGATGGCGTGCAGCGTTTCCTCCTTGGACCGCGACAGATGCTGGTAATCCGAGCCGAGCAGTTCCTGGGTAATGCCGACGTGATAGTTGAAGATACGGCGCATCTTCACCAGCCGCGAACGATAGGCGATCACGCGGCGCATCAGGGCATCGCTGCCGTCATTGACCAGCGCGTCCTCGATACCGCTGAGCTGGGTGTCGAACTCCAGCAGGCTATCCAGATAGAAGCCGGCCGAGGTATACATGACGCGCAGCGCCACATACTCCGGTGAGCGCTCGAGCAGACGAGCACCCTCACGCTCGAACAAGCGGTCGATGCTCATGGCCCTCCCCGGATGCAGACTGATCAGGAAGCGCTCGCCGAGCACGAACACCATCTGCTGAGGGACATAATCCAGCTCGCTGTCGAAGGCCGAAATGCCGCGGTAGAGAATCAGTGTGTGGTGGTCGAATTCCTCGATCTTGGGCGGGTGCAGGTCCCGCAGGGCATCGTCGACGGCCATGGGATGGCAATCGAAGGCCTCGAGCAGCGCGCGTTTGCTGTCGGCATCCTCGCCCTGCAGGTCGATCCAGATGCGGCTCTCGGGCGAGTCGCGCCAGGTCGCGATCTGTTCTTCGCCGCCGGGCGTCGCCTGGCCTTGCGTATCGAGCAGCAGGGTACGAATCATCGTCTTGTCATCTCTCGGTGATAATCTGATATGCCAAAATACGCCATGGCCTGTGGGCCGGACCATACCTCATGGGTTCTGCCGAGGCTCGGCCGGGCCGGATCACAGGCCGCGGGCCACCATCCATCGCACTGCACGGATTGACCCTCATCATGTCGTCATCGCCTGAAAGCCGCCCTGCCAGGGAAGTGTTTCGCGCCTTTCTGTTGCTCGGACTGACCGCCTTCGGCGGCCCGGTGGCCCACCTGGGCTATTTCCGCGAGGCATTCGTCAAGCGTCGCCAATGGCTCGATGAACATGCCTACGCGGATCTGGTGGCGCTGTGTCAGTTCCTGCCCGGCCCGGCGAGCAGCCAGGTGGGATTCGCCCTCGGGATGATGCGGGCCGGCCCACTGGGCGGCCTGGCGGCCTGGACGGCCTTCACCCTGCCTTCGGCCCTGCTGCTGATGCTGTTCGCCATGGGAGCCGGCAGCCTCGACGGTGTGGTCGGCAACGGCCTGCTGCAGGGCCTCAAGGTGGTGGCCGTGGCCATCGTCGCCCATGCGGTCTGGGGCATGGCACGCAACCTCTGCCCGGATAGCCAGCGAGCCGCCATCGCCGTCGCCGCCACGCTGCTGGTCACGGCGCTGGGGGGCACCTTGGGTCAGGTCGTGACCATCGTGCTCGGCGGACTGGCCGGCCTGCTGTTCTGCCGTGGCAGCACCGAGGCACGGCCACCGGTGCCGGGCATCGGCATTTCCCGCCGCGGCGGCCTGCTCTGCCTGGGCCTGTTCCTGGCCCTGCTGCTGGGCCTGCCGATGCTGGCGGCGACGGGGTCGGGCCTGGCCCTGTTCGATGCCTTCTACCGCGCCGGCGCCCTGGTATTCGGTGGAGGGCATGTGGTGTTGCCACTGCTCGATGCAGCCGTCGTCCAGCCCGGCTGGGTGAGTGCCGACGACTTCCTGGCCGGCTATGGGGCGGCCCAGGCGGTACCCGGCCCGCTCTTCACCTTCTCGGCCTATCTGGGCATGGCGGCCGATACGGTGCCCGGGGGCCTGATCGGGGCGGGACTGGCCCTGGTGGCCATCTTCCTGCCGGGCATGCTGCTGTTGATGGCGGCTCTGCCGTTCTGGAACAGCCTGCGCGAGCGCACCACCATCCAGGCGCTGATGCGCGGCGCCAATGCCGCCGTGGTGGGGTTGCTGGTGGCCACGCTGTATCAGCCGGTGTGGACCAGCGCGATCCTCGGGCCCCGCGAATTCGCGCTGGCGCTGGTCGGCTTCACGCTGCTGGCCGTCTGGCGACAGCCGGCCTGGATGGCCGTGCTGGTATGCGGCCTGGGTGGAGTGGTGCTGAACCTGGTGCCTGGCTGACACGGCGCCAGCCGCATCATCGTCGGCAACCTGGCGAGACGGAAGGTCCTTACCAGCTGGCCTCGTAGTCGGCCTTCAGTCGATAGAATTCATCGACGATGTCATCCATGGCGCCGGCGTCATAGTCACACAGGCCGCTGACGACCAGCTTCTTGGCGCCACTGCCGATCTCCTCGCCACCGGCGACGATGCGGAAGTCCAGCTGCACGTCGCCGCGCTTGCCGGCCACGTCCAGTGACGACGCCAGCAGCTCCAGGCCGGGGTCGTCCCCATCCAGGCGGTTCAGCGAGAATCCCATGCTGTCGTAGATCACCAGCGGACGACGCGGGTTGAACATGACGCCATGGTCTTCCATCAGCGGCTTGAGGTAATGCGGAAAATTCTTGCCGGAAAACGCCACATAACAGCGCGTGAAGGCCTCCACCACGGCTTCGTCGTGAGTGACCTCGCCATCCCGACACACCTCGAGATAACACTTGTCGGCATCGTCCAGCACCCGGATCACGCCGTCCTCGCCCTCGCTGAAGGTCAGCGGCACACTGTCGCCGACCATGCTCAGGAAACGGAAGGTCATGTTCTGTGACAGTCCGAAGTGCGCCAGCACCAGCGCGAACAAGAGGTCTCCCGGGACGCAGAAACGCCGCGCATCCGCATTGTGGATAGGGTTGTAGTCACCGGCCACACGCTTGGCGAAGCGGCTCGCTTGATCGGCGGTTATGTGGATGCGCGAGCCCGTGCGCGAGTGATAATCGTCGAGAAACATGCGTCGAAGTCTGCCTGTGTCATTGGCGTTGCTGAACTCATCCGGCATCCCGGCCGGCACCTGCAGATGATGCCATAAAAATCCCCTCACGGGGCGCCCGTCTGGGCCCCGGGCCATCTCCCGGCATGTTGCGCCGACTGTCAAGCATATCGCTATCTCCTACCAAAGGGGCAGGCCAAACCACCATGTCAACGCTGACAAAATGGTAAGATTTACGGGATTTTTCGTCCTTTTCCGGCCATTTAACAACCAGGTTAATAATGATGCTGCAAAGTTTCTGTCGCCCCGCACACAGATCACGACGTGGCCCCCTTCTCACGCCCCGGCTGATGCTGGCCTGCGTCGCCTTGCTGACCCTGTTTCCGACGCTTCCGGCCTTCGCCGCCAGTGGCGGGCTCGACCTGACCACCTCCTTCGTCGGCTTTCTGGCGGTCGCCGTCTTCGTGCTGGCCTATGCGCTGGTCATGGCCGAAGAAAAGCTGCACATGCGCAAGTCCAAGCCGGTACTGGTCGCCGCCGGCATCATCTGGGCCCTGATCGGCTGGGTCTACGTCAAGGCCGGCATGCCCAGCGAGTCGGAGCATGCCTTTCGCGAGACCCTGCTCGAATTCAGTGAGCTCATGCTCTTCCTGCTGGTGGCGATGACTTACATCAACGCCATGGAAGAGCGCAATGTCTTCGATGCGTTGCGCTCCTGGATGGTCCGCAAGGGCTTCAGCTATCGCATGCTGTTCTGGCTCACCGGGGTGCTGGCCTTCGTCATCTCGCCGATCGCCGACAACCTGACCACCGCCCTGCTGATGTGTGCCGTGATCACCAAGGTGGCCGAAGGCGACAAGCGCTTCATCAACCTGGCCTGCGTGAACATCGTGGTGGCGGCCAATGCCGGCGGCGCCTTCAGTCCCTTCGGCGACATCACCACGCTGATGGTCTGGCAGGCCGGCCTGGTGCACTTCCAGGAGTTCTTCGCGCTGCTGGTGCCGTCACTGGTCAACTTCGTGATTCCCGCCCTGGTGATGAGCTGCTTCATCCAGAACCGCAAGCCTGCCGGGGTCGAGGAAGATATCTGGCTCAAGCGCGGGGCGCGGCGCATCATCTGCCTGTTCTTCCTGACCGTGGCCACCGCCGTGGCCTGCCACACCCTGCTGCACCTGCCCCCGGTACTCGGCATGATGACCGGCCTGGGCTATCTGCAGTTCTTCGGCTATTACCTGCGCCAGAGCCTGCCGCGCTCGCTGGAACGCAAGCGCAGCCGCTACACCCAGCGTGGCGACTGGAAGAAGCTCGAACAGCTGGGCAGTGTGGTGCCCTTCGATGTCTTCAACCGCGTGGCACGCGCCGAGTGGGATACGCTGCTGTTCTTCTACGGCGTGGTCATGTGCGTCGGCGGCCTGGGCTTCATGGGCTACCTGGGGCTGCTCTCCGATGTGCTCTATACCCAGTGGGATGCCACCTGGGCCAATGTCGCCCTGGGCGTGGTCTCGGCGGTGGTCGATAACATCCCGGTGATGTTCGCCGTGCTGACCATGGAACCCGACATGTCCCATGGCCACTGGCTGCTGATCACCCTGACGGCCGGCGTCGGCGGCAGCCTGCTGTCCGTGGGCTCGGCCGCCGGCGTGGCGCTGATGGGCCAGGCACGTGGCAACTACACCTTCATGGGGCACCTGCGCTGGAGCCCGGTGATCGCGCTGGGCTACGTCGCCAGCGTCATGGCCCACCTGTGGATCAACGGCCACAGCTTCACGCTGCACGGTTGAAGCGATCCGGGCGATGCGTGCCTGTCCGTCGTCGCCCGGGATCGCTCACAGGCTCAGGTCGGGCCCGGGGTAGAGCCGCTCCGGCCAGTCCAGTAGCATGATCGCCAGCACATTACGGTGTTCGCCCTGGGCAGGGTCGAGACCACCCTGTTCGGCGGGCACCATGCGAGCCTCGGCGTCATAGCGGGCCAGCAGTGCGTCGCGCAGTCGACGCACCGCCGGATGCGCCTCGCGCCCTGCCAGCAGGAAGCTGATGCCGACCTCGGTAAAGATATCGGCCTTGGTATCCCGCAGGATCCGCTCCAGATCGGCGGCGAATTCCTCCAGTATCCAACCGAACTCGTCGGCCGACACCGGCCGCTGATAGTAGTCGCTGGCCGCGATCACGAAGTGCGTCATGCCGTAGATCTTGTTGCGATAGGAAGCCCGGGACAGACCGGCATCACGCTCGGGCGGATAGTGGGCACGAAAGGCCTGGATCGAGGCCTGGCGCAGATCGGCCACGCCCAGCTCATCCAGGTAATAGACCAGATTGGCCACCTGGGCGGCGTAGACTTCCAGCGGTCCCGGAGCCGTCACGAAGGCGCGAAAGTCCAGGCTGCGCAGATAGTCCAGTGCCTGACGGTAGCCCGGCAGGTCCGAGTCGTTGAGCAGCCCGTGGTAGCGGGCCTGGGTGAGCCGGAAGGCCAGCCCCTTGGCGTAGGCGATATCGCCCCACTCGGCCAGCATCTGCTTGCGGCGTCGCTGCTTGGCGGTACGTTCGGGGTAGTCCCGGCGTGCGTCCTCGGCGCGTTGCGCCACCACGGCCGGCTGACTCAGCCCCGGGATCTCCGCGCGCAGTTCCTCGACCAGTTGCTCGCCATAGGCACGATTGAGCGGCAGGTAACGCGCTTCGCCGGTAATGCGATACAGGCGTTGTGCATAGTGACGCCGATCACTCATCGGCAGATCCGGCAGGATGGCCTCGTAATGCTGACGGATCTCGGCGGCCACCCGGGTGTAATCTGCCGCGTCGTGATGCACCCCGCCGGCACAGCCACCGAGCCACAGCAGCAGGAGCAGCCAGGCCAGGCGCGGCCGGGCGATATGCCATGACGGCAGCGCTATCATGCCCGATCCTTGCGGCGCGCCGTGCGTTCGGGCGGCAGCAGCTTGACCCGCGCCTTGGGCCGACGGCGCGGCGGCGGGGCTTCGCCTTCCCGGGTGGGTGGTGCCGGGCGCTCGACCTCGACCCAGGCAAAGACCGGCAACGCCAGGCGCCAACGTATCGCCGCCAGACGCAGGCCCAGGGTGATGGCCAGACCGCCGCCCATGGCAGCCAACAGGGTAGCGCCGAGGGCCTGCAGGCCGACGAAGGCCATGCCGCCGGCGATGGAGGCCGTGGCATAGATTTCCTGGCGCAGCACCATGGGCACCCGCCGCGCCAGCACATCACGCATCATGCCGCCGGCCACCCCCGTCAGCAGCCCCATCAGCACCGCCACGACGCCCGAGGTCTCGAGCAGCAGCGCCTTGTGCGCGCCGAGCACCGTGAACAGTGCCAGGCCGAAGGCATCCGCCACCGGCAGGAAGACCCGCGACAGGCGGTGAATGTAATGGAAGCCCAGGATGGACAGCCCGACCGTGGCCAGGATGACCCACAGATAGGCCGGATCCTCGACCCAGAATACCGGCCGAACCCCGAGCACCAGGTCACGCAGGGTGCCACCGCCAATGCCCGTCATGGCGGCCAGCACCAGCATGCCGAAAGGATCCATGCGCGACCGGCAGGCGAGGATCACGCCCGAGAGGGCGAAGACGATCACGCCAATCATGTCCAGCCAGTAGACCACACCTGTCACCTGCTACCTCCGCTCTGCCGCATCATCCTGCTGGGGTATCCTGTTGCCCGGCATGGCGCCGCGTCCTGCCGGGGATTGCCGCCGCAACCGGCGGCCTGCTGAAAGAATCCACCGCCGGCGGTGACAACACCCGTGTCCTGCCCGCATCATAGCAGCATGACGGCGCGATCCGCTGGTGCGCCGCCTCAAGAACCGGAGACATCATGGACTGGAATCCTGCCTATACCTGGCTGGTCATCGGCCTGCTGCTGGGGCTTGCCGAGCTGACATCCGGCGCCTTGCTGTTGCTGGCGCTGGGCCTGGCCGCCGCCCTGACCGCCGGCGTTGCCGCCCTGGGGCTCGCCCTGCCCTGGCAACTGCTCGCCATGGGGGCGTTCTCCGGCATACTGCTGCCGCTGACGATCTGGTTCATCCGCCCCTGGTTCTCGCCCTCCGGCGTCGCCTACGGCACCACCGGCACCGGGGTGGAACAGGGCTCGACGTACCGCGTCATCCAGCGTGATTTCGATGGCGCCCTGGGCATCAAGGTCAATGGTGACTTCTACCGGGTGCGCCTCGAGGCATCGGTGGATACGACCAGTAAACCACAGCTTGCGGCGGGCATGCTCGTCACCTTCAAGGAATTCGATGGCACCACCGCCATCGTCTCGATCGCTGACCACAAGGAAACCTGACCATGGATTTACCCATCAGCCCGGGGCTGATTCTCAGCCTGCTCATCGTCGTCATCGGCATCGTCGTCATCATCAAGGGGCTGGTCGTCGTGCGCCAGTCGGAAGTGATGGTCATCGAACGGCTGGGCTCCTTCAATCGCCTGCTCGAAAGCGGCATCAACATCATCATTCCGTTCATCGAGCAGCCGCGCGCCATCACCATGATCCGCTACCGCAAGTCCGGTGACGACTATCACGCCATCACCAGCGACGAGACACGCATCGATCGCCGCGAAACCGTCATGGATTTCCCCGGCCAGCCGGTGGTGACCACCGACAACGTCACGGTGACCATCAATGGCGCGCTGTATTACCAGATTATCGACCCCAAGCGGGCGGTCTACGAGGTCGAGAACATGAGCCAGGCGGTGGAGGTGCTGGCCAAGACCACCCTGCGTTCGGTGGTCGGCAAGATGGAACTCGACAAGCTCTTCGAGTCACGTGCCGAGGTCAACAACGAGATCCAGGCCGCCATG
Source organism: Halomonas sabkhae (assembly GCF_030409265.1). NCBI lineage: Bacteria > Pseudomonadati > Pseudomonadota > Gammaproteobacteria > Oceanospirillales > Halomonadaceae > Halomonas > Halomonas sabkhae. Next base: position 197,776 of record NZ_JAUFPM010000006.1, read on the forward strand.
GAAGAAGCCGCCTCCAAGTGGGGCGTGAAGATCTCGCGGGTCGAGGTGCAGGATATTGCCATGCCCGAGGAAGTCGAGTCGGCCATGCGCCTGCAGATGGCCGCCGAACGCAAGCGCCGCGCCACCGTGACCGAGGCCGAAGGCGAGAAATCCGCGGCCATCGCCACCGCCCAGGGCCAGCGCGAGTCCGCGATTCTCAACGCCGAGGGCGACAAGGAATCCGCCATCCTGCGCGCCCAGGGCGAGCAGGAGTCGATCAAGCTGGTGCTCAACGCCCTCGGCGACAGCGAGGACAACAAGCAGACGGTGGTCGGCTATCTGCTCGGCCAGAGTTACATCAAGGTACTGCCCAAGATGGCGCAGGAAGGTGAGCGCGTCTTCGTGCCCTACGAATCCTCCGCCCTGCTGGGCTCCATGGGCATGTTCCGCGAACTGGCCGGCTCACCGGAAGACGCCGTGGCCTCGCACCTCGGCGCCGGCGGCGACCGAGCCCCCTTGCGCAGCGGCATGGTGGGCGGCGCTAGCAGCGGCTGAGCCGGGGCGCGCAACGGCTCAAGGGCCGAAGCGCGCCAGTTGCATCTCGCGCAGGCGACTCAGGGTGCGCCGGAACGGGAAGGCCAGGTGCCCGGCGGGATAGAGTTCCTCCATAGCCACCCGGGCCTCGATATACAGCGGGATGCCGCGGTCGTAGCATTCGTCGACCAGGGCGATGAAGCGCCGCACGCCATCGTCCTGGCGCGAGAGTGGCGGTAGTTCGCGGTCACCGGCATCGACGCGTTGCCCGGCGTCCTCGGTGCCACGCGCGATTCGCGCGGCCCGGGGCGTGCCGGCCAGACAGGGCACCTCTCCCAGCACGATTCGGCGAAAGCGGTCGCACAGAACGATGAAGTCCAGCGCCGAGAGCGGCCGCTCGCAGAGCGCATCATAGTCACACCACAGGGTGTCATCGCCACGGGCACGCACCCGGATGGCGCGATGCCCCAGGCTGATCGCCTCGTCGCTGGCGGGCCGGCCGTGATTCAACCGCTCGAACACGGCCGGCAGCACGCTGTACTCGGCCTCGCCGCGGACCCAGTAGCGAGGTTCCGGCGCCCCGGGATGGCGCCGATGATCCTGTTCCCCCTCCAGGTGCACCACCCGAGTGCCCTGCTCGATCGCCGCGATGGCCGGCAGGAAACGCTCGCGGTTGAAGCCATCGGCATACAGGTCGGCCGGCGCCTGATTGGAGGTGGTGACCAGCGTTACGCCCTGCTCGAACAGTTCGGTCAGCAAGCGCCCCAGCAGCATGGCATCGGCGATATCGTTGACGAACAGCTCATCGAGGCATAGCACACGGGCTTCACCGACCAGCTCGGCGGCCAGCCGCGCCAGCGGATCCGCCGTGCCGGTCAACTGAAACTGGCGGCGATGCACCCAGCGCATGAAGTGATGGAAATGCTGGCGAATGACCGGCACGCCCAGGCTGCGCTGAAAGGCATCCATCAGCCAGGTCTTGCCACGCCCCACGGTGCCCCAGAGATAGACCCCGGGCACCCGGGGCTCGCCCCGCGCCAGCGACTGGTGCGTCTCCTCCAGCACCCTCACGGCCTGCCATTGAGCCTCATCGGCGACAAAGCCCGCCTCCAGCGCGGCCTGATAGGCCAGAACCGGTGAGGTCATGCCTCAGCCGAGCTGGAAGGGGTAGACATTGCCGAGCCCGAGGAGTCGCGACAGTTCGTCGAGGGCGACGCGGCATTCCTCGGCGAGCTGCGGGTCGGCGAGGTCCGCCGGACTCAGGCGGTCGCGGTAGTGGCGCTGGACCCAGGTCGTCAGCTCGCCATGCAGGGCGTCGTCGAGCAGCACACGGCCGGAAATCGCCGCGCGCTCGCGGGCCGAGAGGGCCACGCGCAGGCGCAGACAGGCGGGGCCACCGCCATTGCGCATGCTCTGCTTGACGTCCTTGACCACTACCTCGCTGATCGGGTTGTTACCGGCCAGCAGGTGATCCTGGATGCAGCGCCATACCGATTCGCGCTCCTGACACTCGCCGGGCACCACCAGGGTCATGCTGCCGTCGGGGTTGCTGAGCAGCTGCGAGTTGAACAGGTAGGAGGCCACGGCATCCTCGAGACTGACCGCCTCGCTGGGCACACGCACCGGGATCAGCGGCTCGGGCATCTTCGCGCGCAGGGCATCCAGGGTAGCTTCCTCGTCCCGGAAGGCCATGTCGTGGTAGAGCAGCACGGGACCATTGCCCACGGCGATGACGTCGTTGTGGAAGACGCCGGCGTCGATGGCGTCCGGATGCTGCTGAGCGAAGACGGTCTGCGCCTCGCTCAGGCCGTGCTGACGAGCCACCGCCTGACTGGCTTCGAGGGTCTGCCGGGCCGGGAAGCGAGCGGGCTCGACACCATCACCACCGAAGGCCTGACGCCCGTAGACGAACAGATGCACGCCGGCTTCACCATGCTCGGCACACAGCCGGGTATGGTTGGCCGCGCCCTCATCGGAGAAGGCCGGGGTGGCCGGCAGCGCCGGATGATGGGCGAAGTGCGCAGAGTCGGCAAAGATCGACGCCAGCACTCGCCCGGTGGTCGGCGGCTCCAGGTAGCGATGGAAGCTCGACTGCAGGTTGGCCGGCGTGAAGTGCACGCGACCATCGGCGGCATCCCGGCCGGGCGTGACCGTGGCCGCATTGGCGGTCCACATGCTGGACGCCGAGCACACCGCGCGTAGCACCTGAGGCGCCTCGTCGGCCGCCCGGGCCAGCACCTGCGCATCGCTGCCGGTGAAGCCCAGCTCGCGCAGCGCCCCGAGGTCCGGCCGCTGTTGAGGCGGCAGCACGCCCTGGGCATAGCCGGCCTCCATCAGCGACTTCATCTTTTCCAGGCCCTGCAGCGCGGCCTCGCGGGGATTGGCGATCAGCCCCTGATGGGTCATCGAGGCCATGTTGCCATGGGCCAGCCCGGAGTAGTTGTGCGTCAGGCCGACCAGGCCATCGAAGTTGACTTCGCGCACATCCTGAATCATCTCGGTCATAGCGTGATCCCCGGCGGCAGTTGGTCTGGCAGATGCAGGTCCTGGCTTTCCATGGACGCCACCGGATAGGCGCAGTAGTCGGCGGCATAGTAGGCGCTCGGCCGGTGGTTGCCGCTGTCGCCCACCCCGCCGAAGGGCGCATCGCCCGAGGCACCGGTGGTCTGACGGTTCCAGTTGACGATGCCGGCGCGGATGCGCAGCAGGAAGTCATCCCAGTCGGCCTGCTCGCCGCCGATCAGCCCGGCGGACAGACCGTAGCGGGTATCGTTGGCCATGGCGATCGCCTCGTCCCAGTCGGCGCTGCGATAGACCTTGAGCAGGGGGCCGAAGTGCTCTTCATCGGGCACCTCGACGCCGGTGACGTCGATCAGCGCCGGCGAAAGCAGGCTGGTGCCCTCCTCCAGACGCGCCATGCGCGACAGCACGCGGCCGCCTCGCGCTTCGAGGTCTGCTTGCGCTTCCAGCAGACCATCCGCGGCCTCCAGGGTGGCCAGGCCGCCGTAGAAGCCCGCCGGCTCGGCGAACTGGCTGGCCACGCGCAGCTTGCCGATGGCCTCGGCGAGGCCCTCCAGCAGCTGGTCGCCGGCCGCGCCGCGCGGCACGATCAGGCGCCGGGCGCAGGTACAGCGCTGCCCGCCGGAGGCGAAGGCCGACTGCAGAATGGTCAGCACGGCAGCGTCCTGATCCGGCACGTCCTTGACCACCAGCGGGTTGTTGCCGCCGAGCTCCAGCGCCAGGATCTTGCCCAGCTGATCGGCAAACTGACGCTGCAAGAGGCCACCGACCTTGGCGCTGCCGGTAAACAGCAGGCCGTCGATGCCCGGGTGCTGTGACAACGCCTGCCCCACCGGTGCCGCACCCTGTACCAGGTTGATGACACCGTCCGGCAGACCGGCCTCACGCCAGCACTGCAGGGTCAGGTCGGCGGTCAGCGGCGTCTGCTCGCTGGGCTTGAAGACCACGCTGTTGCCGGCCAGCAGCGCCGGCACGATGTGGCCGTTGGGCAGGTGCCCGGGGAAGTTGTAGGGGCCGAAGACCGCCATCACGCCATGCGGACGATGACGCAGCACGGCACGCGCATCCCCCAGGTCGCGTTCGCGCTCGCCGGCGCGTTCCTGCTGGGCGCGAATCGAGATCGCCACCTTGCCGATCATGGCGCCCACCTCGGTGCGCGCCTCCCACAGCGGTTTGCCGGTCTCGTGGGCAATCGCCGTGGCCAGGTCTTCGCGATGGGTTTCCAGCACTTCGCGGAAACGCTCGACCAGCGCCTTGCGCTCTTCCAGGGGCATGCGCGCCCAGTCGGGCATGGCGGAACGGGCGGCCTCCACGGCAGCGCCCACCTGGGCCTCGCTGGCAGCGCCGCCGGACCACAGCGATTCGCCGCTCACGGGGTCATGCTTGACGATTGCCGCGGCCTCGCCGGTTTGCCAGTGGCCGCCGATCAGTAGCTGTTGCGTCGCCTTCATCATGCCTCCTCGTCGGTATCCAGAATGCGCAGAGTGTCGCCGGCGCTGACTTCCAGCCGCTCGGCCTCGGCCTCGCTCAGGGTGAGTGTGCCGTGCTCATCGGGACCACGGCCGACCCAGGCGGCGCGAAAATCCGCCATCACGGTGTTGGCCGCCAGCCAGCGCGGACGCGGTGTCTGCTCCAGCTCGCCGGCCTTGATCTCGACCCGGCAGGGCCGCGACAGGCGAACCCCGCGTACATCGTCGATATAGGCCTCGACGGTGGGGCCGCCATCGAAGATGTCGATGAAGCCTTCCCAGCGCAGCCCTTCCTTCTTGAGCATCGCCAGTGCGGGGCGGGTATCATCGTGGACCTGGCCGATGCAGGCGCGGGCTTCCTCGGAGAGGAAGGGCGTATAGATCGGGAACTTGGGCATCAGCTCGCCGATGAAGCTTTTCTGCCCCAGGCCGGTCAGGCGATCGGCCTCGCTGAAATCCAGGGGAAAGAAGTGACTGCCCAGGCATTCCCAGAAGGGGCTGCGGCCGTCGGCGTCGAACAGACCGCGCATCTCGGCCAGCACCTTGTCGGGAAAGGTCTGGCGGAACTCGGCCATGAACAGCCAGCGCATCATCGACAGCAGGGCGCCGTTGCGCTCATGGCGCCGGTCGGCCCCCCGATATTCGGCACGCAGGAACAGCGAGGCCACCTCGGCATCCCCGGTATGGTCGGAACTCAAAAAGAGCGTATCGATGGTGCGATGCAGATCGAGCTGCACCGAAGAGTGCGCCAGGGTGCCCACACGATAATGGTAGAAGGGAATCTCGCGCCCCACCTGACTCTCGATGGCGCAGCAACCGGCCAGTTTGCCCTCGACTTCGTCCTCGAGGACGAAGAAGTACAGCCGGCTTTCCTCCGGCGTCTCGCCATTGAAGGCGCTCACCGCCGTGGCGATCTTGGCCGCCAGGAATTCGGTGTTATCCGGCAAGGAGGTGAAGCCGACGCCGGTTTCACGGGCCAGCACGCGCAGTCCTTCTAGATCGGACTCGGCAATCGGTCGAATGCGCATTACAGCTCTCCTTCGTCGTAACCGGGATCCAGCTCACTGCCGGCCAGGGCGAGGGGCGCGACCAGGACGGCACGGCCTTCCTCGACGCCCAGCAGCTCGGCATGCTCCGGCGACAGCATGAGCTGGCCGGTCGGCGACAGGGCGTAACGCGCCACCACACAGCGGAAATCGCCGAGGCGCTGATTGGCCACCATGGCCGGTTCGGCATCGGGCAGCGAGTGGGCCGGACGCACGCGCACCGGGTGCCAGGCCGCTTGACGGAAGCTCTCCAGGCGCGAGCGCTCGCCCTTGACCACCGGGCCGGCATCGAAGATGTCGACATGCCGCGAACGCAGGAAGCCCTCGGCCAGCATTTCGCCCACGGCCGACTCATAGGCCGGGTGCTCACGACCCACAGCAGCCCGCGCCTGAGGCGAGAGCAGGGCCAGATAGAGCGGAAACTGCGGCATTACCTCGGCGATGAAGCTCTTCGAGCGCACGCCGGCGATGTAGTTGATCTCCTGGAAGTCGCGCACGAAGAAGTGGCGACCCACGCTGTTCCAGAACGGCGACTGCTGCTCGCTGTCCAGGTAGCCGGGGAAGGCCATGGCCAGCACCTCGGCGAAGCGCTCCGGATACTGGGCGATGAACATCAGGCGTGCGCGGCGCAACAGGCTCTCGGCACTGGTGCCGCGATAGTGCGGATCCAGTGAATAGGCGCACAGCAGGCTGGCTTCCGACACCTCATGGGACAACGACAGAGTCGGCACCTCGCGGCGTACATCGAGTTGCTGCGAGGCGTGGATCAGCGTCTCCTGGCGATAGGTGTAGTAAGCCTCCTGGGCACCGGCCTGGGCGCGAATGGTGGCGGTGCCTACCGCCTCGCCCCGCTCCAGGTCCTCCAGCACGAAGGTGTAATGCTCATCGCCGGGAAACTCGACTTCGGCGTCGAAGGCGCGCTGGGAGCGCGCGATGCGCTCCTCCAGACGGTCACGATGCGCCGGCAGGTTGGTCAGGCGCGGCGTCGCGCTGCCCGCCAGGCGCTCCAGGGCCGGCAGATCCGCCGGCCGGGCAGGACGTACCACCAACATGGCATGACCTCCTCGGGTGTCGACTTGCGGCATGGCGGAAGCGCGGCTCACTGCTCGCCCACCAGACGCGCGATGGCTCGCTCGAGACGCGCCATGCCCTCGGCGATGTCGGCCTCGGGAATCACCAGCGAGGGCGCCATGCGCAGCACATTGGGGCCGGCGATCAGCGCCATCAGCCCTTCCTCGATGGCGAGAGGCAGGATTTCCTTGGCGCGCCCCTCGTATTCCGGACGCATCTCGGCGCCGATGAGCAGCCCCATGCCACGGATTTCCTTGAACACCTGGTACTTGCGATTGATCGTTTCCAGATGCTCGCGGAACAGCTCATGCTTGCGCGCCACGCCCTCGAGCACCTCGGGCGTGTCGATGTGCTGCAGCGCCGCCAGGGCCACCGCCGAGGCCAGCGCATTGCCGCCATAGGTAGAACCGTGGGTGCCCAGCGTCAGCGCCGGGGCGATGCGGTCAGTGGTCAGCATGGCGCCCACCGGAAAGCCGCCACCCAGCGCCTTGGCGCTGGTCAGGATGTCGGGGGTCACGCCGTACTGCATGTAGGCGAACAGCGAGCCGGTACGGCCAACGCCGGTCTGCACCTCATCGAAGATCAGCAGCGCATCGTGGGCATCGCAGAGTTCTCGCAGCCCCTCGAGGAAGGCCGGGTCGGCGGGAATGATGCCGCCCTCGCCCTGCATCGGCTCGACCATCACCGCACAGGTATCGTCATCGATCAGGTGACGCACACTTTCAAGGTCGTTGAACTCGCCATGCTCGATGCCGCCGGGCACCGGGCCGAAGCCCTGGGAATACTTGGGCTGACCGCCGACGCTGACGGTAAACAGCGTGCGGCCGTGGAAGGACTTGCCGAAGGAGACGATGCGACTCTTGTGCTCGCCATGCTGGTCATGGGCCCAGCGACGCGCCAGCTTGAGCGCGGCCTCGTTGGCCTCGCCGCCGGAGCTGCACAGATAGACCTTGTCGGCGAAGGTGCGCTCGACCAGATTGCGCGCCAGCTCGAGAGCCGGCTCATTGGTGTAGATATTGGCCAGATGCCAGAGCTTGTCGGCCTGCGTCTTGAGCGCATCGACCAGCACCGGATGGCAGTGGCCCAACGCGTTCACCGCGATGCCACCGGCGAAATCAATGTACTCCTTGCCCTGCTGATCCCACAGACGGCTGCCCTCGCCACGCACCGGAATGGTTTGCTGCGGCGCATAGTTGGGCACCATGTACTGGTCGAAGTCGCTGCGGGTCGGGGTCTGAGTCATGTCACGCTCCTTTTGCTCGAGAAGGCTCGGAAGGATGAAGCATCGCTCCTTCGAGTCATGGATCATTCGAGTATAAGGAGCCCGGCGCCGGGTGGCTTTCAGCAATGGGACGACGAATTGTGAAAGAAGGCAGGCCGGTACTCGTTCCTTGAGGCCCGCCAGACCCTTTGGCGCCGAATACGACAGGCCTTCGGGACGCTGCTACCGAGCCGGTCGCGGGGGCACCAGGGTGAACCATACACCGACCACGACCACCACGGCCCCCAGGAGCTCGGTGGCCAGGATCGGGTCACCCAGCCACCAGAAGGCGCCGAACATGGTGAATACCGGCAGCAGATTCAGATAGACCGCCGCGCCCGTGGGACCGAGGGTGGCGAGCGCATGATTGTAGAGCAGCAGCGCCACCACGGAGGGGAATATCCCCAGATAGAGAAGCCCCAGTGCCTGGTCGCCGGCAAGCTGGGGTAATACCTGCCAGGCGCCCTCGAGCAAGGCCACCGGCGCCAGCGCCAGGTTGGCAATGACCAGCATCACCAGCAGGCCGCCATAGCGCGGAAACAGTGCCATGTAGCGCTTGACGAGCATCGAGTAGCCGACCCAGATCATCACCGACAGCAGCATGATCAGATCCCCCGGGTTGAGCCCACCCGCCATGGCCACGCTGGCCTTGCCCGACATGATCACCAGCACGGCACCGACAAAGGACAGCCCCACGCCACCCCATTGCAGCCAGCGAAAGCGCTCGCCGAACACGATGGCACTGAACAGCAGGGTCGCCACCGGAATCAGGCTCTCGAGAATCGCCACATTGGTCGGCGAGGTGAACTTCAGGGAGGCATAGATCAGTGCATTGAAAAAGGCCACGCCGGTGAGCGCCAGCCCGAGCAGGGGCCGCCAATGTCGGCGAAAGACCGGCATGGCACGACGCGCCTGATGAAAGCCGAGCGGCAGCACCACCAGCAGGGCGATGAAGACGCGCCCCAGCGAAATGGTAAACGGCGGCAGCTCGGTCAGTGCCTTGCCCACCAGGATATTGCCGGAAAAGATCGCCACCACCAGCAACAGGAAAAGATGAGGTCGCAGTGCACGCATCCCGGATCTCCGATTAGGCCCTTGTCAGCCGGCCCCGGGGCAGGGTATGGCCCACTCCACTGCCGGCTGCTGTCATGTCAGCCGCTCTTCCCGCGGCGTCATGCCGAAGTGGTTGCGATAGGCGGTGGAGAAGTGCGCCGCCGAGGAAAAGCCGGTCTGCAGGGCGATGTCACCGGCCGGTCGATCGCTGTCGCGCAACAACCGCCGAGCCTTCTGCAGGCGCAGGTTGAGGTAATAGCGGCTCGGCACCGCCTGCAGGTACTTCTTGAACAGGCGCTCCAGCTGGCGCCGCGATATCCCCAGGTGTTCGGCCAGCTCATGGGTCGTCAGCGGCTCCTCGATGTTGGATTCCATCAGCGAGACGGCGTCCACCAGGCTCTGCGGCGCGTGGCCCAGGCGGGTGCGCAGTGGCACCTGCTGAGGCTCGTCGCCCATGCGAATGCGCTCGAGCACGAAGTGCTCGGAGATGCGCTCGGCCAGTTCGTTGCCATGATGGTGACCGACCAGGGTCATCATCATGTCCATGGCCGCGGTACCGCCACCGCAGGTCAGCCGGTCGCGGTCGATCTCGAAGAGCTGCTGAGACAGCCGGACCCGCGGATAGTCCCGGGCGAAGGCCTCGAAGCGCGGCCAGGGCAAGGTGGCGCGATAACCGTCCAGTACGCCGGTGCGTGCCAGCACTTCCGTGCCACCCCCAACGCCCCCCAATACCACGCGGGCCGCAGCCAGGCGTTGCAGCCAATCGAGCAGGTGGGTGGGCACACTGCCGGCCAGCGGCCCGGGCGCGCAGACCAGCAACAGGTCGAGAGACGCGGCGGAACCGCCGACAGCCGACTGGGGCAGCAGGGTCTGGCCGGAGCCGCTGGCCACCGGCCGCTCGTCGACGGCGAAGGTCGACAGCCGATAGAGCGTCCGCCCGGCCAGCCGGTTGGCGATATCCAGCGGCTCGCTGGCACAGGCCTGGGCCAGCATCGAGAAGCCGGGCAGCACCACCATCCCCACGTGTCGCGTCAGGGCATTGGCAAAGGGAGACCCGGCCTCCTCAACGCCCATCATCGATATCGTGCAGCGTCTCGATGAACGCATTGGAACGCGAGATGGCCGCCTGCATGCGCTCACGCAATGCCGCCACTTCACGCTCCAGTCCATCGACTTCGCCACGCAATGCGCCGATTGCCCGGGCATTGAGGTTGTGCTTGAGCAGCAGGACATTGTCGCGCATGACCAGCAGCACCGGCTGCATGCTGTCGGCGGCCTCCTGCATGGCATCGCGCATCTGCGCGTATCGCTGGCGGGTCTGGCGCAGGCGCTGCTCGGAGAGGCGGCGATACTCGGCACTCTGATAGAGGTCGAGCTCGTCTTCCCATTCCTCGAACAGCGCCTCGGCGACCGACTCGATGTCGTCGATGCGCGATTGAACGCGCTCGGCGGCGGCTTCGCTGCGCTCATGAGAGGTTTCGAGGCGCTCATAGGTCTCTGACAGCTCGCTGTCCGGCACGCGCACCACGGCACGGAACTGCTCCAGTGCCGAGGCGAACTGCTGTTCGGCCTCGACCTGGGCATCGCGCCCTTCCTCGACGCGATCCACCATCAGCTCACGCTTGTGAATGCCGACCTTTTCCAGGGCACCGTAATAGGCACTCTGGCACCCGGTCAGCAGCAGCACGGCGATAAGCGGCAGCAACCATGCAGCACAGGACCTCAGCGGAATACGGGGCATCATCTGGCCTCTCTCGAATGATCAGAGCTCGACGACGTCGAAGGAGCGCACCGGGTCCACGTCCGCGTCGTAGTCGACGTCGTCACGCTCGAAGCCGAAGAGCTTCAGGAAGTCATGCTTGTAGCCCGCGTAATCGGTGATGTCGAACAGGTTGTCGGTGGTGACCTCGGCCCACAGCGCCTTGCAGGCCTGCTGGACGTCGTCGCGCAGTTCCCAGTCGTCCAGGCGCAGGCGGCCGGCCTCATCGGTCGCCGCCTCACCGCCATACAGGCGCTCAGCGAACAGGCGATTGAGCTGGTCGATGGTGCCCTCGTGCAGGCCCTGCTCCTTCATCACCTTGTAGACCATGGCGATGTACAGCGGCATCACCGGAATCGCCGCGCTGGCCTGGGTCACCACGGACTTCAGCACCGCCACGTTGGCGCCACCGTCCTGCTCGCCGAGGCGCTTGTCGATCTCGCTGGCGGCACGATCCAGGTCTTCCTTGGCCTTGCCCAGGGCACCGTGCCAGTAGATCGGCCAGGTGATCTCGGTGCCGATGTAACTGAAGGCCACCGACCGGGCACCCGGCGCCAGCACGCCCGCCTTGTCCAGCGCATCGATCCACAGCTCCCAGTCTTCACCGCCCATCACCGCCTGGGTATCGGCGATTTCCTGCTCGGTGGCCGGCTCAACTTCTGCCTCGATGATAGCGTCCTTGTTGGTGTCGATGGCGGTGGCGTGGTAGGTCTCGCCGATCGGCTTGAGGCTCGAACGCTTGAGCTCGCCGCTGTCCGGCAGCTTGCGCACCGGCGAGGCCAGCGAGTAGACCACCAGATCGACCTGGCCGAGGTCCTGCTTGATCAGCTCGATGGCCTTGTCGCGCGCTTCGTGGGAAAAGGCATCGCCGTTGATGGCCTTGCTGTAGAGGCCCTCCTGCTTGGCGAACTTGTCGAAGGCCGCGGCGTTGTACCAGCCTGCGGTGCCCGGCTTCTTCTCGGTGCCCGGCTTCTCGAAGAACACGCCCAGGGTATCCGCGCCATAGCCGAAGGCGGCGGTGATACGTGCCGCCAGCCCGTAGCCACTGGACGCGCCGATGACCAGGACCTTCTTCGGGCCATCCTGCTTGTCCAGACCGCGCGCACGAGTTGCCTCGATCTGTTCGCGTACGTTCTGCTCGCAGCCGACAGGGTGAGTGGTGGTGCAAATGAAACCGCGTACCTTGGGTTTGATGATCACGTCAGACCTCTACATTGAATGCCGGTTTGGCCGGATGCCGCGCCACGCACGCTCCAGCGCTGAATGCTCGATCACGCCATTCTAGCGCCACTGGGCCGCAGTGTCCGCCCTCATCCGCGTACCTGGTCAAACGATCCGGGCAACGCCGGTTGAGTCGGCCCGCCGGCTGGGGCAGCATGCAGGTCCTGAAGCGATACTTCATCACCCTCGCAGGAGACCGCCATGGATGCCCAGACCCTCGTCGACGAACGTGGCGAATTATGGCTGGCCCTGGCGCCGCTGTGGCTGGAGCGCGAGCCCAGGGAGAGCGACTACGCGCGCATGATCGAGGTCATCGAACGCCATGACCTCAGTACCCGGGAGCTGGAGTGGGTGTTTCGACTGGAGCTCGCGCCGGTGCTATCCCGCCAGCAGATGTCGGTGGCCAGCGAATGGCGCAACTTCGACGACCACAAGTTGATGCGCCTGCTGGTGGCACACAACCTGCGGCTCAAGGGCTGGCGGCGCAAGAGCTGGGCGCTGTTTTCCGGGCTGACGACCCTGATGACCCGCCATCGCTGGAACGAGTTGATAGAGCGCCTGATGATCGCCCGGGGCGAAGCACCGGAGTAAACCTGGTTCGCGGCCTCTTCGTGTACATGAAAAATACACCAGTGTACACTTGCCGACTGATCCAGAGCACGGCTGCAGGGCTCTTGTGACCACGCTCTCCACTTGCGAACGCGCCAGGCCCCTTCGATGCCCGATACCGACCAGCGTCCCACCAAATGGAAAGGCTCACGCGAAGCCTGGCTGAATGCCGCCTTCGAACTACTGCTCGAGTCTGGTGTGGACAGCGTCAAGATTCTTCCGCTGGCCAAGCGCCTCGGGCTCTCGCGCACCAGCTTCTACTGGTTCTTCACGGACCGGGAAGCGCTGCTGCAGGCCCTCATCGAGCGCTGGCGGGAGACGAATACGCGGGGGCTGGTCGGCCAGACAGAAGCCTATGCCGAGACCATTACCGAGGCCGCGCTCAACGTCTTCGACTGCTGGCTGAACCCTGAACTCTTCGACTCGCAGCTGGAATTCGCCATCCGCAGTTGGGCCCTGCAGTCACCGGGCGTCACACAGGATATTGAAGCGGCCGATGAAGTACGTATCGAAGCCCTGAAGCAGATGTTCGAACGCTTCGGCTACTCGCCCCAGGAGGCCAATGTCCGCGGCCGCAGCATCTATCTGACCCAGATCGGCTACATCTCCATGAACTGTCAGGAGTCGGTGGCATTGCGCATGCAACGCGTGCCCTACTACGTGGAGATTTTCACTGGTCATCACCCGGAAGACCGCGACCTGCGACGCTTCCACGCCCGGCACGGCTGTCAACCCGACCCGAGCTGACTGACCGACATCCGCCCGGATGAATTCGCCCGCCGGGGACTTTCATGCATGGCCGCCCAGCTATCTTTCATTCGTGGTCGGACTCGCCATCACGCGCGGGGCATTCTCCCCTGGCGGTTCGATAGGCCGCCTGCAGCCCCTCGTGGACGACCCGCTCGAAGCCGCCCTCGATCATGGTGCGCAGCCCCTCGGCGGTGGTGCCTTGATAATCCACCAGGCGCTTGACCATCTCGCCGGGCTCGGCCGCCTGCTGTTCCAGCAACAGGCTGCCGCCCACCAGGGTCTGCATCACGGCTTCCCGGGCGATGTCGTCATCGAGCCCGGCCTGGCGAGCATGCGACAGCATTGCCTGCGCCAGCAGGGCCGGATAGGCGGGCCCGGCACCACTCACCGCCGTCAGGTAGTCAATCGCGTCTTCGGACGACACCTCGCGTGCCGTGCCGCAGCTTTCCAGCAACGCCTGCACGATGCCGCGATCGCCGTCACTGATGGCCGGTGACGCATACCAGGGAAAGTAGCCACGCTGGATTTCCGCGGCCGCATTGGGCATGGCCCGCACCACCCGCTGGGTGCCGAGCTGGCCGGCGACGGCATCCAGGGAGGCCATGGCCAGCAGCGATATCACCAGCTTGTCGCCGACCGGGATGTCGATATCCGCGAGATCCTGTGGACGAATCGACAACACGATGACATCCGCCAGGTCAGCGAGCTGCCGGTTATCCTGAACACAGCGCACGCCGGGCCAATCGGCATAGGCACCGGTGTGTGCCGAACGGGATGACACCACCAGTTGCTCGGGTGCCAACAACCGCTGCTCGAGCAACGCCAGCCCCAGGGATCGCCCTACCCAGCCCTGCCCGCCAATCACGCCAACCACCAGGTCTTTCAGCATGTGCAGCACCTCCGACGCCTTTTATGTACATCGATGAACATATGATTGACAATCATGTACAGGCGATTCTAACGTTGTCAAGAACACAACAAGATGGAGGGCCTGACCGTGGCCACCGATCCGCTGCTGCAGCCGTTTCAGCTCAAGAACCTGACCATCAAGAACCGTCTGATGATGACGTCCCATGAACCGGCCTACCCGGAAGACGGCATGCCCAAGGAGCTCTATCGTGCCTATCACGTCGAGCGCGCCAGGGCAGGCCTGGGCCTGACCATGACGGCCGGTTCGGCGGCGGTGTCCAGGGACAGTCCGCCGGTGTTCAACAACATCCTGGCCTACAAGGATGAGGTCGTGCCCTGGATGCGCGAGCTGACGGATGCCTGCCATGAACACGGCACGGCGGTGATGATTCAGCTCACCCACCTGGGCCGGCGCACGCGCTGGGACAAGGGTGACTGGCTGCCGGCGGTCTCGCCCTCGCACCATCGCGAGGCCTCGCATCGTGCCTACCCCAAGCAGGTCGAGGACTGGGATATCGAACGCCTGATCCGCGATTACGCCGATGCCGCCGAACGCATGCATGCGGCGGGGCTCGACGGTATCGAGCTGCAGGCCTACGGCCACCTGATGGATCAGTTCTGGTCGCCGCTGACCAATACCCTCGAGGGCCCTTATGGCGGCAGTCTGGACAACCGACTGCGCTTCACTTTCGAAGTGCTCGAGGCCATTCGCAAGCGGGTGGGACCGGCGTTCATCGTCGGCCTGCGCTATACCGGCAACGAGATGCTCGAGGGTGGCCTGACGCCGCAGGACGGCATGACCATCTCCCAGCGCCTCAAGGACAGTGGCCTGGTCGACTTCCTCAATGTGGTGCGCGGACACATCGATACCGACCCGGGCCTGACCGATGTCATCCCGGTACAGGGCATGCGCAGTGCCCCCCATCTGGATTTTGCCGGTGAGATCCGCCGTCAGGTCGACTTCCCGACCTTCCATGGTGCCAAGATTCAGGATGTCGCCACAGCCCGTCATGCCATTTCCTCCGGCCTGGTCGACATGATCGGCATGACCCGGGCGCACATGGCCGACCCGCATATCGTCCAGAAGCTGACGGAAGATCGCGAGGCGGAAATTCGCCCCTGTGTCGGTGCCAACTACTGCCTCGACCGCATCTATCAGGGCGGCGCCGCCTACTGCATTCACAACCCGGCCACCGGGCGTGAAACCACCATGCCGCATACCATCCCACCCGCCGATCAGCGCCGCCGGGTGGTCATCATCGGCGCCGGTCCGGCGGGACTGGAGGCCGCCAGAGTGGCCGCAGAGCGCGGGCACGAGGTACTGGTGCTGGAGGCGTCCAGCGAGGCCGGCGGCCAGATACGCCTGACCGCCCAGAGCCCACGCCGACGCGACATGATGGGTATCATCGACTGGCGCCTGTCGCGCTGCGAGGCGCTGGGCGTGGCGATTCGCTACAACGTCTTCGCCGAGGCCGAGGAAGTGCTCGCGGAGAACCCGGACGTGGTGATCGTGGCCACCGGCGGCTACCCCATCGAGAACATGCCGACCCAGGGCCACCAGCTGGTGGTCAACACCTGGGATATCCTCTCGGGCCACGTTGCGCCGGGCAACAAGGTGCTGCTGTTCGATGATGCCGGTGACCATGCCGCCCTGCAGGCGGCCGAGATCATCGCTCACACCGGTGCCGAAGTGGAGATCATGACGCCCGACCGAACCTTCTCGTCGGAGATCATGGCCATGACCCTGGTGCCCTACATGCGCGAATTACAACGCCCCAATGTAACCTTCACGCCCACCTACCGGCTCAAGTCCGTGGAACGGGCGGATGGCGAGCTGCTGGCGCGTATCACCAGTGACTACATGGACCTGGATCATGAGCGTCGTGTCGATCAGGTGGTGGTCAACTACGGCATCACGCCCATGGCCGATGTGTACTTCGAGCTCAAGGAACATGCGTCGAATGGCGGCGAGGTGGATTATGACGACCTGATCGCCGGCAACCCGCAGTCGGTGGTGCGCCATGCCGAAGGGGGCTTCCAGCTGTTCCGCCTGGGCGATGCGGTGGAGTCGCGCAACACCCATGCCGCCATCTATGACGCCCTCAGGCTGGTCAAGGACATCTAGTTACACAAGGGGTTCACGACGCCCGTGAACGACGGCCCATCAGACTTCATGCGCGGGCTACCAGGGCTCATCCAGGATGGACTCCAGCGCCTCGTTCAGATCCGCGATGCGGGTTTTCGGCGAAAAGCGGCGCACCACGCGCCCGTCCCGGGCGACCAGGAACTTGGTGAAGTTCCACTTGATGACGCCGGTACCCAGCACACCGGGCGCCTCGCGTTTGAGTTCGACGAACAGAGGATGCGCATGGCGCCCATTGACGCGCACCTTTTCCATCAGCGGAAAGGTGACGCTGTAGGTCTGCTCGCCGAAGGAACAGAACCCCTGGGCGGATTCCGGTGACTGTCGGCCGAACTGGTTGCAGGGAAAGGCCAGGATGGTGAAGCCCCGGTCGCGGTGGCGACGGTAGAGGCGCTCCAGCTCGCCGAGCTGGGAGGTAAAACCGCAGCGGCTGGCCACATTGACGACCAGCAGCACCTGGCCACGCAAGGCGCCTAGATTGAAGGGCTCGCCGCTGTGCGTGCGGCAATCATGATCGTGAATGCTCATGGCTCGGGCTCGCTGTCTGTTACTTCACGATGCCACGCCGACCCGGCCGGCGCCAGCCCCTTCCCGCAACAGGTGACAACGCGGCGCTCAAGGCTCGGCATACAAGCTGCCATCCGCGACAAGCGCCTCGACCACCTGACGGGTATCCGGTGTTACGCCTTCCAGCGCCAGCGCCTCCGCGGGCGGCAGCCAGAAGGCTTCGGCGACCTCCTCGGCCTGCAGGCTCAGCGGGCCGCTGTAATCGACCAGGAAGGCACTGCCGAAGATGAAGTTGCCTCCCGTCGCATGCACGAACTCCAGCTGGTGCCTGAGGCGTTCGCGATGTATGCCGAGCTCCTCCGCCAGCTCGCGTTGCGCCGCCCGGTGGACCGCCTCGCCGGCGCCGACGACGCCGCCGGCCGCCAGGTCGATCCCGCCGGGAAAGACCTCCTTGGACAGCGTGCGACGCTGGACACAGAGTTCACCGCGAGCGTTGCGCACCACGATATAGGTGGCCCGATGCCAGAACCGGTAGCGCCGCATGGTCGCTCGCGGGGCGCTGCCGCAGGGGCGATTGCGGGCATCGACCACCTGCACGCGCTCCTCGGAAATACGCTGAACGGCCGGTGCATCGGGCAGGCCGGCGGAATACTGGGGCATGACGATTTCTCCGCGGACGACGCTATCAGCCTAACGTCTCGCACGCAGGCCGTCACTGACACCGGACCGCGCCCTTTGACCCCACCGTCCGCGCCCACCATGCTGAAGAGTGGACCCCGCCACTGGAGCCTGTGATGTCGGATCATGCCCCCCGCTCTCGCCTGGCCAGCCATGAGGTGCACAATCAGCCCCCGCCGAGCGGCGACCAGGACCTGCTGACGCAGGACAGGCCGCTGCGCGACGCCCTGGCCCGCGAGGCGCCGAGCTGGGTCATGGAGCGGCTGGCGCCGCTGGGCCGGGCCGCGGGCAGCGAGGCGGTGCGCCGGCTCGGCGACGCGGCCAACCGCCACCCGCCCGAGCTGCGACTCTTCGACCGCCATGGCCGTCGCCTCGATGAGGTCGATTACCACCCGGCCTACCATGAGCTGATGCACCTGGCCATGGATTCTGGCTGGCATGCCGTCGCCTGGCAGGAAGAAGGCCGCGGTGGCCACCAGGCCCATGTAGCGGCGCTCTATCTGCTGACCCAGGCCGAGCCCGGCTTCTGCTGTCCGATCACCATGACCCATGCGGCCTTCCCGGCACTGCGACACTCGGCCGACCTGCATGCGCGCTGGTCGCCCGGCCTGCTGAGCTGGGACCATGACCCCCGAGTGTTACCCGCCGAGCGCAAGGCCGCCCTGACCTGCGGCATGGCCATGACCGAGAAACAGGGCGGCAGCGACGTGCGAAGCAATACTACCCACGCCAGCACGACGGCAGATGGCTGGCGACTCAATGGCCACAAGTGGTTCTGCAGTGCGCCCATGTCGGATGCCTTCTTGACCCTGGCGCAGACCGACGAAGGCCTGAGTTGCTTTCTGGTGCCGCGCTTCACGCCGGATAACGAGCGCAATGCCATCGAGATTCAGCGCCTCAAGGACAAGTGCGGCAATCGCGCCAATGCCTCCGCGGAAATCGAATACCGCGATGCCTGGGCCGAGCCACTCGGCGAGCCCGGACGCGGTATCGCCACCATTCTTTCGATGGTCCAGCAGACGCGCCTGGATGCCGCCACGGCCCCGGTGGGCATGATGCGTCAGGCGCTCTCCGAGGCCTGGCGGCATGTGCAGACGCGCCAGGCCTTCGGCCGCTGTCTGGCCGAGCAGCCCCTGATGCGCACCCTGCTGGCCGACATGGCCCTGGAGGTCGAGGCCGGCGTGGCCCTGTGCCTGCGCAGCGCACGCGCCTTCGACGGTGCGGCGCGCCAAGATGCTCACGAAGCGGCCCTGGCACGGCTCCTGCCGGCACTCGCCAAGTACTGGCACAACAAGCGCGCCCCGGGCTTTCTCGCCGAGGCCATGGAGTGCCTGGGCGGCATCGGCTATGTCGAAGAGTCACCCATGGCACGCCTGTATCGCGAAGCCCCGGTCAACTCGATCTGGGAAGGGTCCGGCAACGTCATCTGCCTGGACGTGCTGCGCGTGCTCCAGCGCCACCCGGAAGCCCTGGTGGCGCTGCGTCAGGAGCTCGAGCAGGCACGCGGCGCCTCGGCCGCGCTCGACACGGCCATGCAGTCCCTCGTTCAACTGCTCGAGGCACCGGCAGAGACGCTGGAGCGCCAGGCCCGCCGGCTGACCCAGAGTCTGGCGCAGTGCCTGCAGGGCGCCCTGCTGATGCAGCATGCGCCGGCCGAGGTCGGCGAGACCTTCTGCCGCTCGCGCCTGATCGAGGCCAGCCCGGTATTCGGCAGCCTGCCCCCGGATGCCCCGGAGGACGCCATCCTGGCCAGGCTCCAGGACTAACACCCGGGACGTGATAGAGTGGGCATCGTCCACCCGACCTCCCCGCTACACGGTGCCTGTCATGGAGTTTGCCCTGGAAGATCTAAGTCTGCGCTGGCTGCTCGGCCAGGCCGTCAGCCTGACCGCCCTGGCACTATGTCTGGTGGCCTTTTCCAGCAAGCGCGATGACCGCCTGCTGGTCATCCTGATCTTTGCCAATGTGGCCTTTGCAGTCCAGTTCGCGCTCTTCGAGAGCTGGGTGGCCTCGGGCATCTCGGCGCTGATCATCCTGCGCATCATCCTGGCACGCCGCTATGCCGGCCATACTGCCATCATGGTCGCGATCCTGCTGGCCACCCTGCTCATCGCCGCCCTGACCTGGCACGGGCCGGCCGATATACCGGCGCTCGCGGCAGGCCTGCTGGGCACCTACGGCATGTTCATGCTGCGCGGCATCGCCATGCGGATCATGCTCGCCGCGGCGGCCTTCTGCTGGGTCATCAGCAACCTGCTGGCCGGCTCGATCGGCGGCAGCATCGCCGAGGGCCTGATCTTCATCACCAATGTGGTGACCATCCTGCGCATCAGGCGCGACAGCCAACGCCAGCCGACGTCCTGAAGCGGACGAATCAGCTGCCCATCAAGGGGCCCATCGCCACCCGCAGCGCCAGTGCCAGCAGGAGCACCCCCGTGATGCGGTTGATCCAGTGGGCGCGGGCCTGCAGCCAGGGCAGCACCCGCGAATGCGAGAGTCCCAGCGCCACCAGCACATACCAGCCGCCATCGATGACCATCGCCGTCAGCACGATGATGGCCCGCTCGAGCAGGCTCATGTCGGGCGTCACGAACTGGCTGAGCAGGGCCACGAAGAACAGAATCAGCTTGGGGTTGCCCAGGGCCACCAGCATCCCCTCGCGGGCCGCCTGACGGTTCGACGTGGCCATGGCGCCGGCCTCGAGGGCACCGCCACGCCCGGCCCGCCAGGCCTTGATGCCCAGCCAGGCCAGATAGGCCGCACCGCCCCAGGTGATCAACTGGAAAAGCGTCGGGAAGCGCACGATCAGCGCCCCCAGCCCCCAGACCGTCATCAGCGCATAGAGCCCCACCCCCAGCGCATGCGACAGCGCCGCCATGACACCCGGCACACGCCCGCCACCCAGGGTATGACGCAACACCAGGGCCAGGCTGGGGCCCGGCGACATGGCGCCCATGGCGCAGATGGCCGCCAATGACAACCAGAGAGACAACGGCATGATGCTTTCCTGAACACACGACCAAAACGCCACACTACGACATCGCCCCCGGGAAGGACAGATGCCAGCCCTGTGGCGCAGACGTGAACGCGGCTCATCGGCATGGCCAAGATCATCCAGCGTCCGGGATTGCGCCCCTGGACCATGGGCGGTCGGCCGGCCTTGATCAATTAGGCGCTCAGGACTCGCACAAGAGCCGCCGGTCCGTCCGCCGATACCAACAAGACAACGCCAGGTCACCACTCAACAATCCGCCTTCACTCTTCCCGGAAGGCCCTGCTGAACTGGTCGGTAATTGGCTTGATAAAATACGTCAGTGCCGTGCGCTCTTCGGTCGTGATGAAAACCTCGACTGGCATACCGGGAAGTAGCGTGATGGCGCCAAGCTTCTCAAGCTCTTCTGCAGAAACGTCGACATCGCCAAGATAGTAGGTCTCGCCAGTCATGTCGTCGCGTGTCGTCGCGGGAGAGACATAGATGATTTCGCCTTTGAGTTCCGGCGTCGTTCTCTGGTTGAAGGCAGTGAAACGGAGCCTGACCGGCTGTCCGACCCAGAGCTGGTCAATGGTTACCGGGGCAAGTTTCACCTCGACCTTCAGTCTGGCTTCTTCCGGCACGATCGTGACGAGCTCTTCGGCCGGCGTGATCACGCCTCCTATGGTGTGGATGTTCAGCTCATTCACGGTTCCCGAAATCGGAGCACGAATGTCCGTTCGCGCCAGCCGATCCTCGATGGCGATACGCCGGTCACGCAGCTCCGAAAATTCTGCTTCCACGACACTTAACTCCCGCTGCGCTTCGGTGCGAGCGTTCTCATCGATCGCGATAATCTGGAGGCGAATTTCGCTCATGCGAGTCTTGGCTCTGGCAATGGAGGCGTGAATCTCACCGCGTTCACCGGCCAGCCGTGCTCTGTCACGAGCGACCGGGACGAGGTGTGTTCGTGCGATCACCCCCTTTCCAACGAGTCCCTTGTTCGCCTCGTATTCGGTCGCGACTAGATGGAACTCCTCGTCTTTTGATTGCCGCTGCGCTTCCAGCCCCTTGATCTCTTCCTCGATTTGCTCGACGCTGAGTTCGAGCTGCTGCTGCTTGCTTTGGCGACTCGCTCTATTGCCGTCGAAGAGGCGTGTTTCGCCGAGGAACACATCCGGAGCCTCGCCGGCGTCCAGGTCTGGCGGGAATTCGATTGCCGCAAGTCCGTCTCGCTCTGCCAGCAGCCGCGCTCGCCTGATGGCCAACTCCACGAGCTTGGAGCGCACGATCGAAAGCTCAGCTTTAGTCTGTGTGTCCTGGAGTCGCAGCAGCACTTCTCCCGCTTCAACGAAGTCGCCTTCCCTGATGCCTATCTCGCTGACGATGCCGCCATCACGATGTTGTATCGACTTCAGGTTCTGGTCCACCGTCACGGCCCCTTGCGCGATTACGGCCCCCCTGAGTTGAGCGCTCGCGGCCCAGCCGCCGGCTCCCAACAGCAGAAGCAGAGCGAGTGCCGCACCCGCACAGATGCGTGGGCCGAGTCGATAAGCGTTTTTCGGGTTCGGCGAGGACGTGTCGGTACCGCCGGCATGATCCTTGGTGTGCATTCTAGGCTCCTATGATAGCCATTCGAGACCATCATCACGCTCTGTTGACCACGACAGCTCGTACATCCCCTGCAGCGAGACGGCCGTCACCCACATCTCATCGCCTTCGAAGTCGGTCTCGATCACGGTCCACTCGTGTCCGTCGTCCCGATCGTGGCGATAGCGTATCGGCAGATCGTCACCACCTTCATCGCGGTAGATATGTTCGAAACGGCCTTGTGGCTCGTCGTCGGCTTTCCAGAAAATTTCGTACTCAGACAGCCGGATACGATCTCCGACCCCGAAGTCCATGACCGCATGCGAAACGGCATTCGGTTGATCCACATCGCCGCTGACAAACGCGAAGACATCATCACCAGTACCGCCGGTGAGCACGATCGACTCACCTCCAAGGATGAACTGATCGGCACCTCGACTACCGAGCACTTTCTCGAATCCGCTGATGGCGTCATGGCCGATTTCCACTCCGTTGGCAACGCCGTTCACGAGATCGACCAAGAGTCCTGACTCCGCTTGGCTGTAGTCGAGGGTGTCCGAATTGGCGCCGCCGTCGTACACGTCATTGTCCGCGTCGAGTGCCGCCACGACCCGGTCGTTTCCCATGCCGCCGAAAACCTCGTCGCGACCCACCCCATCGGCCATCACGTCATCGCCATCGCCCCCGAACATCAGGTCGTCGCCGTCTCCACCGTGCAGGTGGTCCGCGCCGGCGTTACCGAAGAGCACGTCATCGCCGTCACCACCGAACAGCCTGTCGTCGCCGGAGTCGCCAAAAAGATGGTCATTTCCCGCACCGCCGAAAATAATATCCTCGCCATCGCCGCCGACGACCACGTCATCACCGCCTCCAGCGACGATGTGGTCGTCCCCCCTTCCTCCGGTCAGGACGTCGTCGCCAGCCCGTCCATCAATGATGTCATCGCCCCCTGCACCATCGATCTCATCGGCATAGAGGCTGCCGAGAAGCATGTCGTTGGCCGCGGTTCCCGGGATAGCGGGCGGCTCGACAACGGAGAAACGCGCGACTGCATCAGCCGTAAGCTCGCCGTCGGTGATCTGATAGGAAAGGGTCACAGGCCCCGCATACCCGCTGTCGCTCTGGAACACCCAGCCGTCTTCCGCTTGTGTCAGCGTGCCGGAGGATACAGCCAGGTTTTGCACCGAGAGGGCGTCGCCATCGGGATCCTCTGCCTTGCTCAGCAACGCATCGAAGGCGATCGGCAGCGCCACACACGGCGCCACGTCCAACAGATAGACGGGGCCCGACACGCGTGGCGCACGGTTGCCATCGGGTCGAATCGCGTCATCGTCATCACCTTCGGGGGCGAGTGACTCACCATCCGGAGAGCCGCCACCGTCCGTGGGGCCATCGACTCCGGCGGACGAGCCCTCATTCGGCGGTAACTCACCGCCCGAGGGGCCGTCGCTACCCAGTGGCGCGCGATGACCGCCGGGACTAGCCATATCGATAGACGGTGTGCCGGCACCGCTGCTTACGCGATCCGTCCATGCAACGCCGGCATTGCCGCTTGCCGATCCAGCGATTACGGAGACGCTGTCGTGCTCACCCGGGTAACGAAAAGGCATCGACCGCGGGGCATCGACGACCCCTGGTGCTACGGAGCCGGGAGGGGCGTCATCGGCCGTATCAGTGAATGCTTGTGGTGGAGCAGTTTCGTGCACCAAGTCCACTGGACTGTCGCTCTCCGCGGCAACGCCAGCCGACGCGTCCGGCTCTTCCGGCTGCGATTGGGGATCGCGCTCCCGGCCCCAGGAAAAGATCGAGCTCAGGTAAGCCGCGACCCCCGTCAGTAGACTGACGACCACCAGAGGCGTCCGGGAGACCTCGTCCCCGTTCTTCAGGACGTAGCGCTGAGCGGCGTCATCCTCCGGCAGTGCTTGTTTCGTACCCTTGACGTTAATCATGGTCCCAGTGCCTCCTTCCGCGACGTCTTGGCAGAATGCACTTCACGCACGTTGGACTTGCCGATGACATCGTCCTTCGGTCCAAAAGCGGCCAACCGGCCGTTTTGAATAACACACACGAGATCGACGGCGGCCAGAGCACTTGGGCGATGGGCGGCCACGACGGCGATACCGCCACGCTGCCTCACGCCTTCGATTGCCGCTGTCAGCGCTGCTTCGCCTTCGGCGTCGAGATTGGAATTGGGTTCGTCCAGAACGACGATGAAGGGATTGCCGAAGAGTGCGCGGGCGAGTCCGATCCGCTGCCGCTGGCCACCCGACAGAGACGCACCGAGCGAACCGAGCTGCGTTCGATAACCGTTTGGCAAGCGCACGATCATCTCGTGGACGCTTGCGGCCATCGCCGCTGCCACGATTGCCTGGGAATCCGGTGTTTCCTGAAACCGCGAGATGTTCTCTTCGATCGTGCCATCAAGCAGTGCGACTTCCTGCGGCAGATAGCCGATGAACTGACCGAGATCTTCGTCATGCCACTGCGAGAGCTCCGCATCGTCGAGCCGCACGCTGCCACGCAGCACGGGCCAGATTCCTGTCAACGCACGCAGCAACGTCGTCTTGCCTCCCCCGCTGGGACCGATGATCCCGATAGCCTGGCCTGCCTTCAGTTCGAAGCTCACCTCGCTGAGCAGGACCTGTCCGGAATCGGGTGCGGCGACGGTGATGTTCTCGATCTTGAGAGAGGAGCTAGGGTTGGGCAGTTCCATCGGTTCATCAGCCTCCGCCAGCGCCACGACCGTTTCCTTCAGTCGTGAAAAGGCGGTTCGCGAAGCGACGACGCTCTTCCAGTTGCCGATCGCCAGATCGATGGGGGCAAGCGCCCGCGCGGAGGCAATGGAAGCGGCTATGATCGCGCCGGCGCTAAGCTCCCCCTGGATCGTGAGCAAGGCACCGAGGCCGAGAACAGCCGACTGCAGGATCATCCGCAAAACGCGCGAGACGGCCCCGAGGGTCCCGCTGACATCATTGGTTCGCGTCTGCAACTCCAGATGATCGTCGTTGGCGCGATTGAAGCGGGCCACCGCGCGACCGGCGAAGCCCATCGCCTTGAGGATTTCGGCATTGCGGGCATTGGAGTCGGCAATGGTATTGCGCGTGACAACCGCCTGCTGCATGGCGCTACTCAACCTCGAGGTCATCAGTTCGGTGGCAATCGCGAGCATGGCAAGGATAAAGCCGCCGAGAAACACCAACGCGCCAAGGTAGGGGTGCAGCAGGTAGACGAAGACCAAAAACAGCGGCATCCAGGGAAGGTCCAGCAATGCTATGGGTCCCTGGCTGCCGAGGAAACCGCGCACGGTATCGACGTCGCGACCACGCTCCAGTGATTCAGCTGTCGAAAACCCGAAGCGCGGCATGTCGATAGCGACCCGATGGGCCATCGGCGCGATACTTTTGTCGAGGCGCGCACCCACGCGTACAAGAATCTGGGAACGAATGATGTCGAACATTCCCTGAAAGCAATACAGGCCGAGCGCCAGAATGGAGATGGCGATCAGCGTCGAAATACTCCCGCTAGTCAGCGCCCGATCATAGATCTGCAGCATGTAGAAGGCACCGGTCAATGCGAGGATGTTGATGATCCCCGACATGCTGAACAGAAAGACCAGGATGCCTCGGAAACCTTTGGTCAGCTGTTCTGCGCTCTTGCGCTTCGCCGACGTCTTGGCGTCTCTTTTACGCATGTGAACTCCCCCTGCCCCTAAGTCGAACGGGCTATCCCTGCGGGCGGGAATACCCGGCCCGCAGGGATCGTTATTGTTGTCGCTGTCGTTCGTTAGAGGTTGAAGTCGCTCACTCCCAGTTCATGTCGACCCTTGATGCTGATGGCAAAGTCGGCATCATCGTCCCCGCTCGTATTGCCCTGCACGACGGTGTAGTCCTCGCCATCGAGCGTTTGGTGGCTGAACATGAGCTGCCCGGCGCCGGTGAAGGCCTCGTTCACCAATGTGAAGCTCTGGCTCCCCGAGGCACAGCCATTCGCGTCCAGGCCACTGAGGTCGATACGGTCGCCCGGCTGAAATCCCATGATGGTATCGCCGTTCGCATCTGCCGCGGTGAGGAAGCGGAAGGTGTCGTTGCCTGCACCGCCATCCATTACGTTGGCCGCGCCGCTCGCCGTCACCGTGTCGTCTCCCGACCCCGTGACGATGTTCTCGACACCCCACAGCCCATCATTGCCGGTTGCAGCGCTCGAGACACTGCCACGTCCCATGAAACCGGTGCCGAGATCCGCGGTGATTGCCGCCGTGATCGCCGACATGTCCAGCGTGTCGCTGCCATCGGCTCCCACCATGTCGTCGCCGTAGTAGGTGTCGTCACCGTCACCGGCTTCGGCTACCAGCATATCGTCACCGTCGCCGCCAAAGACCGTGTCGTCGCCGGCACCAGCATTGATGAAGTCGCTACCGGCTTCGCCGAGCATACGGTCATCACCGCCATCGCCGTAGAGCATGTCGTCGCCGGCACCGCCAAGGATATCGTCGTCGCCATCATGGCCGAAGACGACATCCCGACCGCCGAGCCCCATGAGCGTCTCGCCGTCCGCCGTCCCGACCAATGCATCAGCGCTTTCGCTACCCGCGACCACTGCAGCAGGAGTCGGCACCACGACCTCTGCCTCGTCGGCAGACGGTTGATCGGCATCATTCGCAGGAACGTCATCCTGATCATCGTGACCGGTCTGTTCGGCCGGAGGAGCTACAACGCCATTGTCGTGGTGGTCGTCTTCAGGTGCTGCGACGCTACCCTCGACATCCTCGGTGCCTGCACCGAAGACCGGTGGCTGGCCACTGCTGCGGAAGGTCACGGAATGGCCTTCTGTCGAGATCGTGGTCGAGCCGTCCTCGTTGGTGGTGGTGACGTAATCGTCGATTGTGGTGCCCGGCATCAGCTCGACCACATCCTGTGGCCGCAATGTGCCAACGATGGTGTCGTTGCCGCCGGCGCCCTTGAACACGATTCGGTGGTCGGAGAGCAGCGACGAAATATCGACGGTGTCGTCTCCATTCGACCCCAGGATCGTGATCGTGTCGGGCCTCAGGCTCGTGGCGACGTCGAAGCTGCCGTACATCTCGACGGTGTCACCGCCGAACTGGCCGCTATCGCTGACTCCACCGCCGTTGACGACGATCTCTTCAATCTCCGTGAGCTCGGCGATGATGGTCTCGGCTTCACCCTGGACCTGCCGCGTGACGATGATCTCATTCTCGTCGCTGCCGGCGTAGGCGATCCGGGCCACCGCTTCATCGTAGGTATAGATGCGATAGGTCTCCGCCTGAGCGTTACCGACGACCTGGAAGGTATCGCCCTCGGCACCTTCACCACCGCCATTGATGTTGTCCATACCGTCGCCGGGGCGCCAGATGAAGGTATCGTCGTCGAGCTGTGGCTCCACCACGTCATCGTCGCCGTCACCCAGGTCGTGCCCCTGCAGCGTATCGTTGCCGGCACCACCGATGATGACGTCGTCGCCGTTGCTGCCGACGATGCTGTCGTCGCCATCACCGCCGAAGATGATCCCCGGGTCCGCCGATGTCACATCACCGTCGCCGCTGACGATGTTCAGCATTTCTCCTTCGCCGAACTGAAGCCTCTCGATACCGATCAGCGTGTCCTCGTCGCCGCTTTCGAGGTGCGTGACGGTCGAGAGTCCCGCGCCGCTTACGCCAAAGGTGTAGTCCCCTGCCGACCCGGCAAAACGCGCGGTATCGATGCCGCCGCCGCCGTTGAGGACGTCGTTGCCTTCGCCGCCATCCAGCACATCATCCTGGTTGCCACCCCGCAGGGTGTCGCCACCGCCATTGCCGATCAGCTCGTCGTTGCCATTGGCCCCGACCAAGGTATTGTCGCCCGCATTGCCGGTGAGCAGATTGTCGACGCCGTTACCCCGCGCATTGAGGTCACTGCCGCCAAGCAGCACCGCATTCTCCACGGTGTGCCCGCCGATGACCTGATCGTCCAGGCCGGGATGCAGGTTCACCGAGATGGACGAGAGAAGCGTATCGACGCCACCCCCTCCGTTCACGACATCGCCGTCATCGGTGACAACGAAGGTATCGTTTCCAGCGCCGCCGATCATCGTGTCCGCGCCGCCGCCACCCAGGAAAATGTCGTCTCCCGCACCCCCGCTCAGGCTGTCATTCCCGCCGAAGCCAAGCATGAGATCGGCCTCGTTGGAGCCGGACATCGGAGGCGTGACGATGTTGTAGGTACTGCCCTCGACCGCCACCCGTTCGATGGCTATGAGGGTGTCGGTGCCGCCCGCCACACTGGTCACCGTCAGATTGTTCCCGGCAGGAGCAAAGGTGTAATCGGTGATCGAGCCCTCCAGCACAACCGTATCCGTGCCGTTGGCACCATGCAGGGTGTTATTACCGGCGTTACCGGTAAACTGGTTATCGACTCCATTGCCGCGGGCATCGAGATCCTGACTGCCGAGCAGCACCGCATTCTCCACGGTGTGCCCCCCAATGACCTGATCGTCCAGGCCGGGGTGCAGGTTGATCGCGATGGAGGCGCGGATCGTGTCGATACCGTCACCACCGCTCACGACATCGCCGTCAGCATCGATCACGAAGGTGTCGTCGCCCGCGCCGCCGTCCATCATGTCCGCACCGGCGCCGCCGTCGATGACGTTGTTGCCATCATTGCCGGTCAGGTTGTCATCATGGCCACTTCCCACCAGGTTCTCGATATCGATCAGCCGGTCAGTGCCCGCCCCAATCGTATCCTGCTCCTCGAAACTGGCTCGTCCAGCTTGCCCGAGCAGCGAGACCGTGACCCCCGCCGCCGCCGCGGCGTACGAGGCGGTATCCCGCCCGGCACCGCCATCGACACGGTCGTCGCCATCGCCGCCTTCGAGGATGTCGTCGCCTTCCTCGCCATAGAGGTCGTCGCCGCCGACGCCGCCGAGGACGGTATCGTTGCCGAAGCCGCCATGCAGGGAATCATTGCCGTCGCGACCATCGAGCCGGTTATCGAGGCTGTTGCCCGATAGCGTGTCGTTGCCGGTTCCGCCAGTGATGTTCTCCACGCCGCGGGTAACGGAGAAGCCCGTTGCCGCACCGGTGAGCAGATTCAGCGTGACATCCTCGGCGGTCGCGTAGATCAAAGTGTCGTTGCCACCGGCGAGATCGAGCTCAGTGGCCTCGACGTTAACTACCGTGGTGGTGCCGTTCACGTTGTTGACCGAACCACCGCTCAACTGCACCTCGACCACATCGTCGGCACCGAAGGTGCTTTCGAGAATCCGCAGCCGGTCCTGACCGGGCCCCAGGTTGATCGTGTCGCTACCGTGCCCGTTGCGGTAGATCGCGGTATCGCTGCCGGCGTGGCCGATCAGTTGATCATCGCCCAAGCCGCCATCCAGGGTGTCATCGCCATTGGCTCCGAGCAGACGGTCGTCGCCATCGCCACCGTTGAGAGTGTCGTTGCCGCCCTGGCCGTTCAGCTCGTTGGCACTGGCGCCGCCGATGATGATGTCATCGCCCTGAGTCGCGCCGCCCTCGGCGTCGCCGCCGGTGGTGCCATTGACCACCGCATCGTCGGTCTCGATGTAGTTGCCCACCACCTGGGTGACGTCGGAGACCACCTGGTGCTCGTTCAACAAATCATCGAAATAGTCGACCACCATCTGCAGTCGATAGCCCACCAGCTCCGGGCCGGGAACGAAGCTACGATCGTTGCCGCCGTCCTCTGCCGGAACATTGTTCCAGCCACTGACACCGTCCGCGGAGAACTGCCACTGGTAGGTAAGCAGCCCTTCCTCGAAGGCATCGGTCATGCCATCCGGATCACTGAAGGCCACGGTCGCAGTCAGCTCCTGCCCCTCGGTCGGGGACATGTCGCTGATCAACAGCGGTCCCGTCGGCTCGTCGTTGACGCCGATGACCGGGTCCGTCGGCTGCGAGGAGACGATCTCCAGCACCCCACCCGCATCGTAGTAGGAGCCCAGCACACGGATACGGAGGCCGTCATGCTCGTCACTCGGCGTGAAGGTCAGACCATTGACATTGGGGATGTCGATATAGTCGCCGGTTCCGTCGTTACGCTCGATCTGCCAGCGGAAAGTCATCTGGGTCGGATCGACGCTGCCGTCCGGGTTGTTGAGATCCCGGATGTTATCGGCACTGACCGTCAGCGGCTGGTCTTCGCGGGCCGGAAGCCCCTCGATGACCAGGCGGCCGGTAGGATCGACGTTGCCGGTTTCGCGGATGGTGTAGATGCCGTCGGCGAACTGGATCCGCTCGATGCCGATGAGCGTGTCGGTGCCTTCATCGATCTGCGGATCGACCTCCTCCATCTCGCGCCGTGCGACATAGGTCCGATCGCCGACATGGGTGATCTCGTACCAGTCGCGGTTGCCCGCGAAGATCGCCGTATCGGTGTCATTGGTACTGTTTTCGTCGTACTTGATCTCGCGGACGATCTTCAACTGCTTCGGTTTGATGCCCCCTTCCAACAGGAAGTTGGACAGCTCTTTCGTCTCGCCGCCCAGCGTCACCATGTCCGTGAGGCTGTCGACAGTGAAGGCTTCGGTCCCCTCCACGACATTACCCTGGGCGTCGAGCTCACGAATGCTGAGGCGCACGTTCAACCAGGCATCGCCATGGATGAAGTCGTCGGCACCGCGCCCTTCGAAGGTATCGTTGCCATCGCCGCCCAGCAGCATGTTGCCCTCGGCCCAGGCCACCACCTCTTCCAGATCGATGTCTGGATCGGTTGGCGCATCCTCGATGCTGATGCCAAGAAGCTCCCGCAACCCATCGATCCGGTTGACGCCAGCCTGCGTCAGGCCATGGTTGTCGAGGCTGAACTCGACCTCGATCTCCTCGGTGCTACCGCGGTCGTCGCCGCGCAGCACATCATCATGGATCCATCCGGACAGACCTTCGGTCTGGTCGAAGCGGTCGCGCAGAATGTCGTCGGCGACGGTGGTGAAGATAGGAATCCGCATGTCGGAATCCGCGGCGACCGGGCTGCCCTTGTGGATCGCCCAATCAAAGCCGAACATGCCCTCGTTGCGCATGACGCTTTCGCCCTGAACCATGATGTCGTCGCCGGACTCAGCGTCGAAGTCGTTCTCGTTGGCGCCGGCAAACATCACGTCATGACCAAGGATGGTGGAATTGAAGAACAGCTCCGAGTTGTCACCAGCAATCACGTCAAAGCCGTCGCCCCCCTCGATCCAGTCGCTGCCCTCATTGCCCATGAGGAAGTCATGGTCGAGACCGCCAAGGATGAAGTCGTCACCCTCGCCACCAAAGACCTCGGTAGCATCCACACCGACCAGAACGACATCCTCTCCGTCGCCCCCCATGACCACGTCGAGACCGTTCGAGTTGGCGATCACGTCATCGCCGCCCGAGCCCTTGATGAAGTCGCCGGTGTCGCCGGTGTCGGTGATGATGTCGTCGCCGGCACCCCCGATAATCAGGTCGACGCCATGGCCGCCCTCGATCCGGTCGTTGCCAGCGTCACCCCAGATGGCATTGTCACCGTCGCCGCCGATGATGGTGTCATCATTCTCGGTGCCACCCAGCACCGCGTGCTCACCGCCGGTAAAGCGCAGGTAGTTCTCGTCGACACCAGGTGTCGACGGATCATCACGCTGCACCTTGTCGCGGATGGCATTGAGCACTGGATCGTCACCTTCGGGGTCCATCGCGATCTGCTTGCTCTCATCCACTTCGAGCACGATGTCATGCTTGGCAAAGGAATCGACGCCGACATGGAAATTGACCTCGTCGTCCTCGGTGCCGAGAATTCCGTCGGCACCCGGCAGTGCCATGTCGGTGTTGGCCATGACCATCTTGGAGAAGGCATTGTCTTCAAGCTCGTTGAGCAGGTTCAGGCCCTGGGTCCGCGACAGATAATAGAAACGATCCCCTTCCTGAAGATTCTCGAGCTGCAGCTCGAAGACCGCGTTGAAGGTCGGCCCGAGCATACCGCCGAAGGGCATGATCTTCTCGGCAAGCCCCCCGATCCACAGGTCGACCAGGTTGAGACCGGTTTCCACCCCGGCCCAGTCGCCGGTGCCGTTGAGGAAGTCGAGCCGGTCGCCGATCGCCGTTGGACGCAGGACATCGACGCCGACATTGTCGATCAAGATCTGATCGGCGGTACCGCCGGGGTGCTGTATCTCGATCGACAGTCCGAGGCCGTCGTGTGCGGCATCGATCAAGCCCGTCTCGAGCGTGACGGTGGACCATTCGCCGTCGGCGGGCTCCGCGAGGCTCACGGATGCCAGTACCACGCCGGTCGCGGTGACGAGTCGAGCTTCGCCGCCCGGCCAGTCCATGCCAATGCGGTCGCCGACGTCGATCGTCAGGCGATAGTTGACGCCCTCTTCGAGGGTTTGTCCCGTGTTCTGAGAGAGCATACCGCCCTCTCGCAGCCAGGCGACGTTGCTGCCATCGACACCCGCCTGGTCGACGATGGTCGACGCCGGCGCAATCAGGCCGCCTTCACCCGCGAGCATCCAGCCATCCGGAGCCGCCGTGGTGTAATTGCCGTCCACGTGGACGTTGACCCCCGGCTGCCCCGCATCAAGAGAGTTGGCCTCGAAGCTCGCATTCGTGAGCACGGCTGCCTCGGCCGCGGTCGCCTCGGACAGACCCAGCAGCTGCATCGCGGCGTCGCGTTTCTCGGCAAGCGTATCGGCCTCCGTCACCAGCGAGTGTGTGCCATAGGCCGCGATGAAGTTGATGATCGATGCCGGTGTCTTGAGGTTCGCACCGAAGTCGGCCCAGCTCTCGTAGGGCTTGAGCCAGGTCGAGTTGCTCGCCGCATAGAGTTGCTCGCGCGCCTCGTTAAGAGAAGGCACACCGGCATCGCGGCCGCGGGCGATGTTGATCGCCGGCAGGTCGAGCGGCAGGCCAAGCAGGTTGTTGCGCAGCGAATCGACCACGAACTCGTCGATCTCGTTACCGTGCACATAGGTCATGCCGCGGAAGATGGCGCCGGCCGCCTGATCGGCGGTAATGGCTCCGTCCTGGTCGTAGCTGACCGGGTTCAGGAAGGCCTCGATCAAGCCCACATCCACGCCCCAGTCCTCGATCGGGATGAGGTTGCCATCCGCATCGACGGGCTCTCCGGCCTCGTTCAGGGGCAGGAGTTTCAGGTGGTCGGTCAGCATTGAGTGACCGAATCGGTAGACGGTATGCGCGAACTCGGCAAAGATTGCCGGGTCCACGTCGGTCACGGTGTTGAAGACGAAGACGTCAATCAGCGGCGACACCTTGCGACCGAACTCCTCGAAGACGAGGTGTTGGTACTGCATCTCGGTGCTGAACCGTGCCGTCTGGAAAAGCCGCTCGCCATCCCAGTTGAGGCTCGCCGGGTCGAAGCCCGCTTCGACCGGCTCGAGCAGCCATTCGTTCAGGAAGTCGATATCGCCCGCTTCGGCAAGTTCCAGGATGTATGTCTTGTTCGCCTCGACCTGGCGATTGTGCTCGGAATGGAACACATGGTGGACGGCAGTGAGACCGATGTTCTCGTTGCCACGCCCGTCGCCGACGATGAAATGGCGATCGAGCAATTCGTTGTCATAGAGCGGTTGCTCCGTGTCGGGGTCAACCGGGATCGGGTCGCCGATCGGATCGGTGCCGGAGTTCGTGTCCGGCATCAGGATCGCCGGCTGACCTTCCGCACCGGGTACCAGAATCGGGACCGCGTTGTGGGCGATGTCATCCAGGAACGCATGGGATGTGCGAACCGGACCGCGACCGTCATTCAGTTCCGCGAGCACGAGCGGATTGTCCGGTGTGCCGCTGGCGACCACGTCGTCGGCAGTGTTCGGAATCAAATCCGGCCCGATATTGGTAACGACTTGCGGGAAGCCATTCTCGTCACGGATGAACTCGCCGTAGGGATCGGTCCTCAGCAACGGAACGCCGAAGATGTCGCGGTCATCGAGATTGATGCCGAGCATCGCTTCTGCCTGATCCTTGACGTCCTTCCAGGTGGCCAGGCCGCCATTGCCGCCATCGAGAAGCCGTCCGGTCGCCATCGGCTTGCCGTCGACCATCTCGTACTGGCGCAGGAATACCTGGTGCGACGGATGCGAGGTGTAGGTCTGGTTCTGGTCGACGAAGGGAGTGGTCTTGTTCTTCGCCTCTGGCGTGTCATCGGCAGTACCCAGGACTCCGTCTTCGCCCGGCGCCATCGTCGGTGTCAGGCGCGTCAGCACCAGCGGCATGTTGATGTCCACTTCATCGCCACTGTCCGGGATCCCGTCGGGCCCGTGGGTGACCAGTGGATCATCCGCCGTCAGCGGCATGTAGATCGTGCCATTGTCGCCCTTGTGGATCAGGTCGAGGCCGTGATCGAAGAACTGGCCGAAGAAGGTCATCCAGCCATTGAACGGCGCCGAAAGGCCCTCATCCGGGGCGACGTTCGGCAGCAGAATGCTGTTGCCGTCCATCTCGATGCCGTAATTGTCGAGCAGGGCCTGGTCGAGGGCAGTCTTGGCCGCCGCAAGCGCCTCCTCGTTGCCGGGCGTGCCCAGTTCGCCATCCTCGATGGCCTGAAGGTAGTTCGCGTATTCCGCACGTACACCAGCAACGCCACCCGCCAGGTCTGCGTACTCGGCATATTGCAGTGCTGCCGTGATCGCCGCGGGGTTGTTCAGCGTCTGATCGGAAATCAGGTTCGAGATGATCCTCGGATCGGCGTCCACGACATTTCCCGTATGACCGCCGTTCTGCGCCATGCTGCCGGTTTCTTCGCCAACGACTCCATAGTCGTTGTTATTGATCATGTCGTGAAAGCTGTCGTCGTCTTCATTCATGTAGTGCGGCTGCATCGCGCGCGGCATGATCTGATCGGCGGCGCCCCAGAGCTCACGCCCCGGCGTGATGTTGTTGAGGCTTCCGTCGACGGTGCGCAAGCCATAAGGCAGATGTGGCTGCGCGAGCAGTTGATCGAGTGGCGTGCCAGCGACATGTGCCTCGGCGATCTTGATTTGCTTGAGAATGAACTCCAGGTCGTGCTGGTTCAGTTTGACAGCCATGTTTCCCCCCAGGCCCGATTGGGCACTGCTACTTACTCTTTTAAAAAGAAAATCTATTTGGCGGCCCCATCAACTCAACCAGCGGGCTGCTTATTTTGTCTCTAAAAACCGACATCCATGCCGCGCCACCTCGACGAAAAACCGCCTTAGGCAACTTTTTGGCAACTCCCATGGCACAATATTAATTCGGAAAAATTCTTTTCACCTCCTCAAAATAACCATCACACACCCTCGAAATATCTAAACCTATCGGATCGAAAAGGATCGAAAACCTCATCTTTTTAAAAAATAACCTCAACAACAATCTAATACAGGAAACCAATAATTAGGCAAAAAATATGGATGGTAATAAAGCATCATTCCCAAAAAACCCAAAAATCACTCAACAATAAAACAGCAAAATCTCCAGGAAATTCGGAGACAGAAAACCCCGTCAACACAAAAACAAAAAAACCTGAAAAACATTTAAAAATCAACGATTTCTATTACCACACCCCCCATAATTTCTGAAAAACCCATCAAATAACGCCCTAAAAAACCTCCCAAAACCCTAGTATATTGAAAAAACTCCGAATCAATAAACGAGGAAGAACTGAAAAGCAACCGATCATAGTGAAGGTTAGCCTCGTCTCTGAAGGGCCTTGGCATTCCGTACACCATGAGGTGGACGCAAGGCGCACGGAGCATAGAAAGCGAGACATAGCGAGTCGTTGGGCGTACTGACGGCCTGGCGCACCAGCACCACGCCCAACTTCACCAGGAGCGAATTTTGACCCGGGAGGTAGCCGCCATGGACAGCGGCTATCGCGATGCG
Source organism: Halomonas sabkhae (assembly GCF_030409265.1). Lineage (NCBI taxonomy): Bacteria > Pseudomonadati > Pseudomonadota > Gammaproteobacteria > Oceanospirillales > Halomonadaceae > Halomonas > Halomonas sabkhae. The sequence continues at coordinate 233,680 of NZ_JAUFPM010000006.1, forward strand.
GCTTGCATTTGAGAGTGTTTCCTCAAACCCAAGGGCTCTTATCAATCGGCGTTCAGAACCGACGGCATTTTTCACTGCTGCATGCTCATGGCCACAGGACAACGGTGCCTAGAGCAAGTCGCTGAACCACTGGGGCTTCACGTGAGTTGCGTATACAGCCATAAGCATCACATCGGCGACCTGCCAGCGCTCTTCGCGAAGCAGACAGATGGCCGAGTAAAGGCGCTCCGGGCGATGTTGCCAGCCGACTACAGACAGTCCCCGACCCCGACGGTACCAGGGCCGCATGGCTGCCTCGCCAGGATGGGCCTATACTCGAGGCGCGCATGGAAGGTGGGCGAATGCCCGATACGCCCTGTACCGAACCGGCATCCCGCCCGACGCCTTCCATCTGCCCTGCCCCTCTGCTGGAGCCCTTGCTGTATGCATATCTTTTCCAATCCGGTAGGCGCCGGCGCCCTGTGGTTCGACAACCTGGCCACCGCCGACGGCACTCCTGTGGCGTATGACCCGCAGGCCAGAGCCTTTCTGCCCATGCCGCCTTTCTGCGCCAACCGGGACGTCATCGGCTGCAACTGGATCGCGCCGGAAGCGGGCGCCTTCTGCCGCTCCTGCGCGATGACAGCCCTCGCCCCGGATCCTTCCATCCCGGACGCCATTCCCAACTGGGCGCAGACCGAAGCCGCCAAGCGCTGGGCCCTCGATAACCTGGGCCGCTGGCACTGGTTCCGGCCGGAGGACCCCGGCACACGCCCGGTCTTTCACATGCTCGCCGAAGGCGCCAACCCCGTGGCCATGGGGCATGCCCAGGGGGTGGTGACCATAAGCGTGGCCGAGGCGGACCCGGTGCTCAGCACCGCCCGTCGCAAGGAGCTGAACGAGCCCTACCGCACCATGATCGGCCACATGCGCCACGAGATCGCCCACATGCTGTGGTGGCGACTCAGCCTGCGCGCCGACTTCCTCGACGCCTTTCGCGCCATGTTCGGCGATGAACGCGCCGACTACCCCGCGGCCCTGCAAAAGCATTACCAGAACGGCCCGCCGGCCGACTGGCACCAGCATTATCTGACCAGCTACGCCTCCGCGCACCCTCATGAAGACTGGGCCGAAACCACGGCCCACCTGCTGCATCTGACCGATATCACCGACAGCTTCGTTGCCGCGGGGCTGTCATCACCGGAACTCCCCGGACGGGGCTGGGATCCGTATTCAGAGCCGGACGCGCGGCGCCTGATCCATGTAGCCGCCTCGCTCACGGTCGGCGTCAACCACGTCAACCGTGCCATGGGGCTCTCGGACCTCTACCCCTTCGTGCTCTCGGAAGCCGCGCTGCGCAAGCTGACATTCGTGCATGACTGGCTGCGCCGAGGCGCTCAGGGGCGTTGAGGGAGGAATGAACGCAACGCACTCAGGTGGCGAAGCACCATCAGCAAGGCCACTTCGCCGCCTTCCTCCTCCAGCTCATCGAAAGCGGTACGCAGGTATTCAGGCACCATGTCCGGGTCATCGCGCAGCATCTCGACGACGGCATCGTCGTGGCGTTTCATGTGGGGTTCTCCATCGGCGATCTGCCGGGCAGAGAAGAAGCGTACTGAGGGGAGTCAAAGGGGAGCCGCAAGCGGCTGGATTTCAGGGTGGTGCCGGTGGTCGGACTCGAACCGACACGCCTTTTACAGCGGCGGATTTTGAATCCGCTGCGTCTACCAATTCCGCCACACCGGCAACGGCGATGCATTATACGGAGCCTGATAAGCAGGTCAATCACCGCGCTGACTTCACCGCGCTGAAGCGGTATCCTGTGCGACCTGCTGGCAAGGCCAGCCTTCGAATGTGTTTTATCCGGTCAACCGAGTGACGTCATGCAGCGCGCCGATTTCCATTACGAGCTTCCCGAGGCGCTGATCGCCCGTTATCCCTCCGAGCAACGCAGTGACTGCCGCATGCTGTGCGTCGATGGCGCCAGTGGCGAGCTCGACCATCAACGCTTTCCGGCACTGCTCGACAAGCTCGACCCCGGAGACCTGCTGGTGTTCAACGATACCCGCGTCATACCGGCCCGCCTGCATGGTCACAAGGCCAGCGGCGGCCGCGTGGAGATGCTGCTCGAGCGACCTCTGGATGCCCACCGCGGCCTGGCCCACCTGCGTTCCAGCAAGTCGCCCCCTGTCGGCAGCGAGCTGACCTTCGAGGGCGGGATTCAGGCCGTGGTCGAGGGCCGGCGGGAGGCCCTGTTCGAGCTGCGTTTTCTGGGCGAGACGCCGCTGATCGCCTTGCTCGAACAGCATGGTCACATGCCGCTGCCTCCGTATATCACGCGCGAGGACGAGCTCTCCGACCGCGAGCGCTACCAGACCGTCTATGCGCGTCGCGATGGCGCCGTGGCGGCGCCGACGGCCGGGCTGCATTTCGATGAGCCGCTGCTCGAGCAGCTCGCCGCCAAGGGCGTGGAGAGCGCCTTCGTCACCCTGCACGTGGGAGCCGGCACCTTTCAGCCGGTGCGCGTCGATGACATTCGCGAGCATGACATGCACAGCGAGTGGATCGAGGTCTCCGAGAGCGCCTGTGCCAGAGTCCGCGCGGCTCGGGCCCGGGGCAACCGCGTCATCGCCGTGGGTACCACCAGTGTGCGCTGCCTCGAGTCGGCCTGTCAGCAGAGCCCGGACGGCCGCATCGCCCCGCTCAGCGGCGAGACCGATATCTTCATCTACCCGGGCTATGAATGGCAGGTGGTCGACGGTCTGGTCACCAACTTCCACTTGCCGGAGTCGACCCTGTTGATGCTGGTCGCCTCCTTCGCCGGCTTCGAGACCGTCATGCGGGCCTACCGGGAAGCCGTCGAGCAGGGTTATGCCTTCTTCAGTTATGGCGATGCCATGTTCCTGACCCGCCAGACACCTGGTGGCATCCGGTGATACCGCTTATCAATCGAGAGTGACATGCGAAAAGAATGCTTCATGACCTTCGAGCGCCACGCCAGCGATGGCCGGGCGCGCCGAGGGACCCTGACCTTCCCGCGCGGCCGTGTCGAGACGCCTGCCTTCATGCCGGTGGGCACCTACGGCACCGTCAAGGGCATGACCCCGCAGTCGGTGCAGGAGATCGGCGCCGAGATCATTCTCGGCAATACCTTTCACCTGTGGCTGCGCCCGGGGACCGAGGTCATCGAGCAGCACGGCGACCTGCACGACTTTGCTCAGTGGGACAAGCCGATCCTCACCGATTCCGGCGGCTTCCAGGTCTTCTCGCTGGGCGAGATGCGCAAGATCACCGAGCAGGGTGTGCACTTCCGCTCGCCAGTGGACGGCGCCAAGGTCTTCATGGGGCCGGAAGAGTCCATGGCCGTGCAGCGCTCGCTGGGCTCGGACATCGTGATGATCTTCGACGAGTGCACGCCCTACCCGGCTACCTTCGAAGAAGCCAAACGCTCCATGGAGATGTCGCTACGCTGGGCGCAGCGCTCGCGGGACGCGCATGGCGACTCACCGTCGGCATTGTTCGGCATCATTCAGGGCGGCATGTACCCGGAACTGCGCGAGGCCTCGCTCAAGGGCCTCGACGCGATCGGCTTCGACGGCTACGCCATCGGCGGCCTCTCGGTGGGCGAGCCCAAGGAGGCAATGATCGAGGTGCTCGACTACCTGCCCGAGTGGATGCCCGACGACAAGCCGCGTTATCTGATGGGCGTCGGCAAGCCGGAAGACCTGGTGGAAGGCGTGCGTCGCGGGGTCGACATGTTCGACTGCGTGATGCCGACGCGCAATGCGCGCAACGGCCACCTGTTCACCGCCGAGGGTACGGTCAAGATCCGCAATGCCCGGCACCGCCATGACACCGGGCCACTGGAGGCAGGCTGCGACTGCTACACCTGTCAGCATTTTTCGCGTGCCTATCTGCACCATCTGGACCGCTGTGGCGAAATGCTCGGCTCGATGCTCAATACCGTGCACAATCTGCGTCACTATCAGCGCCTCATGGCTGGTTTGCGCGGTGCCATTGAAGCGGGTACATTGGCGAACTTCGTGGAAGTGTTCTATGCGCAGCGTGGTCTGCCGGTACCTCCCGCACCGAATTGACGACTGGTCGACCTTGCAGGCCGGTTGCGAGCGCCCCGATGGCGCCACTTTCTTCACCACGACTCAGGAGATTGTCGTAAATGCTGGACTTCTTCATTTCCCCGGCCCTGGCGCAGGATGCCGGTGGTGCACCGGGCGGTGGCATCGCCCAAATCGTGATGCTGGTCGGCTTCGTGCTGATCTTCTACTTTCTGCTGTGGCGCCCCCAGTCCAAGCGTGCCAAGCAGCACAAGAACCTGATCGCCGGCCTTTCCAAGGGTGACGAGATCGTCATCGGCGGTGGCATGCTGGGGCGCATCACCAAGGTCAGCGACGACAGCGAGTTCCTGTCCATGGAAATCGCCGAGGGCACCGAGGTCAGCGTTCAGAAGAATGCCGTGGCCAACGTCCTTCCCAAGGGCACGCTCAAGTCCATCTAAGCAGACACGCCTGCATCGCTCGACGATGCGGGCTGCCCTGCGACCGCCGCGGCGGGGCCCGGCCGACCGGCTCCGCCCGGTGCTCGTGATGACGTATTGCCCGTCTCCATCATCAGCAACCTGAGGGCAGGGCCCCCATGCTCAACCGTTACCCCCTGTGGAAGTATCTGCTGATACTCCTCGTCCTCGTCGTCGGCCTGATCTATGCGCTCCCCAACCTCTTTCCGGCTGACCCGGCGGTGCAGATCAGTAGTGACCGCGGCGAATTCACGCTCGACGAGCAACGCCTCGAGCGCCTCGAAGCCACCCTCGCAGATGCCGATATCGACATTCAGGCTACCGAGCGCCAGCCCAAGAGCGTCCTGCTGCGCCTGACCAATGCCGATGACCAGGCAAGGGCACGGGATCTGATCAGCGACTCGCTCAGCGACGACTATGTCACGGCGCTCAACCTGGCCGAGTCCACCCCTGGCTGGCTCGAATCCCTGGCCGCATCACCCATGACACTGGGGCTCGACCTGCGCGGCGGCGTGCACTTCCTGCTCGAAGTCGACATGGATGCCGCCATCACCCAGCAGCTGGAATCCGATGCCAGCGCCATGCGCAACATGCTGCGCGAGGAACGCATTCGCTATCGCAACACCGAGATCGGCGAGCGCTCGATCAGCATGGCCTTCATGAACGAGGAGGATCGCAGTGACGCGCGCCGGGTGATCGCCCAGCAGTACCCGGATCTCGACTACAGCAATGTCGAGCAGACGCGTGGTGCCGGCCTGGAAATGGCCCTGACCGATAATGCCGTCGAGGAGATCCAGGACTATGCGGTCAACCAGAACCTGACCACGCTGCGCAACCGCGTCAACGAGCTGGGCGTCTCCGAGCCACTGGTCCAGCGTCAGGGGCCCAACCGCATCGTGGTACAGCTGCCCGGTGTGCAGGATACCGCGGCCGCCAAGCGCATCATCGGCGCCACGGCCAACCTGGAATTCCGCCTCGAGGCGCGCCCCGATACGCCGGAATCCGAAACCGAGAGTTTCCCGTTCCGCAACAACCAGGCGCGCACCGCCACCCTGATGCAGGACATCATCATCACGGGTGACCGGGTGTCCAACGCCAACCAGGGCTTCGACCAGAACGGGCGCCCCCAGGTCAACATCGACCTGGACGGCACCGGCGGCACCCTGATGAACCGTGCCACCCGGACCAATATCGGCCGCAACATGGCGGTGCTGTTCATCGAGCACAACACGGTCGAACGCACCGTGATGGAAAACGGCGAAGAGACCACGGTGCGCAGCCAGGACACCGAGCGCGGCATCATCAGCCTGGCGACCATTCAAAGTGCGCTGGGCAACAGCTTCCGCATCACCGGCCTGGAGTCACCCACCGAAGCGGCCGACCTGGCACTGCTGCTGCGTTCCGGTTCGCTGGCCGCTCCCATGTACTTCGCCCAGGAGCGCACCATCGGGCCGAGCCTGGGCGCCGAGAACATCGAGCGCGGCGTCATGTCAGTGCAGGTCGGCCTGCTGCTGGTGGTGCTCTTCATGCTGGTGCGCTACCGGGTCTTCGGCGTCTTCGCCAACATCGCCCTGGCGCTGAACCTGACCCTGCTGGTGGCAGCCATGTCGATGCTGGGCGCGACCCTGACGCTGCCGGGTATCGCCGGCATCGTGCTGACACTGGGCATGGCGGTCGACGCCAATGTGCTGATCTTCGAGCGGATACGCGAGGAGCTGCGCAATGGCCTCTCGGCGCAACAGGCCATCCATGCGGGCTACGAGCGCGCCTTCTCGTCGATCGTCGATGCCAACATCACCACGCTGCTGGTGGCGTTGATTCTGTTCTCGATCGGCACCGGGCCGGTCAAGGGCTTCGCCGTGACCCTGTCGCTGGGCATCCTGACCTCGTTGTTCACCGCCCTGCTGGTGACGCGCGCCATGGTCAACCTGCGTTACGGCAGCAGGCCGATCAACAAGCTCTGGATATAGGAAGTGGCCATGCAATCTCTCATCAATCGACAGCTCGATTTCATGGGCAAGCGGCGTTACGCCTTCATCACCTCCGCCATCCTGTTGCTGGTGTCGGTGGTCGCGCTGGCGCTGCAGGGCCTCAATCTGGGGCTGGACTTCACCGGCGGCACCCTGGTCGAGGTGCGCTATGCCACGGCACCGACGCTGAATGCCGTGCGTGAGACACTCGAGGCCGCCGGCTTCCAGAACGTCGTGGTGCAGACATTCGGCACTTCTACCGAGGTGCTGATTCGACTGCAGGAAACCTTCGAGGCCGGTGTCGGCGATCAAATCGTCGACCTGCTGAGCCAGGCCGGCAGCAATGTCGAGCTGGTACGCGCCGAGTTCGTCGGTGCCCAGGTCGGCGACCAGCTGCGCGACCAGAGTGGCATGGGCATGCTGGTGGCACTGGGCATCGTGATGCTCTACGTGGCCTTCCGCTTCCAGTACAAGTTCGCCATCGGCGCACTGCTGGCCCTGGTGCACGATGTCATCATCGTCATCGGCGCCTTCGCGCTGTTCGGCTTCGAGTTCGACCTGACCGTGCTGGCGGCCGTGCTGGCAGTCATCGGCTATTCGCTGAACGACACCATCGTCGTCTATGACCGTATCCGCGAGAACATTCGCAAATCGCGCATCGATGACATGCCCGCCATCTTCAACGAATCCATCAACCAGACGCTGTCGCGCACCCTGGCGACTTCCGGCACGACGCTGCTGGTGCTGCTGGCCCTGGTATTCCTCGGCGGCGACATGATCCACTTCTTCGCCGTGGCGTTGCTGATCGGCGTGGCAGTGGGTACCTTCTCGTCCATCTACGTCTCCGCCGCCCTGCTGCTGCCGCTCAAGCTGCAGCGCGTGGACCTGATGCCACCGCAGAAGGACGACGACGAGGAAGGCGAGGAAGAGCTGCCCTGACTGGCGCGGCGCCGATACCGCTGCCGCCATGCAAAACGCCACCCGATCGGGTGGCGTTTTTTATCCGCTGACATCCGGTACAGCGCCCGGTTTGCCCCGTCAGGGATGGTACCGCTAGGCGACACCCTGGGCATCGGGTTGAAACACCTCCCGAGCATGGTGATAGAGCACGCTGGCATAGCCGTTGCGCTGCATCACCTTGAGAATCTTGGCCGGGTTCTCGTCCTTGTAGGCGCGCAGCAACTTGTCGCGTTGCTCGTCATCCAGCGCTTCATGCCAATGAAGCGGGTCATTGTTCGAGCTGGCTGCCTCGGCACGACGCATCAGGTCCATCTCGACGCGGCCGCCGTAGTGGTACAAGAGGTCAAAGCCTTCCTGCAGGTGTGCAGCAGGCACATCACAAGGCTTCTCGAGGCTTTCCAGCACGTTGTAGTAGTAATAGCTGAGGGGTTGCATCGTCACTCCTCTCGCGGATGGTGTTCATGGCCCGAAGGGCATGAAGCCAGCAGCCACCATGACCACTGGCTACCTTCAACGTACACCCAGTGACCGCTCTCGAACAGTCTCGAAAACGTAACGAGATGTTGTCGAGACGCCACGCCTCCCATGCCCCCGGTTCAGAAGTGCGGCTTGAGCTGCTTGACCAGTGCCTTGTAAAGGCGCGGTCCCGCGGCCATCAACGGCTGATTGCCGGCAACCGTGGGCTGGCCATCGGGCATTCCCATCAAGGCACCGGCTTCCTTGAGCATCAGCGAGCCGACCTGCAGCTCCTGCTCTTCCATGCCCAGCACGAAGGCGGCATCAGCACGCCCCGAGGCCAGCTCGGCGATGTCCAGCAAGGCATTGCCGGAAGCGCGCATCAGCTCGACGCGAGGCGCCAGCTGCTGGGTCAGGGTCAGGTGGGTCGGCTGCAGGCGCGAACGCAGCGAGGCCTCGGGCAGCCCCATGGCGATACGCGCACCCTCGATGGCGTAATGGCGGGGCACACGGATACGCTTGCCATTGAGCTGGGCGCCACGGCCACGGCTCATCAGGTATTCGTCATCGCTGAAGGGACAGATCACCACCGCATGCTCCGGACGGCCCTTGACCATGCAAACCACCGAGAGCGCGAAGCCGGAGGCGGCGACGGTGAGGTTGGAATAGCCGTGCACGGGCTCGATCTGCCACATCACGTCGCGTCCTTCGCCTTCCCCCTCGCTCTCGGGGGTGTAGCGGCCGACGACGCCGTGCTGGGGATACCCGCGCGCCAGCTGGCGCTGGATGAGTGTCTCGGCATTGCGCGCCGTATCCTCGAGCAGCTTGTCGAGGTTGTGTTCTTCATGAGCGTTCTCGATGCGCTCGCGGATGCGCAGGAACTGCTCGCCGGCACTGCGCGCAGCACGCAGTGCGAATTGGACCATCGGATGCATGATCGGGCCTTGGGAGTCTCGGTGATGTTAAAGAACGGGAGCCAGGCAGTGACGCAGGGCCCTGATACGGTGACCCTGTGCCGACTGCCCGAGCCGATGCGATCGGCTGGTTGGCGCGAATCCTAGCAGAAACGCCACGCGCGTGCCATGCAGCGCCGCCGCATCGTGCTAAGATGGGCGGTCGTTTCTCAGACAGTCTCCAATTGGACGTTCTCATGCTCGAGCGTATACGCATCGTTCTGGTGGGTACCAGCCATCCCGGCAACATCGGCGGCACGGCCCGCGCCATGCACAACATGGGGCTCAGTGACCTGGCGCTGGTGGCGCCGCGTTGCGAGCCGATCAGCGCGGAGACCGTGTCCCGTGCCTCGGGAGCCGACACCCTGGTGCACCAGGCGCGCAGCGTGGCAAGCCTGGAGGATGCCGTCGGCGACTGCACCCTGGTGGTGGGCGCCAGTGCCCGCTCGCGCACCCTGCCCTGGCCGATGCTCACGCCACGCCAGCTCGGCGCACGCCTGACGGACGAGCTGGCCGACACGGACAGCCGCATCGCCCTGGTCTTCGGCCGCGAGGACAGCGGCCTGACCAATGCCGAGATGCAGCGCTGTCATGCGCATGTGCACATCCCCACCAACCCGGACTTCAGCTCGCTGAACCTGGCGGCCGCCGTGCAGGTCGTGACCTACGAGTGTCGTCTGGCCTGGCTGGAAGGAGACGGCGACGCTGAGGCGCCGGCAGCCGAGCCCCTGGCCAGCCATCAGGAACTCGAGCACTACTTCGAGCACCTGGAGCGCACCCTGGTCGAGATCGGCTTTCATGATCCGGCCATGCCGCGTCAACTGATGGCGCGCCTGCGCCGTTACACCTTCAAGGCACGCCCCGAGCGCATGGAGCTGAACATCCTGCGCGGCATCCTGACCGCCACCCAGCGCCAGGCGTCGGCCGCGCCAGCCGAGCCGGACGCGGCGCCCGACTCGCGACACCACGGGCCGCACGCCGACTCCTGAGGCACCGCTTGAACGCCGCGCGAGCGACGCCCACTATGACAGACAACGACTCGCCCTAACCCAAGGATCGCCGCATGTTTCAACGTCTGCGCGAGGACATCAACAGCGTATTTGCCCGTGACCCGGCGGCACGCAACTTTCTCGAAGTCCTGACCAACTATCCGGGCCTGCACGCCCTGCTGCTCCATCGCCTGGGCCACTGGTTGTGGCAGCGCAACCTGAAATGGCTGGCTCGCACCCTCTCCACCCTGGGGCGCTGGTTGACCGGCATCGAGATTCACCCCGGGGCGAGCATCGGCCGGCGCTTCTTCATCGACCACGGCATGGGGGTGGTGATCGGCGAGACCACCGTGGTCGGTGATGACGTGACGCTCTACCAGGGCGTCACCCTGGGTGGCACCAGCTGGCATCACGGCAAGCGCCACCCCACCCTGGGCGACGGCGTGATCGTCGGTGCCGGCGCCAAGATCCTCGGTCCCTTTACCGTGGGCGCCGCGGCCAAGGTGGGTTCCAATGCCGTCATCACCAAGGAAGTGCCGGCCGGCGCGACCGTGGTCGGCATTCCCGGCAAGATCGTGCAGCGCAGCGACCCGGATACCGAAGAAGCCCTGCAGGTCGACCCCGAACGCCGCGAGGCCATCCGCCGCAAGTTCGGCTTCGACGCCTATGGCGTCAGCCAGGACATGCCCGACCCCGTGGCTCGCTCCATGCAGGCCATGCTCGATCACATGCACGTGGTCGACGAGCGCATCGAGCGCATGTGCTCGACGCTGCGCCAGATCGATGCCGGCTTCCGCGACGGACGGCTGCCCGAGCTGCGCGAAGAGGACTTTGCCGACATCCTGGAAGGCGTGGACCACTGCTGCCCGCCATCGGAGACGGAATCGGCACAACAAGCGGACCCCGCGGATGCAACGCCCGACGACAGCCCGCAAGCGGACGCGCCGCGCGAGGCCGAGCAGGACAGCACGCCAACGGACTCCCGCCACGACCGGCAGCGTAATGGTTGACCCGTATACTGGGTCTTTATCATAATGACATCCTGCCGACCATGCTGCGGCTGGCCGGCAAGATGACCGACGTCCAACCCGGTGCCGAGGTGAAGCACCATGCGCCTGACCACCAAGGGACGCTATGCCGTCACCGCCATGCTCGACCTGGCGATGCACGCCGACCAGGGGCCGATTTGCCTCGCCGACATCGCCAAGCGCCAGGAAATCTCGCTGTCCTACCTGGAACAGCTGTTTGCTCGTCTGCGGCGCAGCGGTCTGGTGGAAAGCGTACGCGGCCCGGGCGGCGGCTACCTGTTGACGCAAGCCGCTGAGCACATTTCGGTGGCCCGGGTGATCGATGCCGTCGACGAGTCGGTGGATGCCACACGTTGCGGTGGCATGTCGGACTGTCAGCAGGGCGACACCTGCCTGACCCACCACCTGTGGCACGAGCTTTCCGAGCAGATCCACGGTTTTCTGGATGGGGTCACCCTCGGGCAACTGGCCGGGCGCAACGAGTTTCAGGCCATTGCCACGCGGCAACGCCGTGTGGCCGACAAGCAGATTCCGGCCTCGTCACCCTGAACCGGGTGCAACTGTCGCCGATTCATCCAACGCTCCACCACCCGGGCCGCCGCCCGAGCGTGGTACCTGGATCAAGGGTTCATCGCCCATGAGCGCACCCATCTACCTCGATTACGCTGCCACGACTCCCGTCGATCCCAGGGTCGCCGAGGTCATGAGCCGGCATCTGACACTGGATGGCGTGTTCGCCAACCCTGCTTCGCGCAGCCACATGCCCGGCTGGCAGGCCGAACAGGCCGTCGAGAGCGCGCGCCGACAGGTCGCCGACCGGATCGGGGCCGACCCGCGCGAGATCGTCTGGACCAGCGGCGCCACCGAGGCCGACAACCTGGCGCTGATCGGCGTTATGCGGGCCAATCGGGAGAAGGGTCGCCACCTGGTGACCTCGACCATCGAGCACAAGGCCGTCATCGACACCGCGGTGGCGCTGGAAAAGGAAGGTTGCGACGTCACCTGGCTGACTCCCGATGCCAGTGGGCGCATCAGCCCGCAAGCCCTCAAGGAGGTGCTGCGCGACGACACGGTGGTGGTCTCGCTGATGGCAGTGAACAATGAGCTGGGCAGCATCCACGACCTGGCCGCGCTGTCCGAGGCCGCCCACGCAGTCGGTGCGCTCTTTCACAGCGACGCCGCCCAGGCCGTCGGCCGACTGCCCCTGGACGTGGCCGACCAGGGCATCGACCTGATGTCGCTCTCCGGCCACAAGGCCTATGGCCCCAAGGGCGTCGGCGCCTTGTACGTGAAGCGCTCGCCGGATATCCGGCTCGAGGCCCTGATTCACGGTGGCGGCCACGAGCGCGGCATGCGCTCCGGCACCCTGCCGACGCACCAGATCGCCGGCATGGGCGAGGCCTTTGCCATCGCCGGCCGCGAGAGCGAGGCGGATCAGGCCCGCATCGAAGGCCTGCGCGACCGCTTCCTCGAGGGGCTCGCCGACCTCGACGGCGTCCATCTCAACAGTACCGCCGAGGCCTCGGTGCCGAACATTCTCAACCTGGGCTTTTCCGGCGTCGACGGCGAGTCGCTGCTGATGGCGCTGCGCAACATTGCCGTCTCGACCGGATCGGCATGCAACTCCGCCAGCGTCGAGCCATCCTATGTGTTGAAAGAGATCGGTGTGACCCGGCCATTGGCGCTGGCCTCGTTGCGCTTCAGCTTCGGCCGTTTCACCACCGAAGACGATATCGACCGGACCATTGCCACATTGAGGCATGCCCTGACCGGGCTTCGCCGCTAATTTATCGAGCAGGAGGCCATCATGGCTAACCTATCCATCACCACTGCCGCTGCCGACCAGATCCATCGCGTGCTCGACGAGCGCGGGCACGGCCTGGGGCTGCGTGTCACGGTCAAGCCCAGCGGCTGCTCGGGCTACAGCTATGTACTCGACTTCGCCGATGAGGCCTCAAACGATGACGTGGCCTTCGAGGAGCACGGCGTCAAGGTGTTCGTCGCCCCGGACGCCCTGGAAATGCTCGACGGCAGTGAAGTCGACTATGTTTCGGAAGGGCTGAACCGTTTCTTCCGCTTCAACAACCCCAACGTCAAGGACGAGTGCGGCTGCGGCGAGAGCTTCAGCGTCTGACCCCGGCGTCAGGCAGCGGGCGGCGTGAATTGTTCATCACCGCTCCGGGACGGTATACTCTGCGCCCATTCGGCAGCTCAGGCCGAACCGCATCAACCATAAGCCCCGCGCCGCGCCGAGACCCTCGGGGCGGCGCGAGGCCATCATTAGCCGATACCTGGAGAGCACGCCCATGGCTACAGAACGCACCCTGTCCATCATCAAGCCCGACGCCGTTGCCAAGAACGCCATCGGCGAGATCGAAAGCCGCTTCGAAAACGCCGGCCTGAAGATCGTCGCCGCCAAGATGCTGCACCTCTCCCAGGAGAAGGCAGAAGGCTTCTACGCGGAGCACAAGGATCGCCCCTTCTTTCCCGATCTGGTTGGTTTCATGACCTCCGGCCCGGTCATCGTCCAGGTGCTGGAAGGCGACAACGCCATCAGCGCCAACCGTGACCTGATGGGCGCGACCAATCCCAAGGAAGCCGACCCCGGCACCATCCGTGCCGATTACGCCCAGTCGATTGACGCCAATGCGGTGCACGGCTCCGACTCGCCGGAATCCGCCGAGCGTGAAATCGCTTACTTCTTTAGCGACGACGAGATCTGCCCGCGAGGCTGATCCCCCGTCCAGCGGGGGTGCCAGCACCCCCGCCCCGACCGACCGCTGACTATCATGACTGCCACCACTGCTTCCCAACGCCTCAACTTGCTCGGCATGACGCGCGAGGAAATGGAAGCGTTCTTCCTTTCCATCGGCGAGAAGAAGTTTCGCGCCGCTCAGGTGATGAAATGGATTCACCAGGAAGGCTGCGACGACTTCGAGGCCATGACCAACCTGTCAAAAGCCCTGCGGGCCCGCCTTGCCGAGGTCGCCGAAATACGCGGCCCCAGCGTGGTCTACGAAGGCTCCTCCAATGACGGCACCCGCAAGTGGGTCCTGGAAGTGGAGGACGGCAGCTATGTCGAAACCGTGCTGATTCCGGCCGAGAACGGCAAGCGGCGCACGCTGTGCGTATCCTCGCAGGTCGGCTGCTCGCTGGACTGCAGCTTCTGTTCCACCGGCAAGCAGGGCTTCCAGCGCAACCTCACTGCCGCCGAGGTCATCGGCCAGGTGTGGGTGGCCAGCAACAGCTTCGGGCCACGCCACGACACCGCCAATCGCCCCGTCACCAATGTGGTGATGATGGGCATGGGCGAGCCGCTGATGAACTACGACAATGTCGTGCCGGCCATGAAGCTGATGCTCGACGACAACGCCTACAGCCTCTCCAAGCGCCGTGTCACGCTCTCCACCTCCGGTGTGGTGCCGATGCTGGACAAGCTGGGCGACGAACTCGACGTGAGCCTGGCCATTTCGCTGCATGCCGCCAATGACGAGCTGCGCAGCGAGCTGGTACCGCTCAACCGCAAGTACAACATTCGCACCCTGCTGGATTCCTGCAAGCGATATCTGGCGAAGTGCGACGATGCGCGCGTGGTGACCATCGAGTACACCATGATGAAGGACGTCAATGATCAGCAGGAGCACGCCCAGCAACTCGCCGAGCTGCTCGAGGAGCTGCCCAGCAAGATCAATCTGATCCCCTTCAACCCCTTTCCGCACTCGGGGTACGAAACGCCATCGCGCAACCAGGTGAAGCGCTTCCAGCAGTGGCTGTACGACCTCAACCTCAACGCGACGATCCGCTCGACCCGCGGCGACGATATCGATGCCGCCTGCGGCCAGCTGGTGGGCCGCGTCAAGGACCGTACACGCCGCCACGAACGCTATATTCAGTCGATCCAGATCGACGCGGATTGAGGCGCGTGACGTCTTGACTTCCCTCGGGCGCGACGCTTTGATGGACACGCTTTTAGCATGGGGCGGCCGGCAGGCCGGCCCGGGACACGACGCCTCTGCGAGGATGCCATGACGGGTCGCCCGAGCCTCGACGGCTACCGACAGCAGCGGATCGCGGCGCTCTTGATCGGCGCGCTATGGCTGAGTGGATGTGCCATGCGCGCCGACCAGGTGCCGCAGGACGCGCGGCCAGCCGAAGCGTACACACGCCTCGGCGAGGCCTATCTGGCCCGGGACAATCTGCCGCGTGCCTCGCAGGCCCTGCGCCGCGCCCTGGAGCTGGCCCCGGATGACGCCGCGGCACACCAGGCCATGGCCATGGTTCATCAGCGCCGCGGCGACGCGCGCCTGGCCGATGCCGCCTTCCGCGAGGCGCTGCAGGCAGCCCCCGATTTGACGCGGGCACGCAACAATTACGCGGCCTTCCTGTATGGTCAGGGTCGATTCGATGCCGCCTGCCATCAGCTGCAGCGAGCCAGCCAGGATCGCCACTACGCGGAGCGTGCCCGACTGCTCGTCAATCTGGGGCGCTGTCAGCTGGCACGCGGCGAAGCAGCCGCTGCCCGCGCCAGTCTCGAGGATGCCCTGCGCATCGACCCTGGCCATGCCGGCGGCCACCTGTACCTTGGTGAACTCGAGACTACGCAGGGCAACCTCGGCAGCGCCGAACGGCACCTGGAACATTACCGACGTCTGGCCGGTCCAGATAGCCAGGCGGCCCGCCTGGCCGACAAGATTGCACGCGCCCGGGACGGCCAACGGCCGCCGGCCGCATCGCCAGGCACGCCCTGAGCCCTGTTTTCCAATCAAGGATTCACGCCATGAGCGACACACCTTTCCAGGAACCCGACGCGACGCCCGACCAGGCTTCGCCTGGCGAGTTGCTGCGGCGGGAGCGGGAAACCCTGGGACTATCGCGCGAGGAAGTCGCTGCGGCGCTCAATCTGCGCCCGGCCGTGATCAACGGCCTGGAGAAGGACAGTTACGAGGAAGTGCCGATTGCCACCTATCGGCGGGGTTATCTGCGCAGCTATGCCAGCCTGCTCGGCCTCGATGAGGAACGCGTGCTGGCAGCCTATCACGCGCGTTTCGGCAAGGAAGATCTGGAGCACAAGGTGGCCCCCGTCCATGTGCTCAACAAGCCCCCCTCCCGGCTGGGCACCTGGCTGTTCCGGCTGGTCACCCTGATCGTCATCGCCGGCCTGATCGGCCTGACCCTGATGTGGTGGCAGAGTCGCGGCGGCAGCGAACCGCCCTCACCGGGAGACAACGCCCCGGTGTCCGTGGATGACATGGACGGCAATGCCGCCCTGGTCGAGGAGTCGGGCTCCCCGGCCAGCGACAATGCGTCGACGAGCGGCAGCGATGCCGCCGCGAACAACGCCGGCAGTGCCGACGCCGCGGACGACACGGCCAACCTGCTGGAGGCTCCGGAAGGCACGACGGCCTCGGCCGACGACGCGGACGACAACAGCACGACCGACGGCACTGCCGAGACGGACAGCAGCCCATCCGAGGGCTCGGCGCAGAACACCGAGTCGGACGAGCCGGCGCCGGAAAGTGCGTCCGCAGGGGATGAGGGCGCACCCGCCGAGTCGCAGGGCAACGCCGACTCCGAATCCGCGACCCAGGCCGAGGCGGCATCACAGACTGCCCAGGCCACGTCGCGGGTACTCAATCTGACCTTCAACGAGCAGTCCTGGACCGAAATCTTCGATGCCAGCAACCAGCGTGTCTTCGTCGGACTTCAGGAACCGGGCACCACGGCACGCGTCGAGGGCGAACCGCCCTTCCGGCTGACCGTGGGCAATGCCACCGGCGTCGAACTGGACTGGAATGGCGAAGCCATCGACCTGAGCGAGCGCGCAGGCGCCAACAATGTCGCTCGTTTCACCCTGGGAGAGTGAGTCATATGCACGCACCATCGCCCATCCAACGCCGTCAATCCCGCCGCATCCATGTCGGCGATGTGCCGGTCGGCGGCGGCGCTCCGATCTCTGTGCAGAGCATGACCAACACCGACACGCTCGATGTGGATGCCACCGTGGCGCAGATACAGCAACTCGAGAACGCCGGTGCCGACATCGTGCGCGTCTCGGTGCCGAGCATGGACGCCGCCGAAGCCTTCGGACGCATCAAACAGGCCGTGAAGGTCCCGCTGGTGGCGGATATCCACTTCGATTACCGCATCGCCCTGCGCGTGGCCGAGCTCGGCGTCGACTGTCTGCGCATCAACCCCGGCAACATCGGTCGTGAAGACCGGGTCGCCGCCGTGGTCGGTGCCGCCCGCGACAACGGCATCCCGATTCGCATCGGCGTCAATGCCGGCTCGCTGGAGAAGGACCTGCAGAAGAAATACGGCGAACCGACGCCGGCTGCCCTGGTCGAATCCGCGATGCGCCACATCGACCATCTGGATCGCCTCGACTTCCCGGACTTCAAGGTCAGCGTCAAGGCCTCGGACGTGTTCATGGCCGTGGCCGCCTACCGCGAGCTGGCCTCGCGCATCGAACAGCCGCTGCACCTCGGCATTACCGAGGCCGGCGGCCTGCGTTCGGGCACCGTCAAGTCGTCCATCGGCCTGGGCATGCTGCTGATGGACGGCATCGGCGATACGCTCCGGGTCTCGCTGGCGGCCGATCCGGTGGAGGAAGTCAAGGTCGGCTTCGACATGCTCAAGAGCCTGAGCCTGCGCTCCAAGGGCATCAACTTCGTGGCCTGCCCGAGCTGCTCGCGTCAGAACTTCGATGTCATCGGCACCATGAACGAGCTCGAGGAACGCCTCGAGGATGTGCTGACCCCCCTCGACGTCTCGGTCATCGGCTGCGTGGTCAATGGCCCCGGCGAGGCCAAGGAGAGCGACATTGGCCTGACCGGCGGCAGCCCGGCCAACCTCGTCTACGTCGACGGCAAACCGTCAAGCAAGCTGCGCAACGACCATCTGGTCGATGACCTCGAGCGATTGATTCGCGACAAGGTGCGCGAGAAGCAGCAGGCAGAACAGGACGTGATCGCCCGGGACGCCTGATCCCGGCACGTGAAGGAGTCATCATTGAGCAAGAAAATCCAGGCCATTCGGGGCATGAACGACCTGCTGCCGGCGCAGGCTCCCCTCTGGCAGTACTTCGAGCAGCAGATTCGTTCCCTGATGGGGCGCTACGGCTATGACGAGATGCGCACGCCCATCCTCGAGCAGACGGCCCTGTTCAAGCGCTCCATCGGCGAGGTCACCGACATCGTCGAGAAGGAAATGTATACCTTCGAGGATCGCAATGGCGACAGTCTGACCCTGCGGCCCGAGGGCACCGCCAGCTGCGTGCGGGCCGCCATGGAGAATGGCCTGCTGCACAACCAGACTCAGCGCCTGTGGTATCAGGGGCCGATGTTTCGCCACGAGCGCCCGCAGAAGGGACGCTATCGCCAGTTTCACCAGGTCGGCGTGGAAACCTTCGGCCTCGAGGGCCCGGATATCGACGCCGAGGTGATCCTGCTGTCGGCACGCCTGTGGAAGCAGCTCGGCCTCTTCGATCAGGTCACCCTGGAACTCAACACCCTGGGTTCGCCGGAAGCGCGTGCTGCCTATCGCGAGACTCTGGTCAGCTACTTCGAGCAACATTACGAGATGCTCGATGAAGACTCGCGGCGTCGGCTGTCGACCAACCCGCTGCGTATCCTGGATTCCAAGAACCCGGCCATGGCCGAACTGCTGGCCGAGGCGCCACGCC
This sequence comes from Halomonas sabkhae, assembly GCF_030409265.1. Lineage (NCBI taxonomy): Bacteria > Pseudomonadati > Pseudomonadota > Gammaproteobacteria > Oceanospirillales > Halomonadaceae > Halomonas > Halomonas sabkhae. The sequence continues at coordinate 252,230 of NZ_JAUFPM010000006.1, forward strand.
TGATGGACCACCTGGATGCCGAGTCGCAGACGCACTTCGAGCGGCTCACCGCCATCCTCGATGCCGCCGGCATCGCGTACGTGATCAACCCACGCCTGGTGCGCGGCCTGGACTACTACTCGCGGACCGTTTTCGAATGGACCACCGAGGCACTGGGCAGCCAGGGCACGATCTGTGCCGGCGGCCGCTATGACGGGCTGGTCGAACAGCTGGGCGGCAAGCCGGTGCCGGCCGTGGGCTTTGCCATGGGCGTCGAGCGCCTGGTGCTGCTGCTCGAAACGCTGGACCTGGTGCCCGACGCCGCCCTCGATACTCTGGATGTCTACCTGCTGCCGATGGGCGAGGACGCCGAGGCCGCCGCCCTGGGCATGGCCGAGCGACTGCGTGACGAACTGCCCGGCCTGCGCCTGCAGTTGCACTGTGGTGGTGGCGGTTTCAAGAGCCGTATCCGCAAGGCCGACAAGAGCGGGGCGCGTCTGGCGCTGCTGCTCGGCGACGAAGAGCTGGCCAGTCAGAGCGTCACGCTCAAGTTTCTGCGCGAGGAGCGCGAGCAACGCCGTATCGAACACAGCGAACTGGCCGCGACGCTGGACGAGCTGTTATCGGAAGCCTGACGGACCGCATAGCCAATAAGGAGGCCGCCCGTGGCGGAAATGAGAACCGAAGAAGAACAGCTCGAGGCCATCAAGCGCTGGTGGAAGGAAAACGGTGTGTCGCTGCTGATCGGTGCGGCCATTGCCGGCGCCGGCGTCTTTGCCTGGAACAGCTGGCAGGACTATCAGACGGGCAAGGCGGAGGCCGCTTCCCAGCGCTATCAACAACTCTTGCAGCTGACCAGTCAGGGCCAGCTGGGTGATTCGGCCCGCAGCCGGGCCGAGGAACTCGCCACCACCCTGGTCGACGAGCATGGCGACAGCCTCTACGCCGACCTGGGACAGCTGCTGTCGGCGCGTCTGGCCGTCAGCGATGGCGATCAGGGCGCGGCTCGTCAGGCCCTGGAAGGCGTCATCGCGGACAGCGAGCATGCCTATCTCCAGGGCCTGGCGCGACTGCGTCTGGCCCGGCTGCAGGTCGCGGCCGACGAGGCCGAGACGGCCCTGTCCACGCTCGACGGCGAGATCCCCGAGACACTCTCCGCGCAACGTGCCGACATTCGTGGTGACGCTCACTTTGCCCTGGGGCAGAATGCGCAGGCCGCAGACGCCTGGCGAGAAGCCCTGCAGCTGGCGGAACAGGGTGGCGACTCCCTCTTCGGCGTGCAACTCAAGCTCGACAACCTGAGCACTCAGGAGACCGCATCATGAAACCGACACTGGCGATCGCCGCCATCACGGCAATGGGACTGCTGGCAGGCTGCGCCGGCCAGGTGGATTCCGAGAATGCGCCGCGCGAACTGCAGGACATCAGTCACAGCACCACCGCCACTACCCTCTGGGATGAACAGATCGGCGATGGCCTGGGGCTCGGCGGCTATAGCCTGGCCCCGGCCCAGGACGGCGACACTGTCTTCGCCGCCGACCAGCAGGGCCTGGTCATGGCCATGAATGCCGACAGCGGCGAGGTGCTCTGGGAAACCCGGCTCGAACATGGCGCTTCCAGTGCCCTGACCGCCGTGGCCGGCAATGTCTTTCTGGGAACACGCAACGGCGAGGTTATCGCCCTGGACCAGTCCAGTGGCGAGGAAGTCTGGCGCGCGCGGGTCAGCAGCGAAGTCCTTTCGGCTCCCCAGGCCAACAATCAGCTGGTCGTGGTGCAGACCATCGACGGCAATATCACCGCGCTGGACCGCCGCAACGGGACCGAACGCTGGGTGCACAGTGCCTCTCAGCCTTCGTTGACCCTGCGCACCACCGGCACGCCACGCACCATCGACCAGGTGACCTTCGCCGGCCTGGCCAATGGCAGCCTGGTGACCCTCGACAACAGTAGTGGCCGCGCACTCTGGGAACGTCGCATTGCGGCTCCCCAGGGCCGCAGCGACATCGACCGCATGGTCGACCTGGCCGGCCAGCCGGTGCTCACCCAGGACGGGCGACTCTTCGTCACCAGCTACAACGGTCGTCTGGTCGCACTGCAGGCTACCAGCGGCCAGGTGCTGTGGTCGCGGGACGTTTCCAGCTACCGGACGCCGGTGCTGGTCGGCGATACCCTCTACGTGGTCGACGCCGACAGCCACCTGGTCGCCCTCTCGGCCACCAACGGCAACGAACAATGGCGTCTGGCCGACCTGGCCCACCGCCGCCTGACCGCCCCGGCCTTCGCCGACGGCCGACTGGTCGTGGGCGACCTGGCAGGCTATGTGCACTTCATCGATGCTCAGGACGGCACCCTGGCGGGACGGACCGAGGTCGATGGCTCGGGCATCAGCGTGCGCCCGCTCACCGATGGCAAGCGCGTCTACGCCCTGGCCGACGATGGAAGCCTGGAGGCTCTGGAACTCAACCCATGAATCCCGTGATCGCTCTGGTCGGCCGCCCCAATGTGGGCAAGTCGACCCTGTTCAACCGCCTGACACGCTCGCGTGATGCGCTGGTCGCCGACTTCCCGGGGCTGACCCGGGACCGCAAGTACGGCAACGGCATGCTCGGTGGCAAGACCTATACGGTAATCGACACTGGCGGCATCAGCGGCGATGAGGACGGCATCGATGCGGTCATGGCGGAACAGTCGCTGCAGGCCATCGACGAAGCCGACATCGTGCTGTTCATGGTCGATGGGCGCACCGGCCTGCACATGGCCGACGAGGCCATCGCCAACCACCTGCGGGTCAACCAGAAGAAGACCTGGCTGATCGTCAACAAGACCGACGGTCTCGAGGAACACTCGGCCATGGCCGACTTCTGGCAGCTGGGCATCGGCGAGCCACGCTCCATCGCCGCGTCGCACGGACGCAATGTGACCGCGCTGATCGATCTGGTTCTCGAGCCCTTTCCCGAGCGTGACGAGGACATGCCCGCCGATACCGGCACCAAGGGCATTCGCATCGGCGTCATCGGGCGTCCCAATGTGGGCAAGTCGACGCTGGTCAATCGCCTGCTCGGCGAGGAACGCGTGGTCGTCTTCGATGAGGGCGGCACCACCCGGGACGCCATCGAAATCCCCTTCGAGCGTCGTGGCGAGCCCTATGTGCTGGTCGATACCGCCGGCGTCAGGCGTCGCAAGAACGTCTCCGAGGTGGCCGAGAAGTTCTCGATCATCAAGACCCTCGAGGCCATCAAGGAGTGCCATGTCGCGGTGATGGTGCTGGACGCCCGTACCGGCCTGGTGGAGCAGGACCTGCATCTGCTCGACTATGTGCTGACCAGCGGCCGGGCCCTGGTGCTGGCGGTCAACAAGTGGGATGGCCTGGAAAGCGAGGCCAAGGACCGCATGCGCACCGAGATCAAGCGTCGCCTGGGCTTTGCCGACTATGCCGAACTGCACTTCATCTCGGCGTTGCACGGCACGGCCGTGGGCGATCTCTATCCGTCCATCGAGCGGGCCTTTCAGTCGGCCCACAGCCGCTGGTCGACCAACCGCCTGACCAACATCCTGCGCGATGCCGTCGAGCAGCACCAGCCGCCGATGATCCATGGCCGCCGCATCAAGCTGCGCATGGCCCACCAGGGCGGCACCAACCCGCCGATCATCGTGGTCCACGGCAACCAGACGGGGTCGCTGCCCGAGGCCTACAAGCGCTTCTTGACCAACACCTTCCGCAAGGTGCTCAAGGTGCGTGGCACCCCCATGCGCTTCGAGTTTCGCTCGGGCAAGAACCCCTACGACAACATGGCCGAGGCCAGCGACCGCGACAAGGCCAAGAAGCGCGAGCTCGACCGCACCAAGGAATCACGCCGCAACCGGCGCTGATTCGGCACAGCCCGCCCCAGGATCTTCTCTTTTTCGAGCTTCATACAGAAAATCCTGCCGCCACCGCCGACCGCCGCCATCGGCATGACACTCGGCTGCTTGCGTCATTTTTGTGTAACCCCCGGCCGGGTTGGCGAATTTTCTGCCTGCCCGGTGCCGTGGCGTCCCGAACCGGACGGCACGGCCTCGCCACCTGCGACACGCGTTCCCCCACCCCCTCGAGCGGCGCATGGCGCCACCTCGGCGCCACTTGTAGACTGCAGTGGTTATGGTCGGCCACGGTGGGCCGGCCTTCCTCCAGACTCCGCATCGCCAACAACAAGGTGGAGGCACCACGATGGAAAAGCTTGCCAAGCAGCTGGGATTGCGAACCGATCCCACTATCTTTTTTGTTTCAGCAGGGCTGATGCTGCTGTTCCTTCTGGCGCTGGTCATAGCGCCTGACGCCATCGGCGATGTATTCGCCCGCGGTCGAGAATGGGTGGTCACCAACCTCGGTTGGTTCTTCATCTTCGGGGTCAGCATCTGGTTGATGTTCCTGCTCTGGGTCGCCTTGAGCCGCTACGGCAACATCCGCCTGGGTGGCGATGACGACCGCCCTGCCTACGGCAACATCTCGTGGTTTACCATGCTGTTCGCCGGCGGCATCGGCACCGTCCTGATGTTCTGGGGCGTGGCCGAGCCCATCTTCCACTTCTCCACACCGCCCGACGGCGACGTCGCGCCGCATTCGGTGGAAGCCGCCCGTGATGCCATGGGCTTCTCGCTGTATCACCTCGGCCTGCATACCTGGACGATCTTCACCCTGCCGGGCCTGGCCTTCGCCTACTTCGTCTACCGTTACGACCTCCCGGTGCGTGTCAGCTCGGTCTTCTACCCGCTGCTCAAGCAGCGCATCTATGGGCCGATCGGCAAGACCATCGACATCTTCGCGGTGCTCGGCACCCTGTTCGGCGTGGCCGTCTCCATCGGCCTGGGTACCTCGCAGATCAATGCCGGCCTCTCGGAGCTGTTCGGCATCTCCGATGGCGTGACCAGCAAGGTGCTGATCATCGTGGTGCTGACGGCCGTGGCCGTGGGGTCCATCGTCGGTGGCCTGGACAAGGGCGTGAAGATGCTCTCGAACCTCAACATCGGCATGGCAACGGGCCTGATGTTCTTCGTGCTGGTCACCGGCTCGACGGTCTTCCTGCTGCGCGGCATCATCGAGACCCTGGGAATCTATATTTCCAACATCGTGCCGCTGGCGTTCTGGAACGACACCCTGGCGCAATACACCAGCGAGGATGGACGCTGGGGCTGGCAGGGTAGCTGGACGGTCTTCTACTGGGCCTGGACCGTGACCTGGTCGCCCTTCATCGGGCTCTTCGTGGCGCGCATTTCCAAGGGCCGCACCATTCGCGAGTTCGTGCTCGGCGTGCTGTTCGCGCCCTCGCTGTTCACCCTGGTATGGTTCGCCATCTTCGGCTGGTCGGCCATGCAGATCGACGGTATCGGCGAGATCGCCCGCGCCGAGCTCGGTGAGCAGGCCGGCAGCATGACGGCGGCCGTCATGGAAAGCGTCCCCCTGGCGATGTTCGCCTTCTTCGAGCACTTCCCGGCCTCGACCCTGATCCAGGGCCTCGCCGTGGTCATCGTGGCGATCTTCTTTGCCACCTCGTCGGACTCGGCCTCGCTGGTCATCGACCTGCTGTGCACCGGCGACACCGAACCCGGCCCGGTGCATCAGCGCGTCTTCTGGGGCGTCTCGGAAGGTGCCGTGGCGGCCATGCTGATCGTGCTTGCCGGCGACACCGGGCTCGAGGCCTTGCAGCAGGTCATCACCGTCATCGGCCTGCCGATCTTCGTGATGACCTTCGCCATGGTCTTCGCGCTATTGAAAGGCTTCTTCAACGAGGACCTGGCCGTGGTCAAGCCCCGACAGGCGCCCTCGCTAGACAACTTCTAGCCCCCGCCCCCAACTGCGCCGCCCTTCCGGGCGGCGCTTCTCGTTCCGGCAGCACCAGCGGCGCTTCAGGTCGCCAGGCGACGCTGCCCCACTCGCTGACAGGCAAACTGCCAGGCCACACGGCCGCTGCGTCCGCCACGCAGGGTGGCATAGCGAATGGCTTCGCTGCGCGCCTGTTCGTCCCAGTCGCTGCGCTCGCCCAGCCAGGTGACCCAGTGCTCGCAGGCCTCCAGGTAGGTGGCCTGGTCGAAGGGCCGAAAACTCAGCCACAGACCGAAGCGATCCGACAGCGAGATCTTCTCTTCCACGGCATCGCCGTGATGCAGCTCCTCCCCGACCAGCCGCGAACTGTCGTTGTCGCTCATCGATTCCGGGAGCAGATGACGCCGATTGGACGTGGCATACAGCAGCATATTCTCCGGCGGCCCGGTGAGGGCGCCATCCAGCACGCTCTTGAGGGCCTTGTAGGCATCATCCTGACCCTCGAAGGAGAGGTCATCGCAATACACCACAAAGCGCTGGGGCTCGTGGCGCAGCTGCTCGACCAGCACGGGCAGCGCACCCAGATCATGACGATCGACCTGCACCAGGCGCAGCCCCTCGGTGGCCAGATCATTGAGCAGGGCCCGGACCAGCGACGACTTGCCGCCGCCGCGGGCCCCCCAGAGCAGGGCATGATTGGCCGGGTAACCACGCAGGAAGGCACGCGTATTGTCGACCAGCGCCTGCTTCTGGCGCTCGATCCCCAGCAGGTCGTCCAACTGCAGGGCATCGCGGGGCGGCACCGGCGTCAGGCTGCCGCCCAGAGGGTGCCGCTGCCACAGCGCCGCCACATCACGCTGCCAGTCGACCTTCAGCGGAACCGGCGGCAGCCAGGGCTCCACCCGCTCCAGCACACCCAGCAGGCGACGGGCCAGTTCATCATCCATCGAAGCATTCTCCTTCCGGTCATCAAGGCGGTAGAATGGCATGATGCCATAGCCGCGCCGCGCCGCGCCTTGAGGAAACGCTGAAGAAATCGCCGAGCATAGTGAAGGCTAGGCCCGCTCCCGGCGTGCCATCGCATTTCCCACATCCTTGTGGGTCACGCAAGGCGCACGGAATACAGAAAGCGAGACATAACAAATAGTTAGGCGAGCTTTCGACCGGGCTGGCGCACCAGTACCGCGCACAAATTCGCCGGGAGCGAATTTGAACCGTCCTTGGACGGGCCCGCAGGGTAGCCGCCAGGGATGGCGGCTATAACGAAGCGATTTGCATGCGCAGGCATTTAAGCAGTGTTTCCTTGACCCACACGGCAGGCGCGGTACCTTGTCTGAACCATCACGGACCCGGCCCCTTCCAAGGAGGACCCCATGCGCTGGATGCAGTGTCTCGCCATTGGCGCGCTCAGCGTTGCCATTGCCGCCTGCTCGACTTCACCGACCGGACGCTCGCAGTTGATGCTGATGTCCGAAGCCGAGCTCGACCAGATGGGCGCCAAGGCGTTCAACCAGTACCAACAGGAACTGCCCACGGTCGGCGGGGCACCGCTGCGCCAGGTGCAGTGCATCACCAATGCCATCGTCCGGGTATTGCCGCCCGAGCAGCGCCAGGAGAACTGGGAGGTCCGTGTCTTCAAGGATGACTCGGCCAACGCCTTCGCCCTGCCCGGCGGCTATGTAGGAGTGAACACCGGCCTGCTGGAGCTGGCCGACGACCAGAACCAGGTCGCCTCGGTAATCGGCCACGAGATCGCCCATGTCATGGCGCAGCATGCCAACGAGCGGGCCTCGACCCAGAGTGCCACCCAGATCGGCCTGAGCGTCGCCTCGGTTGCGGCGGCGGCGGCCGGTATCGAAGGGCCGACCCATGACATGACCATGCAGGCACTGGGCATGGGCGCCCAGTTCGGCGTGCAACTGCCCTTCTCGCGCAGTCACGAGAGCGAAGCCGACGAGATCGGCCTCGACCTGATGGCCCGGGCCGGCTTCGATCCGCGCGCCAGCGTCCAGCTGTGGCGCAACATGAGCCAGGCCGGCGGCGGCGGCCAGCCGCCCGAATGGATGTCCACCCACCCCAGCCACGACAGCCGCATCAGCGACCTGCAGGCGGGCATGAACCGGGCCATGGCCACCTACCAGCAGGCCCGGCAGTCAGGACGCACGCCCAACTGCCGCTAGCCCCGGCGGCTCACAGCTCGCGGCGCAGGCGCTCGAGCACCGGCGTGACCTCGGGGCGCCGGCCACGCCACAGCGCGAAGGACTCGGCGGCCTGGCCGACCAGCATGCCCAGGCCGTCGATCCCCCTGGCACCGCGTTCGCCGGCCCAGCGCAAGAAGACCGTCGGTTCGGCGCCGTACATCATGTCGTAGGCGACGCCGCCCGCGGCGAAGAGGTCATCCGGCAGCGGCGGCAGATCACCGGCCAGGCTGGCACTGGTGCCATTGATCACCAGGTCGAAGGGACCGCGCACGGTATCGAAGCCACCGCCAGTCACCGCTCCGAGATCGGCGAAGTCCGCGGCCAGGGCCTCGGCCCTGGCGGCCGTGCGATTGGCGATGAACAGGCCGGCCGGCCCGGCTTCCAGCAGGGGTTCCAGCACGCCGCGCACCGCACCCCCGGCACCCAGCACCAGCACCCGCTTGCCGGCAATCGCCGCGTCGTGGCGATGCAGATCACCGACCAGCCCCAGGCCATCGGTGGTGTCGCCGTGGGTCTCGCCGCTGACGCCGAGGCTCAGGGTATTCACCGCCCCGGCGCGGCGCGCGCGTTCGCTCAGGGTGTCGCAGAGCCGATGGGCGGTTTCCTTGAAGGGCACGGTGACATTGGCCCCGCGACCGCCCTCGGCGATGAAGGCGCGCCAGGCGCCGGCAAAGTCATCGAGGGGGGCCTCGATGGCCGTGTACTCGAGCGCTTCACCGGTCTGGGCGGCAAAGGCGGCGTGAATCGCCGGTGACTTCGAATGGCCGATCGGATGGCCGAAAACACAGTAACGATCGTTCATTGCCCGGGCTCCTCTTCGTTCAACCAGTCGTGTGGCTGCAGGTAGTCAGCGAGTGCCGCCTCTGGGCTGCCGGGTTCGGGCGTCCAGCCGTACTCCCAGCGCGCCAGCGGCGGCATCGACATCAGAATCGACTCGGTGCGCCCGCCACTCTGCAGGCCGAACAGGGTGCCGCGGTCCCAGACCAGGTTGAACTCCACGTAGCGGCCACGCCGGTAAAGCTGGAAGTCGCGCTCCCGCTCGCCCCAGTCCTGCCCCCGGCGACGCCGCACGATGGGCAGATAGGCATCGAGAAAGCTGTCGCCTACCGCCTGCTGAAAGGCGAAGCAACGTTCGAAGCCACCCTCGTTGAGGTCATCGAAGAAGAGCCCTCCCACACCGCGCCGTTCGTCGCGATGCTTGAGCGTGAAGTAGTCATCGCACCAGGCCTTGTAGCGCGGATAGACGGCCTCGCCGAAGGGGGCACAGGCGTCGCGTGCCACCCGGTGCCAGTGGCGTACATCCTCGAGCACCGGATAGAAGGGCGTGAGGTCATAGCCGCCGCCGAACCACCAGACCGGCGCCTCGCCCTCCTTCTCGGCGATCAGGAAGCGCACATTGCCGTGACTGGTGGGGACATGCGGGTTCTCGGGGTGCAGCACCCAGGAGACGCCCACGGCGTGAAAACTGCGCCCCGCCAGCTGGGGACGGGCCGCCGACGCCGCGGCCGGCAGCGAGGCGCCGTAGACATGCGAGAAATTGACGCCGCCCTTCTCGAAGAGCGCCCCGTTCTCGATGACCCGCGAGCGGCCACCGCCGCCTTCTTCACGCTCCCAGGTATCCTCGCGAAAGTCCGCCTGGCCGTCTTCCGCGGCCAGGGCCTCGCACAGGCGGTCCTGAAGGTCGAGCAAGTACGTCTTGACGTCATGGAGATACGCTTGGGCCACAGAGCCTCCTCGCTGAGCGGCAGATGGGGTAACGGATGCTGGCGCGGCCGCTGCGCGCGGGACAAGCCTCAGGCCCGCAGCACCTGGCCGGTGGTCAGGTCGCGTATGGTGCTGGGGCGCGCATGGCCGCCCAGGGCGCCGGGCAAGACGCCGTCCAGCTCGTGGCCGAACAGGCGTTGCACCACCTCGACACTCATGGCCGCGTCTTCCCCGGCGCGGTTGGCCGAGGTGGACACCAGGGGACCACCGAAGGCCCGGCACAGGGCCTGGACGCCGGGATGATCACTGATTCTCAGAGCAACCCTGGCATGCGTTCCGCGGACCAGCGCATGGGCGCGCCCGTTGTCCGGCACCAGCCAGGTCGTCGGTTGCGGCTGCGGCGCCGCCAGGGGAGACCGCAGCGCCGGCGCCAGGCCTTCCAGCCAGGGCTCGCACTGTTCGAGGTCGGCGGCCACCAGAATCACGCCCTTGGCCGGGTCGCGCCGCTTGATATCCAGCAGGCGCTGCAGGGCCGGGGCATCATCCGGGTCGCAGCCCAGGCCCCAGACGGCTTCAGTGGGATAGGCGATCACGCCGCCTTCGCGCAGGACATCCACGACGGCATCAAGAGAACGGGCCTGAGGCATGACGGTGCATCCGATTGAGCGGGTCGGTACATGAAATTTCAACCAGCCCCTATTCTACCATGCCCCAGACCGGCTCGGCAGGCGGACCCAGCCGCCCGAGGCCTGGGCCGCCTGCCCCTCGAGCTCCAGCATCAACAACCGCCGCTGACACTCAGCCACCGCCAGCCCGCTCAGTTCGACCAGCACATCCACCGGCGTGGGGCTGTCACTCAACCAGCCCAGCAACGGATCGCTGTCTTCCTCGTCATCCTCGACGCGAGGCCTTGCCACGGGGGCGGCATTCCACTCCACCAGTTCGGCCAGCAGGTCATCCAGATCACGGACCAGGGCGGCGCCCTCGCGTATCAGGTGCAGGCAGCCGCGTGCCTGCGGATTGTGAATCGAGCCGGGCAGCGCCAGCACCTCACGCCCCTGCTCCGCCGCCAGTCGGGCACTGACCAGCGAGCCACTGCGCTCGGCGGCCTCGACCACCAGAACACCGCGCGACAGGCCGGTAATGAGGCGATTGCGGCGTGGAAAGAAGCCGGCCCGAGCGCGAGTCCCCGGCGGGTGCTCGGACAGCAGCAGCCCACCGCGTTCACGCAGCTCGTCATGCAGGTGGCGATGACGCGCCGGATAGATGACATCCACGCCGCACCCCAGCACCGCGACACTCTTCCCGCCGGCATCCAGCGCCGCCTGCTGGGCGATACCGTCGATGCCCAACGCCATGCCGCTGACAACGCACCAGCCGTGCTCGGCCAGCTGACGCGCGAAGCCCGCCGCGTTGCCACGGCCCTCGCGGGTGGGGCGCCGGGTGCCGACCATCGCCAGTCGCGGCCTCTCCAGCGCCGCGGGGTCGCCCATGGCCCAGAGAACAGGCGGCGGGTCGGCGATCTGCTCCAGGGCCTCGGGCCAGGCCGGGTGCCCCGGGTGCAGCAGGTCGCGATCGGCGGATGCCGCCAGCCACTCGGCGGCGACCTCGATGCGCTCGGCGAGCGGGCTCTTGGCCGGATGCTCGAGCCACAGGCGCAGTGCCTGGGCGGCGGGATGCGGCAGGGCCGCCAGCCAACCATCCGGCCATGCCGGCTGCTCGGCCACCAGGGCGGCCAGGCGTGATGCGCCCACGCCCGGCAACAGGGACAAGGCCAGCCACTCCATGGCGTTGCGTTGCATGGGCGAATCTCCTTGCCCGTCGTGGCAGCGCTCCCGGGGAGCACGCCGAAATGCTATACTCGAAGGTCATCAAACTGATCGGGCCGAAGCGGTTTTCTGCCCCGCCCTTCGCCCCTAGAATAGACCCGGATTTCGAATCTCCGCACAACGGTGACCCTACGCCATGGCCAAACTTCCCATTCTCGAATTTCCCGATGAACGCCTGCGCACCGAGGCTGCCCCGGTCGAGACGGTCGACGATGGCGTTCGCCAGCTGGTCGACGACATGCTCGAGACCATGTACGACGCCAGTGGCATCGGCCTGGCCGCCACCCAGGTGGACGTGCACCGCCAGGTGATCGTCATGGATGTCAGTGAAGGTCGCAATGAGCCCCGCGTGCTCATCAACCCTCGCTACACGCCGCTCGGCGAGGCCCGCGAGCCGTTGCAGGAAGGCTGCCTGTCGATCCCCGACTATTACGCCGAAGTACCGCGAGCCCTGAAGGTGCACCTCGAGGCGCTGGACCGTGACGGTCAGCCCTATGAGCTGGAAGCCGAGGGCCTGCTGGCCCACTGCATCCAGCATGAATACGATCACCTGCTCGGCGTGCTGTTCGTCGATTACCTGTCGCCGCTCAAGCGCGATCGTGTCATGAAGAAGATGCAGAAGCGTCACAAGCTCGCCCAGGACGCCTGAACAGCCCACGGCTCGCCGGCCACTGACGCACCGGCCGAGCGCATTCCGTCGAGAGCAGGCCGATGCCGTTGAGGGCTTCGGCCTTCTTTCTGGATACCCTGCTCCGTTATCATCGACGACATCCATTTCGGCAAGGCTCCCCGACATGTCCCAACCGCTGCGCGTCATCTTTGCTGGCACGCCCGACTTCGCTGCCGCCAGCCTGCAAGCGCTCCTCGAAAGCCGCCACCAGGTGGTGGGTGTCTACACCCAGCCGGACCGGGCCGCCGGTCGCGGGCGCAAGCTGACGGCCAGCCCCGTCAAACAGCTGGCCGAGTCCCATGATCTACCGGTCCATCAGCCGGCATCGCTGCGCACGCCCGAGGCCCGGGCCGAACTGGCCAGCCTTGAGGCCGATGTGATGGTGGTCGTCGCCTATGGCCTGATACTGCCGCGCGCGATACTCGACACGCCACGCCTGGGCTGCCTGAATGTACACGCCTCGCTGCTGCCGCGCTGGCGCGGGGCCGCGCCCATCCAGCGCGCCATCGAGGCCGGCGACACGCAAAGCGGCGTGACCCTGATGCAGATGGACGCCGGCCTGGACACCGGCGACATGCTGCTGACGCGGCGCACGCCGATCACCGAGGCCACGACCGGGGGCTCCCTGCACGACAGCCTGGCGGCGCTGGGCGGCGAGGCGCTCACCGAGACCCTCGACCGCCTGGTGGAGCCCGGCATCACCCCGACCCCGCAGCCCGAGGCAGGCGTCACCTACGCCGCCAAGCTCAGCAAGGCCGAAGCCGAACTGAACTTCGATGCCCCGGCGACATCGCTGGCCGCGCGGGTTCGTGCCTTCAACCCCTGGCCCGTGGCCTGGTGTCAGCTCGGCGATGAGCGCCTGCGATTGTGGCTGGCCGAGCCGGACACACTGGCCGCCCACGAGAGCAACGTCGCCCCCGGCACCCTGCTCAGGCCTGACCAGGAAGCCCTGCGCATCGCCTGCCGCGACAGTGCGCTGCGCGTGACCCGCGCCCAGTTGCCCGGCGGCAAGCCCCTGAGCGCCGCCGAGCTGATGCGCGCCCGGGCAGAGCGGTTTACCGTCGGCACCCCACTCGGCACACCTCACCGGGAGACACCCGCATGAGCCAGCAACGTCACTCCACGCCACGCAGCAAGTCGCTGGACAATGGCCTGGCGGTTCGTGCCGCCGCCGCCCGCGCCCTGGCCCCGGTCATCACCGGCAAGAAGTCGCTCAACGACCTCGACGACCATCAGGTCATCGCCCGTGACCGCAGCCTGTTCAAGGAACTCTGCTTCGGCACCTGCCGCACCCTGCCACGCCTCGAGGCCCTGACCGCCCAGCTGCTGGAGAAGCCCTTCAAGACACGGGATGCCGATGTGCAGGCGCTGCTGCTGGTCGGCATCTACCAGCTGCTCTACCTGCGCGTGCCGGCCCATGCCGCCGTGGGCGAGACCGCCGGGGCCGCACGCCTGCTCGGCAAGACCTGGGCCACGCGGGTGCTCAACGGCTGCCTGCGACGCCTGCAGCGCGACAGCGCCGCCCTGCAGGCCGAGGCCGACAAGGACCCCGCCGTGGCACTGCTGCACCCGCGCTGGTGGGTCAAGTCGCTGCGCCAGGCCTGGCCGGAAGACTGGAAGCGGATCTGCGAGGCCAACAACCAGCCGGGGCCCATGACCCTGCGCGTCAATCGCCGCTTCGGCGACCGCGAAATGTACCTGGAGCGTCTGGATTCACCGGCCCGGCTCTGCCCGCATGCCCCCGACGGCCTGACCCTGGAAACGCCCTGCGAGGTGACCGAGCTGCCCGGCTTTCGCGAGGGCCATGTCAGTGTCCAGGATGAGTCCGCCCAGCTGGCCGCGGTACTGCTGGGCCCGGTCATTGCCCCGCGCCCCGGCGCCCGGGTGCTGGATGCCTGCTGCGCGCCCGGCGGCAAGGCCTCGCACCTGCTCGAGCTCTTCGACATCGAGATGCAGGCCATCGACAGCGACGATGTTCGCCTGGCCCGCGTCGAGGACACCCTGTCGCGGCTCGGGCTGGATGCCGAGCTGGTACACGGCGACGCCACCGCCCAGGACTGGTGGGACGGCACGCCCTTCGATGCCATCCTGCTGGATGCGCCCTGCTCGGGCAGCGGCGTGATTCGCCGTCATCCGGATATCAAGCGACTGCGCCGACCCTCGGACATCGCCAAGCTGGCCGAGCTGCAGTCCCGCCTGCTGGACAACCTCTGGCCCCTGCTGGCCAAGGGCGGCACCCTGCTCTACGCTACCTGTTCGGTATTGCCGGAAGAGAACACCGAGCAGCTGCAGGCCTTCCTGGCGCGCACCCCGGATGCCGAAGTCACCACGCCGGACGGCCTGGCCTGGGGCCAGCCGGCCGGCGCGGGACGCCAGCTGCTGCCGAGCATCGACAGCCACGACGGCTTCTTCTATGCCAGACTGAAGAAGACGGCCGCCTGAGGGCGGCCCATCGACCTCGCTCCGTCACTCAAGGATCGTCACCATGCAGCACACCTACAAGCACATCGAGCTGACCGGCTCATCGGAAAAGAGCATCGAGGATGCCGTTCAGGGCGCCCTGAGCAAGGCCTCGGAAAGCCTTCACGGCATGCGCTGGTTCGAGGTCCTCGATACCCGCGGGCATATCGAGGACGGGCGCGTGGCCCACTGGCAGGTGACCATCAAGGTCGGCTTCACCCTCGACTGACCCCGGCGTCTGTCTTTCCTCGCGCGACTGGTTTAGGCTTTTCGCCACTCATACCGGCGACATGACAGGTGTCGCCTCTTTCTTGCGGACTGTGACACGCGATGAAGATCATCATCCTCGGTGCCGGCCAGGTCGGAGGCACCCTGGCCGAACACCTGGCCCGTGAAGAGAACGACATCACGGTGGTGGATACCGACGGCGACCGCCTGCGCGAACTGCATACCCGGCTGGATATCCGCACCGTGGCCGGCGCGGCCTCCTACCCCATGGTGCTGCGCCAGGCGGGCTGTGAAGACGCCGACATGCTGATCGCGGTGACCAACACCGACGAAGTCAACATGATTGCCTGTCAGGTCGCCCATACCCTGTACCGCACCCCCACCAAGATCGCCCGGGTGCGCGCCACCGCCTACCTGACGCGCAAGGGCCTGTTCGCCCACGAGGCGGTGCCCATCGATGTCCTGATCAGCCCCGAACAGGTGGTCACCGACCATATCCGTCGCCTGATCGAACACCCCGGCGCCCTCCAGGTACTGGAATTTGCCTCGGGGCTGGTACAGCTGGTGGCGGTCAAGGCCTACTATGGCGGCCCGCTGGTGGGTCAGGAGCTGGGCTTTCTGCGCCGCCACATGCCCAGCGTGGACACCCGGGTGGCCGCCATCTATCGGCGCAATCGACCGATCATTCCGCGTGGCGACACCGTCATCGAGGCCGACGACGAGGTCTTCTTCATCGCTGCGCGGCGCGATATCCGCGCCGTGATGAGCGAACTGCGCCGTCTCGAGCGCGACTTCCGGCGCATCGTCATCGTCGGCGGCGGCAACATCGGCGAGCGCCTCGCCGAACACCTGGAGCACAGCCATCAGGTCAAGATCGTCGAGCGCAGCCTGGAGCGCTGCACCCAGCTCTCCGAGCGGCTCGACAGAACCGTGGTGCTGCATGGCAGCGCGACCAGCAAGCGCCTCCTCGAGGAAGAGAACATCGAGGATTGCGACATCTTCTGTGCCCTGACCAACGACGACGAGGTCAACATCATGTCGTCGATGCTGGCCAAGCGCATGGGCGCCAAGAAGGTGCTGACCCTGATCAACAATGCCGCCTACGTGGACCTGGTGCAGGGCGGCGAGATCGACATCGCGATCTCCCCCCAGCAGGCCACCATCGGCAGCCTGCTGACCCATGTGCGACGCGGCGATATCGTCAATGTGCACTCGCTGCGCCGCGGGGCCGCCGAAGCCATCGAGGCCATCGCGCATGGTGACACCCAGTCTTCCAAGGTGGTGGGCAAGACCATCGCCGACATCGACCTGCCGAGCGGCACCACCATCGGCGCGATCGTGCGTGGCAAGGAGGTCCTCATCGCCCATGATGACGTGGTCGTGGAGTCCGGCGACCACGTCATCCTGTTCGTCATCGACAAGCGCCGCATTCGCGATGTCGAGCGACTCTTCCAGGTGGGGCTGACCTTCTTCTGATGGAGTGGATCATGTCGACAGGGACGACGAGGAGGATCCTGCCATGAGTCTGCGCATGATCCTGCGCATCCTGGGTCTGCTGCTGATGATGTTCAGCCTGACCATGGTGCCGCCCATCCTGATCTCGCTGCTGTTCGCCGACGGCATGTGGGAGGCCTTCAGCGTCGCGCTGGGCATCACGGTGGGAACCGGCGCCTTGATGTACCTGCCCAACCGCCACGCCCGCAAGGAGCTGCGGACACGCGACGGCTTCCTGATCGCCGCGCTGTTCTGGAGCGTGCTGGGACTGTTCGGTTCCCTGCCGTTGATGCTGACCGGTGCCGCGGCACTGTCGCCCACCGATGCCGTCTTCGAATCCTTCTCCGGGCTGACGACCACCGGCGCCACGGTGATCACCGGCATCGACATGCTGCCCAAGGCCGTCCTCTACTACCGCCAGCAGCTGCAGTGGCTGGGCGGCATGGGGATCGTGGTGCTGGCGGTGGCGATCCTGCCGACCCTGGGCGTCGGCGGCATGGCGCTGTATCGCACCGAGATCCCCGGCCCGCTCAAGGACTCCAAGCTGACACCACGCATCACCGAGACGGCCAAGGCACTGTGGTACATCTATGCCACCCTGACGATCACCTGCATGCTGGCCTACATGGCCGCCGGCATGGACTGGTTCGATGCCCTGGGGCACAGCTTCTCGACGGTGGCCATCGGCGGCTTCTCGACCCATGACGCCAGCATCGGCCACTTCGACAGTGCCGTGATCGAGCTGATCTGTGCCGGCTTTCTGCTGATCTCGGCGTTCAGTTTCAGCCTGCACTTCGTGGCCTGGCGGGAGCGCCGACTGACCCATTACTTCCTGGACCCGGAAGCACGCTTCCTGATGATCTTCCTGTGCGTGCTGACCCTGGTCACCGCCGTCTCGCTGTGGCTCACCAGCGACTACGACACCGCCGAGGGCCTGCGCCACGCCTTCTTCGAGGTCGTCTCGGTGGCCACCACGGCCGGCTTCGGGGTCGCCGACTTCTCGGCCTGGCCGGGCGCGCTGCCCTTCCTGCTCTTCATGGCGGCCTTCGTCGGCGGCTGCTCCGGCTCCACGGGCGGCGGCATGAAGGTGATCCGCATCATCCTGATCATCAAGCAGGGCATGCGCGAGATCATGCGCCTGATCCACCCGAGCGCGGTGATCACCGTCAAGATCGGCAAGGTCAGCGTCCCGGAGGGTATCGCCCAGGCCGTCTGGGGCTTCTTCTCGGCCTATGTGATGCTGTTCTTCCTGATGCTGGTCGGCGTCATGGCCACCGGGGTCGACCAGGTCACCGCCTGGTCCACGGTGGGCTCCGCGCTCAACAACCTGGGGCCGGCCCTGGGCGAAGCCTCGGCACACTATGGCGACCTGCCCAGTCTGGCCAAGTGGATCCTGGTGATGGCCATGCTGCTCGGGCGCCTGGAAATCTTTACCGTGATGGTACTCTTCACTCCGGCCTTCTGGCGCAAGTGACCGCTGGCGACGAGCGCCGCGGCGGGTTTGCCCGCCGTCGACACTCGTGGATAATCAACTCTCTCATCTCTTCAAGGCTCATGCGTCCATGACCGATACCCAGGACTGCACTCTCGACGAACCGGCGGCCGACACCGTCGGCCCGCGCCGTACCCTGCAGATTGGCGCCACGCGCTACACCCTGCTGGGCACGGCCCACGTCTCGGCCAGCAGCGCCGCGGAAGTGCGCGACATGATCGCCTCCGGCGACTACGATGCGGTGGCCATCGAGCTGTGCGACTCGCGTCACCAGAACCTGGCCAATCCCGATGCCCTGGGCGAGCAGGACCTGTTCCAGATCTTTCGTCAGGGCAAGGCCGGCATGGTCGCCGCCAGCCTCGCGCTGGGCGCCTTCCAGCAGCGTGTCGCCGAGCAGTCCGGCATCGAGCCCGGCGCCGAGATGCGTGCTGCCGTCGAGGGCGTGCGCGAGCACAAACTGCCGCTGGCGCTGATCGACCGCGACATCGGCATCACCCTCAAGCGCATCTATCACAACGTGCCCTGGTGGCAGCGGTTCTCGCTGTTTTCCGGCCTGCTGGGCGGTGTGCTGTCGCGCCAGAAGGTGTCATCGGAGGACATCGAGCGCCTCAAGGAGGGCGATGTACTGGAATCGACCTTCCGTGAGTTCGCGGCCCAGTCCGAGGCGCTGTATACCCCGCTGATCAGCGAGCGCGACCGTTACATGGCCCTGCGCCTGGCCGAACACTGCCCGCCCGGCCAGTACCGTCATGTGCTGGTGGTGATCGGTGCCGGTCATCTCGGTGGCATGGCCGAGCACCTCGAGGCGCCGCTGCCCGAGGCCCCCGCCGAAGAGCGCCGGCAGCTCGAGGTGACGCCGCCGCGTTCGAAGATCTGGAGGGCCGTGCCCTGGTTGATCACCGCTCTGGTACTGACCGGCTTTGCCATCGGCTTTTCGCGCAACACCCAGCTGGGCTGGGAGCTGGTCGGTGAGTGGTTCCTGATCAACGGCGTGCTCTCGGGAGCGGCCACCATCGTCGCCCTGGCCCATCCGTTGACGGTACTCGCCACCCTGTGCGCCGCGCCGCTGACCTCCCTGAACCCGACCATTGGGGCCGGGTTCGTCGCGGCGGGAGTCGAGCTGGCCCTGCGCAAGCCCAAGGTGCGTGACTTCTCCACCCTGCGCCATGACGTGACCCACTGGAAAGGCTGGTGGCGCAACCGCGTGGCCCGCACCCTGCTGGTGTTTCTTACCGCTACCCTGGGCTCGGCCGCCGGCACCTGGGTGGCGGGGCTGCGAATCGCCGGCAAGCTCTTCGGCTAAACCCCTTGGCGTGCCGCCAGCAGCCTCTGCATGGCCGGCGAAGTCTCGGTCAGCTTGATATAGCGACGGCTGGCGGCATAGCTTTCATTGAAGACCTCGAAGTAGTCATCGAGATAGTCCGCGGCCTGATCCTCGCCGGCCTGGCGCAGCAGCTCGGCGGCCACTTCGGCGGTACTCAGGTGGTCCGCGGAGGCCGGCTTGCGCAACCGGTAGCGCGTCTGACGTTCGGTGACCAGCGGCAACACCGGCAGCCGGGCCAGGTAATCGCTGCGGCGAAAGATCTTGCGCGCCTGGCGCCAGGTGCCATCCAGCAGGATCAGTACCGGGATCCGCCCGGCCTCGCGCCGCTCGACCACCCGCTCGACGTCGACAACGCGCTCGGCATAGCCCGGCTGGTCATCGGGAAAGACCACGAAGGGGGCATAGCGCGGGTCATCGAGCAGCGCCAGCAGTTCCGCGTCGGGCAGCGTGCGATACCAGGTGAAGACCCGCGTGTCCGGCAGCACATCACGAATCAAACGACCGGTGTTGGTCGGTTTGTACTGCTCCAGCGGGTGTGTCAGCAGCCATACCTGAATGCCGCATGAGGCGCGCACTCGGTAGGGGCACAGACAGTTCAGCGCCGGCAGATTGCAGGCTTCGCAACGCACCACGGTGCTGCCGCGCGCCTTGAATTCGCGGCGCGGCGGCGACTCGCCGGGGTGGTCGGTGTCAGTATCGGCTGGGTCGCCTGGCGACCGCGGTTCGTCTTGCATGCATCACGGGAGAGTCGCTGGAAGGGAGGCGGATTCTACCACGCTCGGCGCGACAGCCCGAAGCTCAGAGCACCTCGCCGGGCAGCACCAGGCGTCGCTGACGCCGCCAGTGTTCGACCAGCCGCGGTACGCCTTCACCAGCGGAAAGTGCCAGGCCATTCACTCCGGTCGTGATCAGTTCATCGGCCTGGGGATCCACCAGCACGCGCGGCGCCGCCATGGGCGCCGCGTCGATCAGCGAGGCCGCCGGCATGACCGCCAGCGAGGTACCCACCACCAGCAGCAGGTCCGCCTCGGCCACCAGCTCGAGGGCATCCCCGAAGCGCGGCACCGCCTCGCCGAACCAAACCACATCGGGACGCAGCTGGCTGCCGAGATCACAGACATCCCCCAGCTCGATGCCACCCTGCGGCAGGGGGTAACGCAGATCCGCCTTCACCGAGGAGCGCGCCTTGAGCACCTCGCCATGCAGGTGAACGACATGACGCGACCCGGCCCGTTCGTGAAGGTCGTCGATATTCTGGGTCACGATGCTGACCGTGAAGCCATCGGCTTCCAGCTCGGCCAGCGCCTGATGGGCGGCATTGGGCCGGGCACTACGCACCTGCTCGCGTCGCGCATCATAGAAGCGCAGCACGCGCTCGGGGTCACGGGCCCAGCCCTCGGGCGTCGCCACCTCCTCGATGGGATGGTCGGCCCACAGGCCATCGGCCGCGCGAAAGGTCTGGATGCCGCTTTCGGCGCTCATGCCGGCACCGGTCAGCACCACCAGATGGGGGCTGGAAGACGGGTTCACCACGTCACGCTCCTTGCCGTCTGTGGAAATTCGCCATGGCCCTGCCGGCCCGGGGCTCGGCCAGGCCGTGTGCCGACAACCGCCGAGGATGACATCCCGGCGAGCGCCAGCGACAATGGCGGCTCGTTTTTCGTCAGGCGCCATCATGACCGACGCATTGCCCATTCTCTACCACGATGAACATCTTGTCGCCGTGCACAAGCCGGCCGACATGCTGGTCCACCGCAGTGCCCTGGCACGCGGCGAGCGGCACTTCCTGGTGCAGACCCTGCGCGACCAGATCGGCCAGCACGTCTACCCGGTGCACCGCCTCGACCGCCCGACCTCGGGCCTGGTGGTGTTCGCCCTGGATAGCCGGACGGCCAGCACGCTGGGCGACGACTTCGCCGCGCATCGCGTCGGCAAGCGCTACCTGGCCGTGGTACGTGGCCATGGACCGGAGCACGAATGCCTGGATTACGCCCTGCGCGACGAGGACGGGCGACGCCCCAAGGCCGAGATGCCGGCCCGCGCGGCCCGCACCGCGATCACGCGCCTGGACGACGTCGAGCTGCCGGTGCGTGTCGACCGCTATCCCAGTGCCCGTTACTCGCTCATGGAAGCGCGGCCTCTTACCGGGCGGCGTCACCAGATTCGACGCCACCTGTCGCGTCGGGGCTATCCGATCATCGGGGATGCCAAGCACGGCAAGAGCGTGCACAACCGCTTCTTCGCCGAGCAGCTCGACTGCCCCCGGCTCCTGCTGGCCGCCGTCGGGCTCGACTTCACGCACCCCGTCCATGGCCAGCCCATTCAGCTCGGTTGTGCCCTGGATGCCCGAATGACGTCCCTCTTCCAGCGCTTCGGCTGGTCGGGTCACCTTCCGGCCAACCGGCGTGGCAACGCCCCGGCGACAACAGTCACGAGTCCCTCATGAACGAGCCTTCTTCCCCCGACACCACCGCCCGGGAGGCGGATCACGACCTCCGCTTCGGCGGCATTCGACGCCTCTACGGGGCGCGCGCCGCGGAACATTTTCGCCAGGCTCACGTGGTCGTGGCCGGCGTGGGGGGCGTGGGCAGCTGGGCCGTCGAGGCGCTGGCGCGTTCCGGTATTGGACGACTGACGCTGATCGACCTGGATGATGTCTGCGTGTCCAATGTCAATCGCCAGCTGCATGCCCTGGACGGCACCATCGGGCGCCCCAAGGTCGAGGTACTGGCCGAACGCTGTCGGGCCATCCAACCGGGTATCGAGGTGCATGCCGATAGCGCCTTCGTCACCCCGACCAACCTCGCCGAGCGGCTGCCTGCCGACGCCGATCATGTGATCGACGCCATCGACAGTGTGGTGGCCAAGGCCGCCATGATCGCCTGGTGCAAGCGGCGCAAGCTGCCGATCACCGTCACCGGAGCCGCCGGCGGCCAGACCGACCCGACACGTATCCGCACGGCGGACCTGACGCGTACCGAGCACGACCCGCTGCTCGCCAAGGTGCGTGCCCGGCTGCGACGCGAGTACGGATTCTCGCGCAACCCCAGGCGGCGCTTCTCGGTGGAGTGCGTCTACTCCGACGAACAGCTCGTCTACCCTGGGGCCGACGGCGAGGTCTGCCACACCAAGCCCGGCGCGGACGAATCGACCCGCCTGGACTGCGCCTCGGGCTTCGGCGCCGCCACCTTCGTCACCGGCACCTTCGGCTTCGTCGCCGTCAGCCGGACATTGGCACGCCTGGCCCGCCACAGCCAGACCGCGCAGTGAACAAGGAGTCCGGAATGGAACCGCAACACCCCGCCCCCGGCATTTACCGGCATTACAAGGGCGCGCTCTACGAAGTCATCGGCGTGGCGCAGCACAGCGAAACCGAAGAACCACTGGTGGCCTACCGCGCCCTGTACGGCGAATACGGCCTCTGGGTCCGCCCGCTGGCGATGTTCATGGAAACCGTGGAGGTGCAGGGCGAACCCCTGCCACGCTTCGCGCTGGAGAAGGCGTTTTAGGCAAGGAAGAAGAGGGAAGAGGGAAGAGAACCAGGCTAGCCCCAGGACCTCGGTAGCAAGGGGTACCTTCCCTCTTCCAGGCGCGAAGCGCCGTTCCTACCTCTTCCAGCGGCGTCAGCCGCGCTCTTCCTACTTCTTTATTCGGCGGCCTGCATCTGCTGCTGCAGGTAGTTCTGGAGGCCGACCTTGTCGATCAGGCCGAGTTCCGTCTCCAGATGATCGATGTGTTCTTCCTCATCGGAGAGGATCTGGCGGAACAGGTCGCGGCTGGCGTAGTCCTGCACCTGCTCGCAATGCGCGATGGCGTTGATCAGATCGGTGTGCGCCTGCTTCTCGATCTTGAGGTCACACTCGAGCATTTCCTTGGTGTTCTCGCCGATCAGCAGCTTGCCGTAGTCCTGCAGGTTGGGCAGGCCCTCGAGGAAGAGGATGCGCTCGATCAGGGTGTCGGCGTGCTGCATTTCCTCGATGGATTCCTTGTACTCCCACTTGCCCAGGGCGTGCAGGCCCCAGTCCTGGTACATCTTGGCATGCAGGTAATACTGGTTGATGGCGACCAGCTCGTTGCCGAGCACGGTATTGAGATACTGAATGACCTTGCTGTCACCTTTCATGACGTGTCCTCGCTTGCTGTCAGGGTCCTGAACACTGTGGCACGGGCGAAACCGCCCTGCCAGGCGTAATCGACAGTCTAGACAACGTCACAAAAAAATCAATGAAATCAAATGCTTGTTAATGCCAAAACAAACAATATCGATTGTCATCACACGGCATAGGCCAGCTCATCGACCGGCATGGTCAACATCTCCTGGACGGACTCGCGGGTGATGCTCTTGCCCAGACAGGCACACTTGCCGCACTGGGTGCCGCAGCCCGTATCGCGCTGAACGTCACGCCAGCTGCGTGCACCATCCTCCACGCTCTGGCGGATGGCTTTGTCACTGACACCCTTGCAAAGACACACGTACATGACATCACCTCGTGCTGACCACGAATCAAATGTAAATGATTCGCATAGACTATCGCAACCATAGGTGAGAACTTTTTTCGTGTGTCACTGGTTGTCAGCCCTGACCGGAGGCCGAACCCGCCACTCAGCGCCGACGCCCGGGCAGGAGCATGACGCTTGTACCGGAGGCCAGGTCGGCCCAGCTGCGCCGCTGCGGGTCCCACACGACCCACAGATGGCCCAGCCCCAGCGCGGCCCAGGACAGTCCCCCGACCACGAAACGCACCAGGCACTGACGCAAGCCGATCGCCTGCCCGTCCGGCGTCTGCACGCGCAGTCGCCAGGCCTGCATGCCCAGTGTCATGCCGGCGCGCATCCAGAAATAGGCCAGAAAGCCGAAGGCGCCCAGCACCAGGAGGAGCCGCAGCGACACCACCTGGAGAGTACCCTGCCCCAGCTGTTCGGCCGGAACCCCCAGCACCAGTCGGCTGGTCAGGACGTGGAGGGTGGTCAGCGCCACCCAGAGCGCCAGCAACAGCAGGCTGTCATACAACATGGCACCCAGCCGCCGCCCCAGGCCGGCGGGGTGGGTATTGTCGAGGCGGGCAAAGTGCTTGGCCATGCGAACTCCCCTTCAGCCGCTGCGTCGCAGCAGATAAAACCCCAGTACTGCGCAGATCAGCGTCGGCGCTAGCACCGCCCAGGCCGGCGAGAAGCCGAAGACCGTGGAGGCCGGCCCCAGCAGATCCTGCAGGTACTTGAACACCAGGCCGGTGATCACGCCATAGAAGACGCGTGTTCCGGCCGCCACGCTGCGCAAGGGCCCGAACACGAAGGAAGCGGCCACCAGCATCAGCGACGCCATGGTCAACGGCATCAGCATCTTCTGCCAGAAGTAGAGCAGCGGCTGGGTGGCATCCTGCCCCTGGGACTGCAGGTAGTTGGCATGGGCCCAGAGCTCGCTGGGGGCCTGGGTATCGACTTCACGCAGCAGGCGATCCAGCTCGGCCGGTGTCAGGTCGGTTTCCCAGGGGCGGGTATCCTGCCGGGTGACAGCCGTGCGCGCGTCCTCGAAACGGGTGATCTGCACGTCTTCCATGACCCAGCCGCCGTCTCGCCAGATGGCTCGCTGCGCATTGAGGGCCTGGCGCAGCTCACGTCCCTCGAAACGATAGCGGGTCAGGTCGAGCACGACATTGTCGGCGCGGATGGCACCGAAGCGGTAGAAATCATCGCCCTCACGCTGCCAGCCACCCTGCTCGGTCAGCACGGCGCCCTCGCCCTGCATCTGCTGCAGGCGCCAGGCACTGGCGAATTGCTCGGTGCGCGGACTGACGAACTCGGCGATGAACAGCACCACCGCGACCACCAGGATGATCGGCTTCATGACGCTCCACAGGATGCGTCCCAGGGAGCGCCCGGCAGCGCGCATGACGGTCAGCTCATTGCTCGAGGCCATGCCGCCCAGGCCGATCAGCGCGCCGATCAATACGCCTACCGGGGCATACTGGTAGAAGCGCCAGGGCAGTCGCATGCACAGATAGATGAGCACATCCAGGGCACCGTATTGTCCCTCCACGTCGCCCAGATCATTGATATAGGTGATGACCAGATCGAGCCCCAGCAGGACCACCTGGACGACCAGGATGGCGCCCAGCACATTGCGCGCGATGTAGCGATCGAGACGGTCGGCGATCATCCGCTCATCCCCTTGCGCTGAGCCTGCAGCGTCATCAACAGGCCAATGGCCAGAAAAGCGAGATGGATCGGCCACATGCCGATCGCCACCGGCCAGCTGCCGCCGGCGATGGCATCCAGGGCGGCCAGCAACAGGCTCAGGTAGGCCACATACAGGAAGATGGCCGGCAGCAGCTTGGCGAAGCGCCCCTGACGCGGATTGACCCGCGACAAGGGCATGGCCAGCAGCGTCAGGATGAAGACCATGGGCGGCAGGCCGAGTCGCCACTGCAGCTGCGCCATGGCCGGCGAGGAGCCATCGGCGAGCAGCGCCGGCGTGCTCAGGTATTCGGGGTCATCGAGGTCCTGGCGTTCGGCGGCACCGGATAAGCGCACCGCGTAGCGACCGAAGGACAGTTGCTCGGCCACGGCACGCCCGGGATCGACGCTGTAGCGCTGCCCATCGGCCAGCACCAGGAAGCGGCTGCCGGTTTCCTCGTCGACCGTCTGGTAGCCCTCGCCGGCGCGTGTCACCACGGTCTGCGGGGTGCCATCGCCACGTCGTTGCCGCTCGCTGATGAAGACCTCCTCAAGTCGCCGCTCACCTTCACTCAGGCTTTCGGTATAGGCCACCCGGCCATCGCCGAAGTCCTGGAAACGCCCGGGAGCCAGGACACCGAAATCCAGCTGGCTGCGCTGTTCGGCAATGATCGCCTCGTTCTGCAGCGCGCCGGCCGGCGTCAGCCACAGGCTGCACAGGCCGACCAGAATGGCCACCACCGTGGCCGGCAGCAGGCTGACCCACAACAGCTTGTTGGGGCTGGTGCCACAGGCCACCAGCACGGTGATCTCGCTGTTGAGGTAGAGCTGGCCGAGCGCCAGCAGGATCCCCAGGAAGAACGCCAGCGGCAGGATCAGCTCGAGAAACCCCGGCAGATGAAACAGCATCAGGGTG
Source organism: Halomonas sabkhae (assembly GCF_030409265.1). NCBI lineage: Bacteria > Pseudomonadati > Pseudomonadota > Gammaproteobacteria > Oceanospirillales > Halomonadaceae > Halomonas > Halomonas sabkhae. Next base: position 278,501 of record NZ_JAUFPM010000006.1, read on the forward strand.
CCGAGGATATCGACGGGGATATCGCCTTCGGCGGCATTGGAAAAGTAACGAATGAAGCGGCTGCCCATGATGACCAGCAACAGCACACCGGCGACGGCCGCCATGGTCTGCAGGATCTCGCGGGTCAGGTAGCGGAATATGATCAATGCGCTCTCCCGGTCCAGGTTGCCGACCCTGCTCCCGCACGACCGCAACCTCCGATCACGGCGTCGCCGGCGCATGCCCGGCCGCGCAGGGTGGCGCGCTAACGACACGGCATCCGGCCACGGGCATCGACGCGGGGTCGGGTGTTGCCCTGTCAGCCTAGATCAGTGTGAAGTCCGGCGGGCTCCTGGGGTACACTGGGGCGAATCGGCAATGTGCCGGCATTATCCAGAATCCCTCACCGCTTGTCTTGTGGAGACACCATGGAATTCCCAGTTCAGACGGCCAATCCCGCCAAGGTCGAAACGGCTTGCCTCGTGGTACCGGTGTTCAAGGACGGCGAGCTGCTGCCCGCCGCCACCAAACTCGATGATGCCAGCGAGCGGCTGATCGGCCAGCTGATCGAGCGTGGCGACTTCGATGCCCGCCTGGGCAACGTCCAGATGATTCCGTTCGCCCCCGGGCTCAACGCCGACCGCCTGATGTTGGTTGGCCTGGGAACGCGCGACCAGTGCCAGGAAAGCGCCTATCGCAAGGCGCTCGACGCCGCCTTCACGGCCCTGGCCGCGCTGCCGGCCGACGATGCCGCGGTCGCCTTCACCGACGTGCCGGTCCCCGACCGCGAGTGTGACTGGAAGGCGCGCATGGCCGCCGAAGCGGCACACCGGGCCGTCTACCGCTTCAATGACTTCAAGTCGGAGCCGGCTCCCCTGCCGCGACTCAAGCGGGTCACCCTGCTCGTCAGCGAGGCCGACAATGCAGAGGCGGCGCGTGAGGGCGGGCGCATCGGCGACGGCATCGGCCAGGGCATCAATGCCACCCGCACCCTGGGCAACCTGCCCGGCAACGTCTGCACGCCACGCTACCTGGCCGAACGCGCCGAGACCCTGGCCGCCGAATCCGATGGCGCCCTGACCACCGAAGTCCTCGATGAAGAGGCCCTGGAAGCACTCGGTGCCCACAGCCTGCTCAGCGTCGGCCACGGCAGCGCCGAACCCTCGCGCCTGATCGTCATGAAGTACCAGGGCGCCGATGACCCCGACGAGCCACCGCATGTGCTGGTCGGCAAGGGCATCACCTTCGATTCCGGCGGCATTTCGCTGAAGCCCGGGGCCGCCATGGACGAGATGAAATTCGACATGTGCGGTGCCGCCAGCGTATTCGGCGCCGTCACCTCGACACTGGCCATCAAGCCACGGGTCAACCTGATCGCCATCGTGGCCAGCGCCGAGAACATGCCCGATGGCCTGGCGACCAAGCCCGGCGACATCATTCGCACCCTCAAGGGCCTGTCGGTCGAGGTCCTGAATACCGATGCCGAGGGCCGCCTGGTGCTGTGCGATGCCCTGACCTATGCCGAACGCTTCGAGCCGGCCAGCGTGGTCGATATCGCCACCCTGACCGGGGCCGTCATCATCGGCCTGGGGCATCACGCCACCGGCCTGATGGCCAACGACGACGATCTGGCACTGGATCTGCTGGATGCCGGCGAAACCGCCTGGGATCGCGCCTGGCACCTGCCGCTGTGGGACGAGTATCAGGAACAGCTCGACTCCAACTTCGCCGATCTGGCCAATATCGGCGGGCGCCCGGCGGGTAGCATCACCGCGGGCTGCTTCCTCTCGCGCTTTGCCGACAAGTATCCCTGGGCCCACCTGGACATCGCGGGCACCGCCTGGCAATCCGGCGCGCAGAAGGGTGCCTCCGGCCGCCCGGTCAGCCTGCTCACCCAGTACCTGCTGGATCGCGCCGGCGACAGCCGGGTCGAGGTCGGCGAGGAGTGATAGCCCGGCGCGGGCTTGCCTTTTGCCCGCGGTGGCCTTTTCATTGACGACAGTACTGCCGGGGCAGCGGATGCCCCGGCTAGCCGACCCTCGACACGCATGCAGCGACCGCCCGGCCGGCCGTTGTACCAGTATCACCCCGGGGCGCTGTCGATGCCTCGGGCCAAGCGGAGACCGATCGCCGTGCCCACACAACGCTTTACCGTGCTGCCGTCCTCCGAGGCCACGGCAGCCCCCATCCGGGACGACATCCTCGCCAATCCCGGCTTCGGCCGTTACTTCACCGACCACATGGCGCATGTCCGCTGGACGCTCGACGCCGGCTGGCACGGTCATGAAGTGCGCCCCTACGGGCCCCTGACCCTGGACCCGGCCGCCGCCGTGCTGCACTACGCCCAGGAGATCTTCGAGGGCATCAAGGCCTACCGCCATGATGACGGCTCGGTGTGGGCCTTCCGCCCGGAAAAGAACGCCGAACGCTTCCGGCGCTCGGCGCGTCGCCTGGCCCTGCCGGAGCTGTCCGACGATGACTTCGTCGACTCGCTCAAGGCCCTGCTGGCCCAGGACCATGCCTGGGTGCCGACGCCGGCCACGGCGGCCGAGGAATCCAGTCTCTACCTGCGTCCCTTCATGATCGCCAGCGAGACCTTCCTCGGCGTGCGTCCGTCCCATGAGGTCGACTACTACGTCATCGCCTCACCGGCGGCGGCCTACTTCAAGGGCGGCATCGCGCCGGTCTCGATCTGGCTCTCCTCCCACTACAAGCGGGCCGCGGCCGGCGGCACCGGCTTCGCCAAGTGCGGCGGCAACTACGCCGCCTCGCTGGCCGCCCAGAAGGAGGCCGAAGCCAACGACTGCAGCCAGGTCGCCTTCCTCGATGCCGCCGAAAACAAGTGGATCGAGGAGCTGGGCGGCATGAACCTGTTCTTCGTCTACCGCGATGGCCGCCTGGTGACGCCGCAGCTCACCGACACCATCCTCGAAGGCGTGACCCGTGACTCGGTGCTCACCCTGGCCCGCGAGGAAGGCCTGACACCGGAGGAGCGTCCGATCAGCCTCGACGAATGGCGTGAGGGAGCAGCCAGCGGCGACATCACCGAAGTCTTCGCCTGCGGCACCGCCGCCGTCATCACCCCGGTCGGCGAGCTGGTCACCGAGGACGACACCATCCGCCTCGACGCCGGCGGCGACAACGAGGTCGCCAAGCGCCTGCGCGGCCACCTGCTCGACCTGCAGTACGGCCGCCGGGAAGACACCCACGGCTGGCTGACCCGACTGGCATGAGCACCCGGCACCCCCCGGCCTCACGCGTCATGCTGATCACCGGTGCCGGACGCGGCATCGGTGCCGCCACGGCACGCCTGGCCGCTCAGCGCGGCTATACGGTGGTCATCAACTACCGGAGTGACAAGGCCTCGGCAGATGGCGTCGTCGGTGACATCGAGGCCGCAGGCGGTCGTGCTATCGCCATCCAGGCCGATGTCGCCGACGAGGCCGGCATACTGTCGCTGTTCGAGACCCTCGACCGCGAGTTGGGGCGCCTCGATGTGCTGGTCAACAACGCCGGTATGGTGGACGTCAATGCTCGTATCGAGGACATGAGCTTCGCCCGCGTCGAGCGCATGATGCGGACCAATGTCACCGGCCCCTTGATCTGCGCCCGCGAAGCGGTCAAGCGCATGGCGACCCGGCATGGTGGCGACGGTGGCGTGATCATCAACATCTCGTCCGTCGCGGCGCGCCTGGGTGGCGCCAATGAGTATGTCGACTATGCGGCCTCCAAGGGCGCCATCGACAGCCTCACCCGGGGACTCGCCCGCGAACTCGCCGACGCCGGCATCCGCGTCAATGGCATACGCCCCGGCGTGGTGCGCACCAGCATCCACGCCAGCGCCGACAACCCCGGCAAGGTCGATACCGCCGGGACGCGCATCCCGCTGGGCCGCATCGGCGAACCCGCGGAAATCGCCGACGGCATCCTGTGGCTCGCTGAAGCCGAGTTCTGCACCGGCAGCCTGATCGATATCGATGGCGGGGTTTAAACAAGTACGCCGCTGCGCGGCTTGAAGAAGGAAGAACGGCGCTACGCGCCTTGAAGACATCGGAGAACTGCTCTTCTTTCTTCCCTCTTATTTCTTACAACTCCCGGCGCAGCCGGAGCGGGAATCCATGACCCAGATCGACTTCTACATCCTGCCCGATACCACCCTCGATGCCCGGCTGGCCTTTGCCTGCCGGTTGGCCGAGACCATCGTCAACAAGGGCTATCGGCTGCATCTGCATGTGGAAGACGAGGCCATGGCCCGGACCCTGGATGATCGGCTGTGGGACTTTCGCGCCGATGCCTACCTGCCGCATGCCCTGCTGGGCAGCGAGATGGCGGATAGCGTGCCGGCCACCATCGGCTGGCAGGAGCCACCGGCGCCCGGCGAGACCGGCACCCAGGCAATGCTCAACCTGCACCCGGGGATTCCTGAGTGGTTTTCACGCTTCGAGCGGGTCGCCGAAATCATCAATCAGCACCAGGAAGTGCTGAAGACCAAGCGTGATTGCTGGCAGACCTACAAGAAGCGCGGCTATCCCGTTAAGGCCCATCAACTGGGCAGCCAGGCACGCTAATCAGCCTATCGAGCTGCGGCTGACTCTCAGCCCTTGATTGGGCTATAATCGGGCCCATTTTCGACGATGCCCCGCCGACCGGTTCTAGGCTTTGTATAGCCCCGGTGGCGACCCATTCTGGACCGGATTTCCCATGGACAAGACCTACCAACCCGAGCAGATCGAGAACCGCTGGTATCAACGCTGGGAGGAGGATGGTCACTTTGCCCCTTCCGGCAAGGGCGACCCCTTCTCCATCATGATCCCGCCGCCCAATGTCACCGGCAGTCTGCACATGGGTCATGCCTTCCAGGACACCATCATGGATACCCTGACGCGCTGGAAGCGCATGCAGGGCAACAATACCCTGTGGCAGGTGGGCACCGACCACGCCGGCATCGCCACCCAGATGCTGGTGGAGCGCAAGGTCGCCGCCGAGGAAGGCAAGAGTCGTCACGACCTGGGCCGTGATGCCTTCACCGACCGAATCTGGGAGTGGAAGCAGGAATCCGGGGGTCACATCACCCGCCAGCTGCGGCGCATGGGCGCCAGCGTCGACTGGTCCCGCGAACGCTTCACCATGGACGACGGCTTCTACAAGGCGGTTCAGGAAGTCTTCGTGCAGTTGTTCGACAAGGGCCTGATCTACCGTGGCAAGCGGCTGGTCAACTGGGACCCGACGTTCGAGACCGCCATTTCCGACCTCGAGGTGGAGAACACCGAGGTCGATGGCCATATGTGGCACTTCAAGTATCCGCTGGCCGGCGGTGAAACCTACGAGTACATCGAGAAGGATGCCGACGGCAACGTCACGCTGTGCGAGACACGCGACTATATCTCCATCGCCACCACGCGGCCGGAAACCATGCTGGGCGATGGTGCCGTCGCCGTGAGCCCGGACGATGAACGCTATGCGCCGCTGGTCGGCAAGCTCTGCGAGATCCCGGTCGGGCCGAAGGAACACCGTCGCCTGATTCCCATCATCACCGATGAGTATCCCGACCCCGACTTCGGCTCGGGTGCCGTCAAGATCACCGGCGCCCATGACTTCAACGACTACGCCGTCGCACAGCGCAACGCGATTCCGCTCTACAACCTGATGGACCGCAAGGCGCACATGCGCACTGACGGCCTCTCCTATGCGGAAAGCGCCGCCCTGGCATCCCGCGCCGCCCGGGGCGAAGACATCGGCAGTGTGGACGAGGTCAACCTGGTGCCCACCGAACTGCGCGGGCTGGATCGCTTCGAAGCGCGCCGCCAGGTGGTCGAGGCCGTCACCGCCGAAGGCCTGGCAGTGACCACCACCGATGAAGCCGGCCAGGAACAGCCGCTGGTCGAGCACAAGAAGCTGATGCAGCCCTTCGGCGACCGCTCCGGCGATGTCATCGAGCCCTATCTCACCGACCAGTGGTTCGTGGCCGTGGAGAACCTCGCCAAGCCGGCCATCGCGGCGGTCGAGAACGGCGACATCGAGTTCGTGCCGAAGAACTACGAGAACATGTATTTCGCCTGGATGCGTGACCTCCAGGACTGGTGCATCTCGCGCCAGCTGTGGTGGGGCCACCGCATTCCGGCCTGGTACGACGCCGAGGGCAGGGTCTACGTGGCCCGCAGCGAGGCCGAGGCCCGCGAGCGATACGGCATCGCCGCCGATGTTCCCCTGAACCAGGACGAGGACGTCCTCGACACCTGGTTCAGCTCCGGCCTGTGGACCTTCGGCACCCTGGGCTGGCCCGAGCAGACCCCGGCGCTGGAGACCTTCCACCCCAGCAGCGTGCTGGTCACCGGCTTCGACATCATCTTCTTCTGGGTCGCGCGGATGATCATGCTGACCCTGGAGTTCACCGGCGAGGTGCCCTTCAAGCAGGTCTATGTGCATGGCCTGGTGCGCGACGGCCAGGGCAACAAGATGTCCAAGTCCAAGGGCAATGTGCTCGACCCCATCGACCTGATCGACGGCATCGACCTGGACACCCTGGTCGAGAAGCGCACCGGCAACATGATGCAGCCGCAGAAGGCCAGGGCCATCGCCAAGGCCACGCGTCAGGAATTTCCGCAGGGCATCGAGGCCCACGGCACCGATGCCCTGCGCTTCACCTTCCTGTCCCAGGCCACCACCGGGCGCGACATCAAGTTCGACATGGGCCGCCTGGATGGCTACCGCAACTTCTGCAACAAGCTGTGGAACGCCTCGCGCTATGTGCTGATGAATGCCGAGGGCCAGGATTGCGGCACTGAACTTGAAAACGACGGGGGCGGCGAGATCGAACTGTCGTTGGCCGACCGCTGGATCGTCTCGCGCCTGCAGCAGACCGAGGCCCAGGTCACCCGCGCCATGCAGGAATACCGCTTCGACCACGCCTCCCAGGCGCTCTATGAGTTCATCTGGAACGAATACTGCGACTGGTACCTGGAGCTTTCCAAGCCGGTCCTCTGGGATGACGAGGCCTCGGCGCAAGCCCAGCGCGGCACCCGCCGCACCCTGGTACGCGTGCTCGAGACCGTGCTGCGCCTGGCGCACCCGATGATGCCCTACATCAGCGAGGAAATCTGGCAGCGCGTCGCCCCGCTGGCCGGCACCAGCCGCGGCGAGGATGACTCGCTGATGGTTCAGCCCTGGCCCCAGGCCGACGACAGCCGCATCGACGACGACGCCGAGCGTGATATCGAGTGGCTCAAGGGCGTGATCGTGGCGATCCGCAACATCCGCGCCGAGCTCAACATTGCCCCCGGCAAGCCGCTGACGGCGATGCTGACCAAGGGCGATGCCGATGACCGCCGGCGCCTGGACGCCAACCGCCGTTTCCTCGCCAAGCTGGCCAAGCTGGAAAGCATCGACTGGCTCGCCGATGCCGACCAGGCCCCGCTGGCCGCCACCCAGCTGGTCGGCGACCTGGAGGTGCTGGTGCCCATGGCCGGCCTGATCGACAAGGAGGCGGAGCTGACGCGTCTGGCCAAGGAGATCGACAAGCAGGACAAGCTGATCGACGGCATCGAGAAGAAACTCGGCAATGAGAGCTTCGTCGCCAAGGCGCCGGAAGCCGTGGTCCAGAAGGAACGCGACAAGCTCGACGACCTGAGCACCAACCGCCGCCTGCTGGTCGAGCAGCGCGACCGGATCGCCGCGCTCTAGGGCCCGCCACTCCGTCACGACGCCAGCAGCGCAGGGCCTGTCTCTCCGCTGCTGGCGTATGGCGTGGCGTCACCTCAGGACGCCAGCACCCCGTCCATGCGCTGCAGAGCCGTTTCCAGCTGCTCGGCGGTGGTGCCGAAGTTTAGCCGCACGAAGCCCGGCCAGCCAAAGTTGACGCCATCCGAAAGCGCCACGCGCGCCTCCTCGAGCAGCAGCTGCTGAGGCGAGGCAGCGCCCTGCATGGCGGGTGACTCGCGCAGGTCCAGCCAGGCCAGATAGGTCGACTGCGGGCAGGCCATGCGCACGCCCGGCCAGCGGGCGACATGCTCTTCCAGCCGACGACGATGGCCGCGCAGGGTCTCCAGCAGGGCCTGCCGCCAGGGCTCGCCGTGGCAGTAGGCGGCCTCGGCGGCGACCAGCCCGAGCACATTGCCGTCGGGTTGCAGGCCCTTGAGGCGTGCCGCGAAGCGCTGACGCAAGCCGGCATCGGGAATCACCGCGCAGGCGGCCGTCAGCCCGGCCAGATTGAAGGTCTTGGATGGCGCCCAGAGGGTAATGATGCGCGCGGCCAGCGCCGGGAACAGAGCCGCCAGCGGTTGGTGTCGAGCGCCGTCATCGAGCAGCAGGTCGCAGTGCAGCTCGTCGGAGACCACGTAAAGCTCATGGCGCTCGACCAGGCGGGCCAGCCCTTCCAGCTCGTCCGGGCGCCAGACGCGTCCGGTCGGGTTGTGCGGGTGACACCACAGCAGCAGCCGGGTGCGCGGCGTGATGGCGGCCTCGAGGGCCTCGAGATCCAGCTGCCAGTCATCGCCTGCCGCCCGGGGCGGCCGCATGGCCGCCTGCTGGGGCTCGCGGCCGGTGCGTTCGGCCACCTGCAGGAAGGGCGGATAGATCGGCGTAATGGTCAGCACGCCGTCGCCGGGCTCGGTCAGCGCCAGGCTGGCCATGTTGAGGGCCGGCACCACGCCAGGCAGCCACACCTGCCAGTCGGGTTCGATCGCCCAGCCATAGTGCTCACGGCTCCAGCGGCAGACGGCATCGCGCAGGCCGTCGGCCACCAGACCATAGCCATAGACGCCATGCTCGACCCGGGCCTGAAGCGCCTCGATGACCGCCGGCGGCGAGCGGAAGTCCATGTCGGCCACCCACAGCGGCAGGACATCCTCCGCATAGCGATGCCATTTCTGTGACGGCCAGTAGCCATTGGAGGGGTGTCGCCGCTCGACGGGCGTGACAAAATCGAAGGTCGCGGTCATGAAGTGGCCATCCTTTGCTCCTGATCCGGCGTCATGTGACGCCCCTGAGAATGCATCAAACCATGCCCCAAAGCAGCTTCTATTCCAAGGTCCGCCAGGGCCTGCCGGCCGTCATCGCCCAGTGGCTGGCACTCGGCCAGGGCGACCGCGACCGCCTGGCACTGATTCTTGCCGAAACGGCCCGGGTCGCCAAACTGGGCGAGCCCGAGGCCACGCCCAGCGGTGCCACCCTCGAGGCCTGGGGCGCCGGCGATCGTCACGCGGATATCCCGCTCTGGGCCGGACGTACCGCGGTCTTTCTGCTGACCCAGATGCCGGCGCGGCCCGTGCCGCAAAGCGACGAAGAGGCCTGTGCCTGGGCCTACTGCTGGTTGCGCAATCGCCAGGTCGAGAGTTATGAGGCCGCCGTCGACGCCCTGCCCGCACACCTGCACTCGCCTCTGGAGACCGCCCTCAAGGCCGCCTGGGTGGATCAGCAGGGCCTGCGTCTGGTGTAAGCCATCAGCGTCGCCGCCGGGTCGGGCGCTTGGGCTCGAAGCCCGCCGGCTTGGTGGCCAGCCATGCGACGAAGGTCTGGACCTCGGGATGCCCCAGCAGGGCCTCGCGGCTGCGATAATGGTCGGCCAGCTCGCGCTCGCTGAACAGTGCGTGGATATGTCGATGGCAGGCATGGCAGACCCATAGAATCGCGCTCAGGCGCTCGGCCCGGTCGAACCGACGCCGATAGCGTGCCTTGGCGTGCAGGGTACGCGGAATCAGGTGATGGCGTGTCAGCGGCGCGGCGCGCCGACACAGCTCACAGTGTTCGGGACGACTTGGCGGGGACAGCGCGTGACCGGTCATGCGTACCTCGACGGTGGCGGGCTGGCGGCGCCCCGGCTCTGCGCCTGCCGGTGACGCACTCGAAGCTTACGCGCCCGGGCCGGGCGACTCTCGACACCAACAGGATAGCGTCATGGAAGTCCCACTTGAATGGCAACTGGCCAAGCTGCTGGTCTCGATCGGCGTGGTGCTGGGCCTCTCGGTGATCGCCGAGCGCCTCAGCACGCGCGCTGCCGGCCTGCTCTCCGGCTACCCGCTGGGCACGGCCATCGCGCTGTTCTTCATCGGCCTGGAAATCTCGCCGGGCTTTGCCGCCGAGAGTGCCGTGCACACCCTGGCAGGGTTCACCGCGACCCTGGCCCTGGGGGGTGGTTATCTGCTGTGTGGTCGACGTGACGGCTTGCGCGGTGTCATCGCGGGCACCCTGGGCGGCCTGCTCGCCTGGGGGTTGATGAGCCTGCTGCTGACCCGCTTCGATGTCAATCGGCTGGGCGGCACCCTGATCACCCTGCTGGCGATCCTCGTCTTCAGCTGGCTGTATCGCCGCATTCCCGAGCACACCGCGCCGCCACGCGGCGGCTTCAGCGCCGCTGCCCTGGCACTGCGCGCCGGCCTTGCGGCCGGCATCATCTTCGTCATCACCGCTCTGGCGCATGTCGTGCCGAGCAGCTGGGCCGGTGTCATGGCGGCCTTCCCGGTCACCATGTACCCGTTTCTGGTGATACTGCACCTGACCCATGGTGCCGCACCGGTGGCCACCGTCATCAAGCACTACCCGGCCGGGCTGGGTTCGCTGCTGTGCTATGCCCTGTGCGTCTCGCTGGCCTATGATGCCCTGGGACTCACCTGGGGCACCCTGGTCGGCTTTGCCGCCGCCACGCTCTGGCTGCTGGCCTGGACCCGCGGACAGGCCCTGTGGCAACAACGGCGCAGCGTCACCGAGGACCCGGAAGCGACTCGCTAGCATGCTATAGTGATGCTCCAGGCATCGCCATGCCGGGAGATATCTGGCCGCATATGCCGAGAGGGTGTTTACAAAAGTCACGAGCGACGGCCAGGCCAGGCGAAATCAGCTAAAAAAGCGGAGTTTACGAGCTGGTAAATGAGCATTTTGAGGCTGATTTCAACGCCGCATGGGCGAGCGCAGTAATTTGTAAACACCCTCTGAAGAGGAAACTGCATGTTCGTTCGCACTCTCGAGCCCGCCTTCTACGACACCGATGCGCTGGGCCACATCAACAATACGCGCCTGCCGGCCTGGTTCGAGTGGGCCCGCAACGACCTCTTTCCCCTGTTCACGCCGGACCTGGACCCGCGCCGCTGGCGACTGATCATGGCGCGCATGGAAATCGACTATCACGGCGAGCTGTATTACGGTCGCGACATCGAGATCCGCACCTACCTCTCGCGGCTCGGCAACAGTTCCTTCACCGTGACCCAGGAAGCCCGTCAGTCCGGCAGACTGACCAATACCGGCCATACCGTCATGATGCACTATGACCACCAGGCCGGATGCGCCGTACCCATCGAGGGCACACTGCGCGAAGCCTTGAGCGAACACTTGCAGGCAACGGAGGCGGACGACGCATGACTCCGGCCGTCAAGGTGCTGGAAAAGGCCGGTATCGGCTTTGCGCTCGCGACGTACGAGCACGATGCGCGCCACCCGGCCTATGGCGAAGAGGCCGTCGATGCGCTGGGCCTGGCAACGCACGAGGTCTTCAAGACACTATTGGCCCGCCTCGACACAGGCCAGCTGGTCATGGCCCTGGTGCCGGTTTCCGGCCAGCTGGACCTCAAGGCACTGGCCAGGGCCGCCGGCGCACGCAAGGCTCGCCTGGCCGAGGCCGATGAGGCCGAACGGGCCACGGGCTATGTGATCGGGGGTATCAGCCCGTTGGGCCAGAAGAAGCGCCTGCCGGCCTTCATCGATGCCAGCGCCGAGCCTCTCGAACAGCTTTACGTCAGCGGGGGACGACGCGGCCTGGAAATCTGCCTGGCGCCGGCGGACCTGATCGGCTTGCTGAACGGCCGTTTCACCTCATTGGCTCGCTGAGTCGCCGAGCCGAACACCACGCTGCACTGTCCAAGCGTGACAGACGGCTCGGTACCACCGAGCCGCTCGACCCAAGGGAGCCGACGATGGCCATCCGCTACGACCTCTGGCTCGATCCAGACAACGTCGCCCGCCACCATGCCGTGGAGGCCGATCTGGAGCGCTACTTCATGGAGCGCTTCGCCGACTATCCGCACATCCGCTTGTTCGGGGCCGACCCTTACGATTATGATGCGCCGTTCAACCGCCTCTACGACGTGCTGATGGCACGGGCCAACGATTACTGCGACCGCTACTGGAACTATGTTCCGACACCGGAACAGCTCAATCGGACCTTCTTCCGCGCCGTGGGCCGCTCGAACAAGTTCATACGAGATGACAACGATGGTGATTCGTCCCGACACGATGCCTGACGAACGCCAGATGGCGCTCATCACCGAACAGCTGGGCCGTGCCCCCCGGGGCATCGAGGCCCTGGCGGCCACCGATGGTGAAGGCACACCACTGGTGCTGCGCATGGCCCCCATCGTCGATGGCGCCCCCTTCCCAACGCTCTACTGGCTGAGCTCGGAGCGCCTGAAGATCGAACTCAGCCACCTCGAGGCGGCCGGCGTGATCAAGCAGCTGGAAGCGCGCCTGCGCGAGGAGCCCGACTTCCTTGCGGCCTATCACCAGAGCCATCGCGACTACATCGCCACGCGCTGGCACTGCATGACGCCCGCACAACACACCAGGGTGCAGGAGCTGGGCTACGAGACGGTACTGCGCGAGCGCGGCATCGGCGGTATCGCCAACTGGAACCAGGTACGCTGCCTGCACACCCAGTATGCGCACCACCTGTGTGGCCACAATGTCATCGGCCAGTGGCTGGACGAACACCATGGCGTCGCCGACTGTCTGCCCTGAGACGACTGCCCCCGGAGAACCCCATGTCGACCTTCTGCGTCTATCTTGGCTCGCGCACCGGCCATGACCCGGCCTTCCTGGAAGCCGCCGGGACGCTCGGCGGTGAGCTGGCATCGCGTGGCCACGCACTGGTCTACGGTGGGGCTCGCGTCGGCATGATGGGGGCGCTGGCCGACAGCATGATGGCCGCCGGCGGCGAGGTGACCGGCGTGATGCCGGATCATCTGGTGGAGCGCGAGCAGGCCCATACCGGACTCACCCGGTTGATACGCGTCAGCAACATGCATGAACGCAAGGCCAGCATGGCCGCCCACAGCGACGCCTTCATTGCCCTGCCGGGGGGAATCGGGACCCTGGAGGAACTGTTCGAAGCCTGGACCTGGCAGTATCTGGGCCTGCACGACAAGCCGCTGGGACTGCTCGATACCCGAGGCTTCTATGCGCCACTGCTGACCTTTCTCGATAACACCGTGCAACACGGCTTCCTCGATGCCGACACCCGCGCCAACCTGCTGGATGCCGACTCGCCGGCGCCGCTGCTCGATGCGCTGGAGCAGCGCCTCGGCCGGTGAGGCCGGAGTGACAGCGCGTGTCAGGCGTCAGTAATCCAGGGTGCGCTGGTAGGTCAGCTGCAGCAGACGGGCATCTTCGCCGGCACGATGGCGCAGGACGCCCTGCTCCCGAATGATGGCTTCCTTGGTATCGCTCCAGCGCTCCATCTGGGTTTCGCTCAGCAGCCGACGCAAGGCCTCGAGACGGAAGGCGGGCAGCATCCCGGCATGGTGGAAGAGCAGGGACATCCAGGTATTGTCGTAACCCCAGCTGTCACTGTAGGCGATGCCGATATCGCTCAGCTCGTCATTGAGCCAGCGTGCTACCTGGCGCACAGGGTAGCCCTCACGCTCCAGGCGTGCCCGGGAGATGCCGTGCAGCAGTTCCGCCTTGGGGTCCCAGTGCGTCCATTCGTCGAGGGGGTGGACCAGAAAAGCGCAGACGCTGCCATCGGCCCGCGCCAGGCCGATTTCAATGGGGTAACTACCGCGCCCAAAACCGGACGCTTCGATATCCAGCAATGTCGGTAGCGTCACGGAAAGGGGGTTCCTTGGTCAGGGCCGCTGCACCAGGGGCTCGGCCAGTGGTTCACGTCTCGTCACTGAGACACCTGGCCCTAGTGTCGCGTCCCGGCTTCCCGGCTGTCCAGTAACTCGGGTGACGCCGTGAACTGATCGGCCAGCCGTTGCCAGTAGGCCATCCGTTCGCCATCGACCGGCAGTCCCAGATCGCCGTCGCGATAGGCATCGGCAAGCCGCGCCGCTGCCTGGGGGTGGCCCGCTTCACCGGCCCGGGCGTACCAGGTCACGGCGTGATCTTCACGGCGCGGGTACTGGGTGCAACCATGCTCGTGGATCTGGCCGGCGCGAAACTGGGCGTGAGTATCACCGCCATGGGCGGCTTCGATCACATAGCGCGCTCCCCGCGCCTTGTCCTGGGGGGACACGCCGCGGTGAAACAGCATATGACCGTACTGTGCCAGGGCCGCGGGGTGTCCGGCCTTGGCGCAGCGTTGGAACAGGTGCATGGTCAACCGCTGAGTCTGCGGCGAACGAGGCAACCAGCGAGTATGCACGAGCTGTTGTGCCAGACGGTACTCGATCCGAGTAAACAGTGACGCTGCCTGTGGCATGGCAAACCATCCTGAGTCCTGAGGTTCGATTCGATAGTGACGTCGAGCACCACCCTGTGACCGGCGTCGTTCACATGCGTGCGTTGGCGAATTCCAGGCTCCGCCTTGCCAACGGGAAGGCAAGCATACGCTCGGCTACACGGCGACTCAACCCCTTGGCGTTTACGCTTCTGCTTCCCCCCGCTACCATGCCTGACGAGCCGCCTGCCCAAGGCATTCTCGCCCATGCACGAGCGGTCCTGTCGGCGGCAGGCATGGCGGTTCCAACCACATTATCGTGAGGAGTGACGGATGCAGACGCGCCCCCTGGGAAACACGGGTATCGAAGTCAGCCGGTTGTGCCTCGGCACCATGACCTTTGGTGAACAGAACAGTGAAGCCGAGGCCCACGAACAGCTGGATCGTGCCGTCTCCTGCGGCATCGATTTCATCGATACCGCCGAGATGTACCCGGTACCGCCCAGCGCCGACACCCAAGGACTCACCGAACGCTATATCGGCAGCTGGCTGGCCTCGCGCGGCTCCCGGGATGACATCATCCTGGCCAGCAAGATAGCAGGTCCCGGGCTGGACTACCTGCGCGGCGGCTCGCGCCTGACCCGCGAGCAGGTGCACCAGGCCATCGATACCAGTCTGCAACGCCTGCAGACCGATTACATCGACCTCTACCAGCTGCACTGGCCGGATCGGCGCAGCAACTTCTTCGGCCGCCTGGGCTATCAGCCTGACGAGCAGGAGGATGCCATCGCGCTGGAAGAAACCCTGTCGGCGCTTCAGGAGCTGGTTCAGGCCGGCAAGATCCGCGCCGTCGGGCTTTCCAACGAGACCCCCTGGGGTGTCATGCACGCCCTTCACCTGGCGGACAGGATGGGCCTGCCGCGGGTTGCCTCGGTCCAGAACCCCTACAGCCTGCTGAACCGCACCTATGAGGTAGGCCTGGCCGAAGTCGCGCATCGTGAAAACGTCGGCCTGCTGGCCTATTCACCGCTGGGCTTCGGGGTACTCTCGGGCAAGTACCTGGACGGCGCTCGTCCGGAAGGCGCACGCCTGACCCTCTACGAGCGCTTCAAGCGCTATACCTCGCCGCAGGCCGAAGAGGCTACCCGCGCGTACGTGGACATTGCCCGCGCGCACGGCCTCGACCCGGCCCAGATGGCACTGGCCTACGTCAATTCGCGCCCCTTCCTGACCAGCAACATCATTGGCGCCACCAGCATGGCCCAGCTCGAAAGCAACCTGGCCAGCGAATCACTACGCCTGAGCGACGATGTGCTGGACGCCATCGAGCAGGTTCACCAGCGCTTGCCCAACCCCTGCCCCTGACCACCGATCACGGGGCTATCGGTCCGATAGCCCCGTCCCGGCCACCTCCTTGATATAATCCGGCCAATAGCCAACGACGCGTGAGGAGCGCCCCATGCTGAGCGTGATTTCCCCGGCCAAGAAGCTGGACTTCGAGACACCGCCCACTACTGACCGGCACACACAGCCGGATTACCTCGAGCATAGTCAGACCCTGGTCGACATCATGCGCGACAAGTCGCCCCAGGAAATCAGCCGGTTGATGGGCGTCAGCGACAAGATCGCCGGCCTCAATGCCGCTCGCTTCGCCGACTGGCATACCCCCTTCACGCCCGAGAATGCCAAGCCGGCGGCCCAGGCCTTCCAGGGCGACGTCTATGTCGGCCTGGAGGCCGGGAGCTTCGATGAGGCCGACAACGACTTTGCCCAGGACCACCTGCGCATCCTTTCCGGCCTCTACGGTCTGCTGAGGCCCCTCGACCTGATCCAGCCCTATCGCCTGGAAATGGGCACCAAGCTCGCCAACCCGGCCGGCCAGGACCTGTATGCCTTCTGGCGCGATGAGCTGACCACGGCGCTGAACCAGGCCATCGCGCAGAGCGGCAGCCGCGTGCTGGTCAATCTGGCTTCCAACGAGTATTTCAAGTCAATCGACCCCGCACGCCTGGATGCACGGATCATCACACCGGTCTTCAAGGACGAGAAGAACGGTCAATACAAGATCATCAGTTTCTATGCCAAGAAGGCACGCGGACTGATGGCGGCCTGGATGATCCGCCAGCGGCTGGATGATGCCGAGGCGCTGAAGCACTTCGATGTCGCCGGCTACCGCTTCAATGCGGCCATGTCGGAAGGCAATACGCTGGTATTCTGCCGTGACGAGCGTGACCGTCCCTGACCCGGTACCATCGCGCAGCGGCCGGCCCGGCTAGTCAAGGATCAGTGGACGCCGGGCACGCTCCTTCAGAAAGCGTCGGTGAGTCTCCTTGAAGACAGGGTCGTCGCAACGCTCGAGCCATTCGTAGGCCACCATGTCGGCGCTCACGGCCTGGGCGCCGGCCCTTTCCATGCGCTTGCGCGCCAGGGCCACTTCGTCTCGCCGTCGACTGCCGACCGCCTCGCTCAGCCAGAAGACCTCATGACCGGCCGCGCATAGCCCCAGGCCGGTCTGCAGCACGCAGACATGGGCTTCGGCACCGCACAGCACGATCTGTCGACGACCGCTCTGTGCCAGAGCCTGCGCGAAGTCCGGCTCGGCATGTGCATTGAAGTGCGTCTTCTGCCAGCAACGGGGCGACGCCAGGGCCTCCAGCAGTGTGGCGTCGCTATGACCGAGCCCCTGCGGATACTGTTCGGTCAACCAGACCGGCACGCCGAGTGATTCGGCAACACGCGCCATCCAGGTGGCTTCCTCGATCACCTGCGCCCCGCCCGCCAGTTCCGGAAGCAAACGGCTCTGCAGATCCACGATCAGCAGCAGACTCGACTCCCGTTGCATTTGCATGTCATTGCCTCCCGACAGGATGAAGGACACTCGGCTTGAGGCGATGCCTTGCCTCAGCTCAATCGCCCGGGAATTGCTGAATCAATAGCCGAATACAGTGAGGCGCACGAAGCGCAGCCAACGAGACATGACCGCGAGCTGGGCGAGCCCTCCCGCACCGCGCACAAATTCGCCGGAAGCGAATTTGAACCGTCTTTGGACGGGCCCGCAGGGTAGCCGCCATGAATGGCGGCTATAGCCCAGCGCTTTACGTGCGCAGGCATTCAAGCAGAGTTTCCCCTAGAATAGTCGCTTCGATAGTTGATGGGCCGCAAGGCCCCATGGAGACTCTGCGATGCGCCATTTTCTCGTCACCTTCCTCATCGGCATGCTCGGCTTCGGCCTCGCCGTCGAGCACGCCGATGCCCGCCGCATGGGAGGCGGCAAGAGTGTCGGCAGCTACTCCCGCACCCTCAGCTCCCAGAGCACCAGCGCCCCCAAGGCCGCGACCGGCGCCCAGCGCAAGCCGTCCAGCAGTCTGTCGAAATTCGCCGGTCCCTTTGCCGGACTCCTGGCTGGCGGGCTGCTGGCCTCACTCTTTTTCGGTGGCGCCTTCGATGAAATGCGGTTGCTGGACCTGCTGCTGATCGCCGGCGCCGCCTTTCTCCTCCTGCGGCTGCTGGCGCGCCGACGCCCGGCCAGCGTCGGCGCTCGACAGGCCAGTCCGCAGGCGCCTCACGTCGACCAGGCGCAGCCTCGGGCCTTCACGTCTGGCGTCGCGAGAGACAGCTCTCTGGCACCGGAGTGGTTCGATACGGAGCGCTTCCTGGGCGGTGCCAAGGAGCACTTCATGACGCTGCAACGCGCCTGGGACAATAATGACTTCACCCTGATTCAGGACTACGTGACGCCAGAGCTCTATAACCTGTTGCGTCAGGAACGCGATCAGCATCCCGCCAACAACCAGACCGAGATCATCCGGCTCTTCGCCGAACTGGGCAGTGTCCAGGAGCTCGGCCGACAAGCCGAGGCCAGCGTATGGTTCCACGGCACTCTGGGTGAGAACGGCGCGCAGAACGAATTCAGCGAGACCTGGCACCTTGTGCGCGAGCTGCGCGATGGTGCCCCCTGGTATGTGAAGGGAATCGAGCAGAACACGGCAAGCTGAACGGGACTCACCGGCAGGGCGTCAAAATGCGAAAGGCCGAGCATTGCTCGGCCTTTCCACTTCTTCACTGATGGTGACAGCACCCGACGGTGAGCCGTGAGAGATGATCACGTCTCGTCGGCGGCTTCCTGGGTTGCCTCACCGGCATCTTCCATGGCTTCGCCCGTGCTCTCCGTAGCATCTTCTGCCGCTTCACTTGCACTTTCACCGGCATCTTCCACGGCCTGATCGACGTTCTCGGCCGCTTCATCCATGGCCTGCCCGGCTTCGTCGGCAGCTTCCTCGGTGTTTTCGGCGGCTTCATCCACGGCGTCTTGCGTGCTTTCCGCCGCTTCGTCTGCGGCCTGCTCGGTTTCCTCGGCCGCCTCATCCATGGCCTCGTCGGCACCCTCTGCGGCCTCATCCGCTGCCTGCTCGGTGTCCTCGGCAGCCTCATCCATGGCCGCATCCGTTTCGTCAGCGGCTTCTTCAGCGCTTTGCTCGGCGCTCTCGGCCGCCTGCTCGGTGTTCTCTTCGGCTTCTTCCTCGCCACTGCATGCAGCCAGGCCAACCGAGGTCGTACCGATCAGCATCATCAGCGCGAGTTTACGCAGCAGTTCCTGTTTCATCCTTCCCCTCCTTAGATCAACGGAATAACGTTTGCTTACCCTAGTACGAGTAAATTCAAATTGCCAACTGATTCAGGGATTTGGCAGGCCCACTCCACTATCCTTCAACATTCTTCATGGGGCGTCGCCAGTTAGCGTCAGGTTCCCGTCTGCATGAAGGGACACCCCGGCAAGGAAAGATCGGCTACCGACATGCACAAAAGCCCCCGATTCTCGCAAGAACCGGAGGCTTGGCTGGGATAGATGCCTGACGTCGGGGCGGCCATCCGCTCGCGGCCACTGCGTGGCCTTGAGCCCGGGCTCGGGACGCCGCTACGCGGCTTTCCACCTCGCCCGTTCGCGCCTGGCAAGCGGTGCCGCGTTCGGACCGTGCCTTGTCCGGGCGGCGCTCACCCGACTTTACTCGCCTTATCCCTGAGGCTCGCCCTGCGGGCCCGCCAGGGGCGGTTCCCGTTCGTTCCCGACGAACGGTAAGGCCAGGTCACTGTACAGGCATAAACAAAAGCCCCCGATTCTCGAAAGAACCGGAGGCTTGTCTGGGATAGATGCCTGACGCCTCTGCGGCCACTGCGTGGCCTTGAGCCTGGGCTCGGGACGCCGCTACGCGGCTTTCCACCTCGCCCGTTCGCGCCTGGCAAGCGGTGCCGCGTTCGGACCGTGCCTTGTCCGGGCGGCGCTCACCCTACTTTACTCGCCTCATCCCTGAGGCTCGCCCTGCGGGCCCGCCAGGGGCGGTTCCCGTTCGTTCCCGACGAACGGGTCGCATGGTAAGGCCAGGTCATCGCCTGACACCCTGACATAAAAAAATCCCCCGGGAAGACCCGGGGGATTTTTCATGTAAGTGCCTGACGATGACCTACTCTCGCATGGGAACTCCCACACTACCATCGGCGCT
>NZ_JAUFPM010000007.1:0-8281 GCF_030409265.1 Halomonas sabkhae
GTGTCGTTGAAGGCGATCTGGGTGGTCTGGCGCACATCCACGCAGGCCTTGCGGCGCAGGCTGATGGTCTGCTCGACGCGCTCGCTGGCGGCACGGAAGGAGGCCAGGTCACTGCCGCCGCGGTAGAGGTTCATGCTGGCGACCAGCTCGATGCTGCTGCGCGACTGATGCTCGTCGCCGACGAAGCTGCCGCCACTGCCGCTGCCCAGGTAGGTGCCGGTGCGCCCCACCAGGTCGAGCTGGGGATGGAAGGCCGCTTCGCTGGCCTCACGCTCGGCGCGCTTGGCCTGGATGTCGGCCATGGCGGCGTGGAAGTCGGGGTTGCCTTCATAGGCCAGGGTCAGCGCCTGGCTGACATCGCCGGGGATCTGGCCGTCGAAGGTCGGCGCCTCGGCCAGCGATTCCGACGGCAGCTCGCCGACCAGGCGCTGGAAGCGGGCCGAGACGTCATGCAGGTTGGAGGCCTCGGTCAGCAGGTTGGACTCGGCCAGCGCCAGGCGCCCCTGGACCTGTTGCAGGTCGACCCCGCGGCCGGCGCCGGACTCGACGCGCTCGCGGATCTGGTCGTAGATGCGCTTGTGGCGCTGATAGTTGCCGCGGGCCAGCTCGACCAGCTCGCGCCGCCGCTGCACATCCAGGTAGGCCCGGGTGACTTCCAGGGCGGTGTTCTCGCTGGCCCCCAGCAGCTCGTAGTAGCGCACCAGCTCGGCCTTCTCGAGGTTCTCGACCTGATTACTGGTGGCGAAGCCGTCATAGATCATCTGGCGCAGGGTCAGCTCGGCGTACTCGGTGTCGTAGCTGCCGCGCCGGTCGTTCTCGCGGTCCTCGATGCCGACACCGGCGGTGGCATCGAGCTGCGGCAGGAAGCCGCCGCGCGCCGCCTCCGCATCATGGCCCGCGGCCTGAAAGCCGTTCCAGGCCGCCTGGACTTCCGGGTTGCTGGTGATGGCCTGCTTCACCACCGACTGGAGCGTGGCCGAACCGGGAGACGTCGTGTCGTCGGGGAAGGCCGCTGCCTGATCGGACGATGCCGCGGCGTCCGGGTCCTGGGCCGGGATCTGCGCCAGGGCATGGGATGCCGCGACCGACAGGCCCCCCACCATGAGTCCGACCAGCATCGGCCGTTTGAAGAGGACTGAGCGCTGCGCGGTCTTGAAGGAGTGCTTTGACATGTTCACTTCCCTGCGTGTGAAAGAGGCGAAACCGAGATTGTGTGCGGGCTCAGCCTTGCACGACCGAGTCCATTCGATACAGTACCGGCGCCGAAGCGACGCCGGTCACAGCCAGGATCCTTAATCTACATCCAGCTGACTACTATCGGCCATCGCTTGCAGAATCTCCTGCGAAGTACCCGAGTGTTCGCTGAACCCGCTGAGGGTGATGACCTGATCGGCATTGCCGTTATCCGCTGCGATGCCGCCATCCGTCTTGATATGCAGGACGGTATCAGCGCCGTCATAGGAGGCATTGATGAAGTCGTTCAAGGCCGACTGGTCGCCATCATAGCCTTCCAGAAGCTCGCCCAGCTGCAGGGTATCATCGCCGTCGCCGAAATCCGTGACCGTGTCATCGGCGGGCGCAGCGGCGGTACCACCATCATTCAACGTCCAGGCGAAGATATCGGCACCGGTTCCACCCAGCATCTGATCATCCCCGGCACCACCATTGAGAGTATCATCCCCGCTGGTAGCGATCAGGGTATCATTCCCCGCCTGACCATTCAGGGTATCACCACCGCCATCCGCACGGGCCGTATTCACCAGGTCCTCATAATTGTTCTTGATGAACTCCAGGGTACGGCCATCATCAGGAGCCGCGCCATCGACCTCAGTGATGAAGTCAATCAGGCCGGAATACCCGGATTGCGGCTCGCCGTTGACGGTATCGCCATCGGGGTCGGTGCCCGTCAGGTTGCCGGGATCGACGCTGTCGCCGAAGAGGATATCATCACCGGCACCACCATTCAGGATGTCGGCGCCCAGATCGGCCTCTTCCAGCATGGTCGAGCCGCCCTTCAGGATATTGGTAAGCTCTTCTGCCGTATCTGCAACCGGCACGTCGCCATCCGTATCAAAATTTTTCAACTCTTCAACATCGACCGTCCTGTCCAGTGCAATGGCCTCGACAATCGGGTCAGCAATCAAACGCATCAACTGGTAGGCGGTCTGGGCGGCTTGCAGGTCACTATCGGAGCTCTCGGTACCATCGGCGATGAAGTAGGCCAGGTTCTGGGCATCATTGTTCTGCGAGGAGAACCAGTCGGTCGCCGCATCAAAGCCGAACTGGGCATAGGTGCCGTAACCATCATCCTGGTCATTCACCCAATCTTGGGCATCGGACAGTTTATCGCCATCGAACTCCCCGAAATCCCTTTGGATGATGCCCTCGTCAAAGCCGCTTTCATCATACATATTGATATGAAGGTTGATCGTACCGGAAAAGGCGGCAAACTCTTCCAAGATGGCGTTGATGGCCTTCTGTGCTCCTTCGAAGCGGGTGTCACCATTGCTGAGATACCGACCCATACTGCTGGAGCGGTCCAGAATAATGGCAATATTGTAATCCTCGGCCGGCTCGATCACCGTCTTGGTACCGCCCGGATCGCCGATCAGCACATCATTGCCGCCACCGCCCTCGAGGTTCGGATCATCACCACCGGTGCCGATGACCAGCTGGTTGGGCACGACATCGACGCTCAACTGCGCCGAGGCCTCATCCCCGTCGGCATCTTCCATGGTGTAATCGATCTGCGCCGTGCCGGTATAGCCGGCGTCCGGCGTAAAGGTGACTTCGCCGGTTGCGGCATCGGTGGTCACCGTACCCTGACCGGACACCAGGGTGGCACCGGTCAGCACGGCCGGTGTGTCGCTGCCGGCATCGTCATTGGCCAGCACATTGACCGTGACGGACTCTTCCTCGCCGGTCGAGGCGGTGTCATTAGCCGCACTGGGCTCATCATCCGCCACCTCGATATCCACACTGCCGGTGGTCGGATCGCCATCGACATCCTCGGCGATCACCTCGACCCCGCTGATCGTCAAGGCGTCACCACCCATGGCATGTGGCAGGGCATCGAACTGTTCGACCTCAACCGTCACGCTGCCGCTGTCACCCGCCGCAATGGTGCCGGTATCCGACAGGGTCAGGGCCAGCACCTGTTCACCATTCAGGCTCGCCACTCGCTGACCCGACGAATTGGTACTCCAGGTCAGCGACTCGCCGCTGGCCAGGCCGGTGACCGTCGGGTTGGTGGTGCCGAACGCGAACGAGGTCAGGTCATCACTGCCGGCAGTGAAGGCAATGGTGCCGGTGTCGGTGCTGCTGGCTGTGCCGTCGGTCTCTGCGTCATCCACGGCCAGGCTGGCCGTGCTGCTGTTGGTCGAGCCATCACCCGGCGTCGGATCCGCGCCATCGGTGATGGTGATGGTGAGAGTATCACCATCTGTATCCTCATCGGCATCTTCAGCCTGAATACGGAAGCCAAGGCTCGGGTTACTGGTCTGGTCCTGGTTGGTATTGGCGGTAAAGCTCCAGGTCTGGTCGGCATTGACCGTCAGCTCGCCCTCAGGCGCCGTGAATGCGACGCTATTGGCCGTGGAGCTCATGTCCAGCTCCTTGTCCTCGCCATCGACACGAACCGTCACGACATTGGGCGTATCCGCACTGCTGCTCATCGTCCAGTTACCGGCTATCGTCTCACCTTCTTCCACCGTGACCGGCGTATCGTCAATTTCGGCGCTGGGCAGGTCATCCGCCACCTCGATCTCCACGCTGCCGGTGGCCGTACCGCCATCGATGTCTTCGGCGATCACCTCGACGCCACTGATGCTCAGCGAGTCAGCCGACGCCGCGTGCGGCAGGTTCTCGGCCAGGGTCGCGGTGACCGTCACATTGCCGCTGGTGCCGGCTGCAATGTTGCCGGTATTCGACAACGACAGTGTCAGGACCTGCTCGCCGGTGCTGTCCAGCGTGGCCACGCGATCGCCGGCACCATTGGTGCTCCAGGTCAGCGACTCGCCGCTGGCCAGGCCGGTGACCGTCGGGTTGGTGGTGCCGAACGCGAACGAGGTCAGGTCATCACTGCCGGCGGTGAACGTCAGGGTATTATTGTCACTGCTGCTGGCAGCACCCACGGTCGCAGCATCGGCCAGGGAAAGGCTTGTCGAATCTCCTGCCCCCGAGCCATCACCCGGCGTCGGAGGTGCACCATCGGTGATCTCGATGGTGTGGTTATCCGAGGCGGGGTCGTTATCCGCATCCTCAGTATCGATGGTGAAAGTGACGCTGGGCGTGCCGCTGGCCTGATCCTGGTTGTCGTTGGCCACGAAGCTCCAGGTCTGGTCGGCATTGACCGTCAGCTCGCCTGCGCCGGTGTTCAGCGTGACGCTGTTGGCGGCATCGCTCATGTCCAACGTCTGGGGAGCGCCACCCGCCGTGACCGTGACGCTCGCCGGTGTATCCGCGCCACTGTCCGTGGTCCAGGTGCCGTCGACGGTCTCGCCTTCGGTCACCGTGGCCGGGGTATCGACAATATTCAGGGTCGGTGCGTCGTCCGCCACCGCGATATCCGCGCTGCCGGTGGCCGTACCGCCATCGATGTCTTCGGCGATCACCTCGACGCCACTGATGCTCAGTGAGTCAACCGACGCCGCGTGCGGCAGGTTCTCGGCCAGGGTCGCGGTGACCGTCACATTGCCGCTGGTGCCGGCCGCAATGTTGCCGGTATTCGACAGCGACAGTGTCAGGACTTCCTCGTCGGTGCTGTCCAGCGTGGCCACACGATCGCCGTCACCATTGGTGGTCCAGCTGAGTGTCTCGCCACTGGCCAGACCGGTCACCGTCGGGTCGGTGGTGCCGAACGTGAACGAGGTCAGGTCATCACTGCCGGCGGTGAAGGCAATGGTGCCGGTGTCGGTGCTGCTGGATGGGCCTTCCGTATCGGCGTCATCCACGGCCAGGTTGGCCGTATCGCCAGCGCCCGAGCCATCACCCGGCGTCGGAGGTGCACCATCGGTGATCTCGATGGTGTGGTTATCCGAGGCGGGGTCGTTATCCGCATCCTCAGTATCGATGGTGAAAGTGACGCTGGGCGTGCCGCTGGCCTGATCCTGGTTGTCGTTGGCCACGAAGCTCCAGGTCTGGTCGGCCTGGACCGTCAGCTCGCCTGCGCCGGTGTTCAGCGTGACGCTGTTGGTCGTCGCGCTCATGTCCAGCGTCTGGCTCGTGCCGCCCGCCGTGACCGTGACGCTCGCCGGCGTGTCCGCGCCACTGTCCGTGGTCCAGGTGCCGTCGACGGTCTCGCCTTCGGTCACCGTGGCCGGGGTATCGACAATATTCAGGGTCGGCTCATCATCCGTCACATAGACAGTTACCGGTTGCGTGTCCTGATCACCGTCAATATCCGTTGCAATGATGTCGATACCCGCCGACGTGTACAGAAAGTCGGTATCAATGGCGTGTGGCAGACTTTCCGTCAAGGTCGCGGTGACCGTCACGTTACCGCTGGTACCGGCGCTGATGGTGTCTGTATTCGACAGCGACAGCGTCAGTACCTGCTCGCCGGTGCTGTCCAGCGTGGCCACACGATCGCCGTCATCATTGGTGCTCCAGCTGATTGTTTCCCCACTGGCGATCTGGTTCACGGTCGGCTCGGTATCAGCAAACTTGAAATCGGTCAGGTCATCACTACCCGCCGTAAAGGATACCGACACACTCGCACTACTGCTCGAGCCGCCCAGGGTTTCTTCGTCCTTCAGCCTCAAAACCGGTATGCCCGGGTCATCACCGGGTTTGCCTGGGCCTGGGCCATCGGTGATCTCGATGGTGTGGCTGTCCGAGGCCGTATCCGTGTCGGCATCTTCGGTCTCGATGGTGAAGTCGAACGGTACAGGTCCGCCTGACTGATCCTGGTTGTCGTTGGCCACGAAGCTCCAGGTCTGATCGGCCTGGACCGTCAGCTCGCCTTCGTCGATGTTCAGCGTGACGCTGTTGGTCGTCGCGCTCATGTCCAGCGTCTGGCTCGTGCCGCCCGCCGTGACCGTGACGGTCGCCGGCGTATCCGCGCCACTGTCCGTGGTCCAGGTGCCGTCGACGGTCTCGCCTTCGGTCACCGTGGCCGGGGTATCATCAATGCTCAGGGTCGGCACGTCGTCCTTGACGTCGATGCCCAGCGTCGAGTCGGCGGTATCGCCGTCACTGTCCTCGACCTGGATGTCGAACAGCTCGCGCACGGCATCGGCGGCGGTGCCGTCGCTGCTGTGGTCGGTGCTGTTGGTGTCGAGGGTGTAGGTCCAGCTGTAGCTGCCGCCGCTCTCGGTCACCGTCAGGGTGCCCAGATCGGTCGTGATCTCACCGCCCCCGGTGACGTCCGTGGTGGTGCCGTTATGCGTCATGCGCACCGCGGCCAGGTCATCACCGCCGGTGGCGATGTCCAGAGTGCCGCTGACCGTCTCGCTGTTGGCGGCTTCGTCGCTGCCGTCCGGCAGGCCGGCTTCGTCGACCACGTACAGCGCGTCGCCGGCCGCCGGGTCGTCGTTCAGGTCCGGGTCATCCGGGTCGATGGGCTCACTGGGCTCGTTCGGATCCGAGGGATCCGTCGGCACTTCGACCTCGGGCTCGGAGTCCGGCGCCACATTGATCGTCAGGGTGGCGTCGCTGGTGTCGCCATCGGCGTCGGTGATGGTGTAGTTGACCACCACGTCACCTTCCACGCCCCCGGCCGGTGTGAAGGTCACCTCGCCATTGGGATCGATGGACACATCGCCCTGGCTCGGGTCGGCCAGGCTGGCGGCCGTCAGGGTCGCGCCATCGACACCCTGGGTGTCGCTGGTGCCGTCGCCGTTGGTCAGCACGTTGTAGGTGATCGGCGTGTCTTCGGCGGTGTCGGTGCTGTCGTCCACCGCGCTCGGTTCGTCATCCGCCACCGCGATATCCGCGCTGCCGGTGGCCGTACCGCCATCGATGTCTTCGGCGATCACCTCGACGCCACTGATGCTCAGCGAGTCAACCGACGCCGCGTGCGGCAGGTTCTCGGCCAGGGTCGCGGTGACCGTCACATTGCCGCTGGTGCCGGCCGCAATGGTGCCGGTATTCGACAGCGACAGTGTCAGTACCTGCTCGCCGGTGCTGTCCAGCGTGGCCACGCGATCGCCGTCACCATTGGTGGTCCAGCTGAGTGTCTCGCCACTGGCCAGACCGGTCACCGTCGGGTCGGTGGTGCCGAACGTGAACGAGGTCAGGTCATCACTGCCGGCGGTGAAGGCAATGGTGCCGGTGTCGGTGCTGCTGGATGTGCTTTCCGTATCGGCGTCATCCACGGCCAGGCTGGCCGTGCTGCCATTGCCCGACGCATCGCCCGGCGTCGGATCCGCGCCATCGGTGATCTCGATGGTGTGGTTATCCGAGGCCGTATCCGTGTCGGCATCTTCGGTGGCGATGGTGAAGTCGACGCTGGGCGTGCCGCTGGCCTGATCCTGGTTGTCGTTGGCCACGAAGCTCCAGGTCTGGTCGGCATTGACCGTCAGCTCGCCTGCGTCGGTGTTCAGCGTGACGCTGTTGGTCGTCGCGCTCATGTCCAGCGTCTGGGTATCACCACCCGCCGTGACCGTGACGGTCGCCGGCGTGTCCGCGCCACTGTCCGTGGTCCAGGTGCCGTCGACGGTCTCGCCTTCGGTCACCGTGGCCGGGGTGTCGTCAATGCTCAGGGTCGGCACATCGTCCTTGACGTCGATGCCCAGCGTCGAGTCGGCGGTATCGCCGTCACTGTCCTCGACCTGGATATCGAACAGCTCGCGCACGGCATCGGCGGCGGTGCCGTCGCTGCTGTGATCGGTGCTGTTGGTGTCGAGGGTGTAGCTCCAGGCATAGCTGCCATCGGCGTTCTCGGTCACCGTCAGGGTGCCCAGACCGGTCGTGATCTCACCGCCACCGGTGACGTCCGTGGTGTCACCCTTGTGCGTCATGCGCACCGCGGCCAGGTCATCACCGCCGGTGGCGATGTCCAGGGTGCCGCTGACCGTCTCGCTGTTGGCGGCTTCGTCGCTGCCGCCTGGCAGGCCGGCTTCGTCAACCACGTACAGCGCGTCGCCGGCCGCCGGGTCGTCGTCCAGATCCGGGTCATCCGGGTCGATGGGCTCACTGGGCTCGTTCGGATCCGAGGGATCCGTCGGCACTTCGACCTCGGGCTCGGAGTCCGGCGCCACAGTGATCGTCAGAGTAGCGTCGCTGGTGTCGCCATCGGCGTCGGTGATGGTGTAGTTGACCACCACGTCACCTTCCACGC